>NZ_JAUSYB010000001.1:3537885-3859511 GCF_030816505.1 Microbacterium sp. W4I20 | reverse complement strand
ACTGGCATCATCCTGCTGCGATCGGCGCCGCCGATCGTCACAGACCTGCGTCCATGGCCGAAGCGCGCTGACGGCGAGAAGATCCGGCTCGATCGCTCGGCCGTGGAAGCACTCCTGAAGGGCCCCACGACGAATCAGGCCGGTCCGGAGAGCGGCGCGCACCTGCCTGATGCAGTGACCGAGCAAACCCGGCCACCCAACCAGACAGGGAGCTGATCATGTCGATCTACACGCAAGAATCCGTCTCGGGCTTCGTCGCCTCAGAACCGCAGCTGACGAACTCCAGCAACGGGAACCCCCGCGTCTACTTCCGCTTCGGGCAGGAGCACTTCCGTCGCGAAGAGGACGGGAGCTTCACGCAGTTGGAGACGAGCTACCACCACCTCGTCATGTTCGGACGCTCTGCCGAACACACGTCTGCGCGGTTCGCGAAGGGCGACAAATTTCTCGCCGAGGGATACCAGCGGCCCGTGAGCTACGAGCGCGAGGGCCAGACCGTCGAGGGGGAAGAGTTCGTCGCGAAGCGTATCGGCCACGACACCGCGCGCACCCGGTACGACGTCGACCGGTCTCCCCGAGGCGCCGACCGGGACCGCGCTGACAAGGAGCAGAGCCGTGCGTTTGACGCCCGAGCGCAGCCAACCATGAGCAGTTCGCCTCTCAGTCGCTAGTCCAACGGGAACAACCATGAACGACGACGACGCGCTCAACCAAGGGCCCGAGAGTATGCACGCTGAGCCGTTTGGGCCCGATCTCGTTGCGGAGCCACCGCACCCAATCAACTGGAACTTGCTCACCTCGCACGACCTTGAGCAAGAACTCCTCGAACTCAACCGCTGGGTGAACTGGCTCCGGCTGGAGTACGGCATCCCGGCGGCAGTGATTCCGCCGCTCTGGCACCGCCATCCCGAACTGGTCTGGGAGCTGTCGGCGCTGCACCTGCATTGGCTCTGCGCCTACGACGCCGGCCAAGACGGCTCCGCACCTTTCGGCTGGCATCGCGACTTCGCGGATGCTCGCCAGCGTTTGCACGATTGGGTCACGGTCAGTGGCACCCGCCTCGATCGGGACCGTCCGACGCGGCAGACTATCTGGCCGGGGGAAGATCGGACCGTCGACATCGTCGAGCATGTCATCACTGACCGAGACGCCGACTTCGTCGCGTTCGTCATCGAACAGGTCCAAGCGCGCCAGGCCGCAGAGGATGCGTTCTTCGCCACCATCGACGAACGCACCGGCGAGATCCCCGACTGAGATCGGTCGGGTGTTCAAGCCGCGACAAGCTCGACAGCTGCGTTCGCCCGCTCGGACGCGCGCCTCGCGACAGCCTCCTGATGCCGAACACGGAGCAGGAGCACCACGGCGACGGGTCCCGCCACGAGGAATTTCGTCGCGTTCCACAGGCACAGCACGATGATGAGGTTCAACCACCCGGAGGCGCCGTCGCCGACCGCTGCGGAACACAGGCTGGCCGCGATCGAGTACGGCACCGCGAGGAGCATCGCGGGTACGCCCCACTTGAGTCCGCGGCGACGCCGGATGCGGCCAAGAACGATGTTCGTAGGTGCGCATCGCTGCAGGACAGCATGGATGAAGGCACTGACCGTCCAGATCGAACGAATCATGATGGGCCTCTCGTCACACGTCGTTCTCCGTCGAGGAAGCAGCGTGTGTGTCGAGTGCCCGTGGAGGGCCGCCCCGAAGGGCCTGCAGAGTTGTGAACCTGCTTCGCCTTCCAGGGTACGCCTGCTCTTCAGGAACCAAAAGGGCTGATCCTGCTCACCTTCCTATAGAGATCTCAACGCACAGGAGGCTGACATGCCCATGCTCTCGCAGCTCGCGAAGGACGAGCGGACCGCCCGGATGGTGCTCGCGCTGATCGGCGTTCTGGATGACCCCGCGACCGGAAGGCTCCTCATGAGCGTCAGCGGATTGACTGATCTCCCCCATCGAGCGCGACGACGCGACCCAGCATGGATCGAGTGGACGCCGCGGTACGGCGGGATCGCTTGCGATTGGCCGCGATCCCTGATCACGTCGCATCCCGGTGATGCCGTGGAGAGCTTGCGAAGCGAGTGACCTCCTGACCGAGCACTGAGAAGGCTATATGGGAGCCATTCCCGCGCATGTACTGTGTGAGTCGGGGCGCCTAAGGGAGGCGTAGACAGGGGTGTCGATGTCTTCATCAGGTGCACGCACGCGGACGGAACTCGCGGTGGACTATCCCGAGGAGGAGTGGCGCGAGCGATTCCTTGACTTACGCACGCTGGTCCACATCCTGGCCCACTCCATCATCCCGTCGGACTTCAAGGCCTCTGACGAGCTAAACCGGGCGATTGTCCTCTCGGATTCCGGCAAGAAGCTGCGGCACCAGCTCGTCGCCAACGAGTCCGTTGAGACGAAAGACGCGAACCTATTGTGTCTGTTGACGCTGACGCATGTTGACCCGCTCATCGACATCGAACGGATCGACATGAGCAAGCTGGTCGAGGCGGTATCCGAGATGATCCGCGAGAAGCGCATTCTCTACCCGATGATCTTCGGACGCGGACTCTATGACGAGGCAGTCTCCCTCATCCCTGAGGAGCGCGACGACCTGAAGCACGGAGATACGATGCGGCTTCTGCAAGACAAGCCGCAGGGTGTCTTCCACGACGGGCACTACCTCCTTGGCCCGTTCGGGTTGCACCGGTTGGAGTTCGAACGGGACCTGCACCCCGCGACCGACATTCCGCTGCAGCACTGCAGCGATATTTCCTGCACAGAGATCCACAACGTCGGTCTCTCCACCAGCCGCGAGGCGGGCGTGAATCAACATCGTCCGCTCGCGAGCAAAGTACTCCGTCAGTTTGCGAAGGAACCCTCCGATTGGTCTGGCTTCGCCTCAGAACTCATCGAAGAGCGATACAACCCGTACGAGATCAATGACGCCTCCACGCTGCCCTTCCTGCTGGGCGACGGGCTCAGTGACGGTGAACTCAGGAAACTTCTAAAGCGTGTCTTGGAGACGTCCGGTGGCCGAACTCATGCTTGGGCATCATCGTTCGGATTCTCCGGAGACGTCGACAAGTGGTCATTTGAACTCGACCGTGCCAGCCTGCTGAACCTCCTGCTCACCGAGCCCGATGAAGCTCTAGCCGAGGCTCTCGATGCGGCTGTGCAGGAAGGCGACATCGAGGTGCCCGACGGCGAGGTGCGCAAGCCTGTTGTGAACCACCGCGCGCGTTCCGGTGCGTGGGGACTGCGATCTGAGCTTAGTTCTATGGGCTACCGGATCATGCCCGGCAGCTCCACCGTCACACTCCTCCGACTGACGTCGCTCGCCCGTTCCCTTTTCGACCCGGAGTCCGCAGAGGAGATGAACGACCTTGCATGGTTGCTTCGCGGGCATCCGGGAGCCACCACCGATGAGCGCCTGGAGAGCTTCCTGCGCACTGCGAGCCCTCGCGAAATACTCTCTACGTTGGTTCTCTCGAGGGAAGGGAATGCAAAGAAAGCTGCGGTCGTTCTCGGCCTATCCATCGGCGGGGACGACGCTAGCTTCCTCGACTCGATGCTCTGGAAATTGGGGTTCGTCCCGAACCGCCGACCGGACATTCGGGACAACTACTGGCGCAACCACAACTCGTTGGAGAAGTTCGTCGTTACCCCGCTCACGGCCAACGACTCGACGGAGGAAGCGCTGCGCAAGGTCGCCGTCAACTACTTCGTCGCGCTCGAACGTCACCTTTTCGACTCTTTGATTTTCGCTACTTGGGCTCTGCTCACCGACCATTCCGTGGCCGGGAGGCCGTTCGAGTTCCACCTGCAGTCCGCTCGCGAGTTCACCATCGAGACGCTCAACGAGTCCGTGGAACGCAAGGACGGCGTCGAGCGCAACGACCTTAGCGCGGGGCCGGTACTTGCGGAGCTCGTCCAAGGATTCATGCGGCTGTCGAATCATCTGGAGAGCCTGCGCAGCCACGAGGCGGATTTCCTCCGCGAGAAGGACGACTATCCGCGGTTTGTGAAGCAGACGGATCTACAGCGTTTCCCTTTCACCCACACGATTCCCTACCTCGACTTGACCGCCTCGTCGCAGGTATCCCTGCGGAAGACTCTGCGCGATGTCAGCACCCGCCTGAATGACTCCGGGATACTCAGTGCTCGCAACGGCCTGCTCCACGCGGAGGGTAAACAGCGGACGCCGACCACGGATGAAGTGAACTCCGCCCTGGATCGTGCCCGTGAGGTGCTCCGCTCTCTGGAGCAGATCGGCTGCGTGCGTGCGACCTTCGAGGTCGTGTCGAGCGAGGCGGATCAGTGGGGTCGGAGCAGCACGCTGCTGCGCGCCAACGGCACCGAAATCCGGGTAACAGGTCCGTCGAGCTACGAGTTACTCGGGATGCCTTCGCTGCACCGCAAGGTTTACTTGATGCAGGGTGCCATATTCGCCGCACCGAACGAGATGCTGCGCTTCCGTGAGGGCTTCGATTCGGAGTACGCCGACTACTGGCGGGACTTCGTCCGGCGGCCCGAGCCGGCGAACAGGGCATCCGCTGCTCAGATGGCGGATTCCGGAGCGGATGTTGAAGCGACAGCGGTAGTCGGCAAGTGATCTGACCGCGGATTCCGGAGATGTCCGCGGTGCAGGTTTCCGGAGATGTCCGCGGTGCAGGTTCCGGCCGGTTACGGTGGGTCCACTCCTTTGAACGTCTCGATCACGATGGTCGCATGGGTGGGGGTAGTAGGGTCCTGTTACCGTTGCTCACATGGTGGGGACGGGGGTCACCGATTCCCATAGCTGCTCTCCCGCTCTTGGGACGGCTCGTCGGCGCCACACAAGGGATCGAAGACGAGCGCTGCCAGAGTTGGTATCAACCGTCTCATACACGGCCGTGCCCGCGCTGCCATCTGCGGATCCGAGGTCTCACGCGTTCGTGAGCACAACACAAGCACCTCCGGTCGTCCGCCGAAGAATCGAGTGTTCGAGTGGTCACCTCGCCGCCGGGATCTCAACCACGAGACTCCGCCGCAGCTCGACCAGGTCGACGCGGATGAGGCGTCCGACCCGATATCCCCGGACGGTGCCGTCGGAGATTCGACGTCGGATCGTCTTGACCGAGACGCCCAAGCTCTCAGCCGCGATCGCCAGGGAGACCAACCCGGTGTCGTGCTCCTCGGAGTAAGTTCGAACAGTCATGGCGATACCTTCCTGTGAGTGGACTCGTGTCACTTCTCAGGTGTCCGCGGCTGTCCGCCTAAGTCTCCTCATCCTCCTTCAGCGCCCGGGCGATGCTCTCGGCGACCCGGTCGCTCATTCGATTCGCCAGCTCGCGATCACGGTCCATGGTGGCGTGCTGGTACCGCAGCACGATTCGGATGTCCGCGTGCCCGCCCCGGCGCATCAGCTCAGCGAGCGTCGCGCCCTCCTGAGCAAAGAGTGTCAGGCCCGTGTGCCGCAGGTCGTGAAAGCGGAAGCGATGCGGCAAGCCGTCGACGCAGTCTCGTGCATCGGCCCAGACGTAGCCCCAGCGAGTGTTCGAGAGCGGCATACTGCCCCTGACGCTCGCCGGAACGACCGGCGCTTTGGCTTCGGCGGCGACGTTGTCATCCAGGTGTTGCTTGAGCCGAACGATCATGAGCTTGGGGATGCTGAGCGACCGTTTGCCTGCATCGCTCTTGGTGTCGGTGTAGTCGCCGGTGTTGGCGTTCAGCTGACGACGCACATGTAGGGTTGCGCTGCCGTCATCGTTCCACTCGACATCTCGCCGTTGCAGTCCCAGGCATTCCCCGCGACGCAGCTGACACCACGCGGCGAGCAGCACCATGATCGCCCACTGTTTGGGAACCGCCGCGTAGAGCGCCTCGACCTGCCTGGGCGTCACGACATCCTCACCTTCGTCGTGGTCAGAATCGTGACGCACCGACTCTTGACGCGGAATGGAGACGCTCGGTGCCGCAGGGATGACCCCGTCCCGGGCCGCCTGGCGCAAGATCATCATGAGCACGATCAGCACCGGCCGCGTGATCCCGTTGAATTTTGACTTCGGATTCAGCGGTGCCGGGATCTTGTCGAGTCGGTCGGTCATGACGCGGATGCGGTCTGCGTCGATCTCCCGCAGAGGAGTGTCACCGAACTCCGGCACCAGGTAGCCAGTGACCTTGCCCTGATACGAGCGGACCGTCCCGATGGCCCGCCTCTTTCCGCTGCGGTTGGGCTCGGTCTTGATCAACTGCACCCATCGCTCCGAGTACTCCTCGAACCCCATCGACCGCGCTTTCTCAGTAGCGGCTTCGGCGCGATTCCGTGCCGCTACGGCCGCTGGCGGGTTCCACTGGCCGAGCGAGATCTTCGTGTGCACGGCGGCAAGCCATGTCCGCGCGTCCGTCTTCGTGAGGAATGTCAGCGCTTTGTCGCCCTCGGTCCGAGCCGTGTAGGTCTCTCCGTCGGGTCCGGGATAGCGCGCTTGCCAGCGGCCAGAAGGGAGCTTGCGCAGACTGCCCCACGACTCTCGCTTAGATGCAGTCATCGTGCCCTCCCGTGGACTTGAACGGACGAGTGTGGACCGTCGTGCCACTCCGTGCCACTCGACGCCCACGAGACCCAGGATCCGCGTATTTCCGCGGATCGTGAGGGATTCCGTAGGTCACCTGTGGCACGAAGTGGCACGCCCCGGCCGCTCGCCAACCCGAAATTTCGGGAGCCGGACTCTCTCGCCTCCATGAGGGAGGTGTGCTCGTGCCACCGGCGTGCCCCACCGAACGGGTATTCCTGGTCATCTCTGTCCTCCTCTGCCATTTCGAAGAGGGCACGAAAGAGGCCCGAACCCGCGAGATTTCGCGGATCCGGGCCTCTGACCAGCTGTTTCGCTGGAACCTCAGAGAGAAGTTCTCAGAAGTCCCAGTCGTCGTCTTCCGTGGCCTCCGCCTTGCCGATCACGTACGAGGAACCCGACCCCGAGAAGAAGTCGTGGTTCTCGTCGGCGTTCGGCGAGAGCGCGGACAGGATGGCCGGATTCACGTTCGTGACGGCTGGACGGGAACATGGCCTCGTAGCCGAGGTTCATCAGCGCCTTGTTGGCGTTGTAGTGCAGGAACTTCTTGACGTCTTCGGTCAGACCGACACCGTCGTAGAGGTCCTGCGTGTACTGCACCTCGTTGTCGTACAGCTCGTACAGCAGCGAGAAGGTGTAGTCCTTCAGCTCGTCCTTGCGGGCCTGATCGAGCGTCTCGAGCCCGCGCTGGAACTTGTAGCCGATGTAGTACCCGTGCACGGCCTCGTCACGGATGATGAGGCGGATGAGGTCGGCGGTGTTGGTGAGCTTCGCCCGGCTCGACCAGTGCATCGGCAGGTAGAAGCCCGAGTAGAACAGGAAGCTCTCGAGCAGAGTCGAGGCGATCTTGCGCTTGAGCGGGTCGTCGCCGCGATAGTACTCCGTGACGATCTGGGCCTTCTTCTGCAGGTTCGGGTTCTCGACCGACCAGCGGAACGCCTCATCGATCTCCTTGGTCGACGCGAGCGTCGAGAAGATCGAGGAGTAGCTCTTGGCGTGCACCGATTCCATGAACGCGATGTTCGTGTAGACGGCCTCCTCGTGCGGGGTGATCGCATCGGGGATCAGCGAGACCGCACCCACGGTCGCCTGAACCGTGTCGAGCAGCGTGAGCCCGGTGAAGACGCGCATGGTGAGCAGCTGCTCGTCGGCGGTCAACGTGTTCCACGACTGAATGTCGTTGGACAGCGGGATCTTCTCGGGCAGCCAGAAGTTGTTGACGAGGCGGTTCCACACCTCGACATCCTTATCGTCCTGGATGCGGTTCCAGTTGATCGCCTGCACGTGGTCGACCAGCTTGAGCGGAGAGGGAGTCATGTTCTGTCGTCCTGTTTCTGGGTCACTGAGCTTGTCGAAGTGTCAGAGCATGCACGAGACGCACTCGGCCATGTCGGTGCCCTCGAGCGCCATCTGACGCAGACGGATGTAGTAGATCGTCTTGATGCCCTTGCGCCATGCGTAGATCTGCGCCTTGTTGATGTCACGCGTGGTGGCGGTGTCCTTGAAGAACAGCGTCAGCGACAGGCCCTGATCGACGTGCTGCGTGGCAGCCGCGTAGGTGTCGATGACCTTCTCGTAGCCGATCTCGTACGCGTCCTGGTAGTACTCGAGGTTGTCGTTCGTCATGAACGCCGCCGGGTAGTAGACGCGGCCGAGCTTGCCTTCCTTGCGGATCTCGATCTTCGACGCGATCGGGTGGATCGACGACGTGGAGTTGTTGATGTACGAGATCGAGCCGGTCGGCGGCACCGCCTGCAGGTTCTGGTTGTAGATGCCGTGCTGCTGGATCGACGCCTTCAGCGCGGTCCAGTCCTCCTGCGTCGGGATGTGCTTGCCGGCGAAGAGCTCCTTGACCTTCTCGGTCTCGGGAACCCAGGCGCGGTCGATGTACTTGTCGAAGAACGCCCCCGACGCGTAGGTCGAGTCCTCGAAGCCGTCGAACGTCGTCCCCCGCTCGATCGCGAGGTTGTTCGACGCGCGCAGCGCGTGGAACAGCACCGTGTAGAAGTAGATGTTCGTGAAGTCGATGCCCTCTTCCGACCCGTAGAACACGTGCTCGCGGGCGAGGTAGCCGTGCAGGTTCATCTGGCCGAGGCCGATGGCGTGCGAGCGGTCGTTGCCGTCTTCGATGGAACGCACCGAGCCGATGTGGCTCTGGTCGCTGACCGCGGTGAGCGCGCGGATCGCGGTCTCGACGGTCTGTCCGAGGTCATCGGCATCCATCGACAGCGCGATGTTCATCGAGCCGAGGTTGCAGGAGATGTCCTTGCCGATGTTGTCGTACGACAGGTCGTCGTTGTACGTCGTCGGGGTGTTGACCTGCAGGATCTCGCTGCAGAGGTTGGACATGTTGATCCGACCCTTGATCGGGTTGGCCCTGTTCACCGTGTCTTCGAACATGACGTACGGGTAGCCGGACTCGAACTGGATCTCGGCGACGGTCTGGAAGAACTCGCGCGCGTTGATCTTGGTCTTCTTGATGCGCGGGTCGTCGACCATCTCGCGGTACTTCTCGGTGACCGAGATGTCGCCGAACGGAACGCCGTAGACCTTCTCGACGTCGTACGGCGAGAACAGGTACATGTCCTCGTCGTTCTTCGCGAGCTCGAACGTGATGTCGGGCACCACGACGCCGAGCGACAGCGTCTTGATGCGGATCTTCTCGTCGGCGTTCTCGCGCTTGGTGTCGAGGAAACGCATGATGTCGGGGTGGTGCGCGTTGAGGTACACGGCTCCTGCACCCTGACGGGCACCCAGCTGGTTGGCGTAGCTGAAGCTGTCTTCGAGGAGCTTCATCACCGGGATGATGCCGGAGGACTGGTTCTCGATCTGCTTGATCGGCGCACCCGCCTCGCGGATGTTCGACAGCAGCAGGGCGACGCCGCCGCCGCGCTTGGAGAGCTGCAGCGCGGAGTTGATGCCGCGGGCGATCGACTCCATGTTGTCTTCGATGCGCAGCAGGAAGCAGCTGACGAGCTCGCCGCGCTGCGCCTTGCCTGCGTTGAGGAACGTCGGGGTGGCCGGCTGGAAGCGGCCCGAGATGATCTCGTCGACGAGGGCCACAGCGAGCTTCTCGTCGCCGTCGGCGAGACCGAGGGCGGTCATCACGACGCGGTCCTCGAAGCGCTCGAGGTAGCGCTTGCCGTCGAACGTCTTCAGCGTGTAGCTGGTGTAGTACTTGAAGGCTCCGAGGAACGTCTCGAAGCGGAACTTCTTCGAGTAGGCCCGGTCGTTGAGCTTCTGGATGAAGTCGAACGAGTACTTCTCGATGACGGCGCCTTCGTAGTACTCCTTCTCCACGAGGTAGTCCAGGCGCTCCTTGAGCGAGTGGAAGAAGACCGTGTTCTGGTTCACGTGCTGCAGGAAGTACTCCCGCGCCGCGCGCTTGTCGGCGTCGAACTGGATCTTGCCGTTCGCATCGTAGAGATTGAGCATCGCGTTGAGCGCGTGATAGTCGAGACCTTCGTAGGAGGGGTTGGCCTTGAATGCCACTGTCTCGGTCAGTGAAGCTTCCACCGTCGTTCCAATCCGTCGCTCACGCGATCAACATCGTCTTGTGTGCCGAAGATCTCGAGCCTGTACAAGTGGGGCACCTGACACTTGCGGCTGATGATGTCACCGGCGAGGCAGAAGGACTCGCCGAAGTTCGTGTTGCCTGCGGAGATGACTCCGCGGATGTGATCCCGGTTGGCCTCGTCGTTGAGGAACCGGATCACCTGCTTGGGCACCGCCCCGCGTTCGACGCCGCGCCCCTCGCCCCCGCCGTAGGTGGGGGTGACCAGCACGAAGGGTTCGTCGATGACGAGCGGTTCTTCCTGCGGGTGGAGCGGGATGCGTCGGGCGGGGAGCCCGAGCTTTTCAACGAAGCGTGCCGTGTTCCCGGACACGCTGGAGAAGTAGACCAGGAGCGGCGCGGCGGTCGCGACGGCGGCGCTCATAGTTCTCCCCGGTCCCTGAGCTTGTCGAAGGGTCAGGCCAGGCGGGTCGCGAGTTCGGCGATCTTGTCGGGACGGAAGCCCGACCAGTGGTCCTCGTCGGTGACGACGACCGGCGCCTGCATGTAGCCGAGCGCCTTGACCTGCTCCAGCGCCGTCGGGTCCTCCGAAAGGTCGTGGATCTCGTACTCGATGCCCTTGGCATCCAGCGCGCGGTACGTCGCGTTGCACTGAACGCAGGAAGGCTTGGTGTAGACCGTGATCGACATGTCTCATCCCCTCAAATCTTGGTTTTGGCCGGCAGACCCCCGCCGGGAGTTCAATACTACATATGGGTGCCGACATTGGGGGCGACCACTAGGGGTAGTAGTTACATTCGTGTAGTTTTCCACCGCTCTCCCCAAATACAACACAGGTTGTCCACCGTTTCTTCCACAGGCTGCGACCCCGCCACAGGCACCTCGAGGCCCGAGAATCCGCGGCTGGGAGGCACCTGTGAGGGATCCATCCACAGGGGCGACCGTACGCGCGGCATCCGACATTCGATCGCCTGTGGAAACAGCCCTTCGGCGTGTCGTCGGCGTGTCGTGTCGGATGCCGCTTGGACGCCGCTCCGGTCCGCCCACTAGCGTGGTCAGGTGGCGGGATATCGGGATCTTCTTCGCACGCCGGGAGTGGCGCGCATGATGGCCGCTCAGCTGACCGCTCGCTTCCCCAACGGCATGTCGTCGCTCGCGATCCTGCTGCACGTCGAGCAGCAGACCGGCTCCTACGGCGCAGCCGGACTCGTGCTCGCCGCGACGAGCGTGGGACAGGCCGTCGCGGGTCCCATCACCAGCCGCTGGATGGGTGTCTGGGGCATGCGCCGCGTGATCACCCTCACCCTCGCCGTGTGCGTGATCGCCGTGATCGGGCTCGCGCTCCTCCCCCTCACCGTGCCGGGGTACATGATCCTCGGCATGATCGCGGGACTCTCCACCCCGCCGATCCAGGCGGCGGTGCGCACCATCTACCCGAAGCTGGTCAACTCCTCTCAGCTGACGCCGCTGTTCTCCCTCGACGCGTCTCTGCAGGAGATCATCTGGATCCTCGCCCCGGTGCTGATCACCCTCGTGTCGACCCAGATCGGCACGGTCGAGGGACTGCTCCTCGTGGCGGTCATCCTCGTGGGCGGCGGCGCCTGGTTCATCCTGTCCCCCGAGGTCGGGCGCGTCCGCATCCCGCGCAGCCGCAATGCACTGGGCAAGGTCGTGCTCAAGCCGCCGGTGCTGCTGGCGACCGTGATCGGCTTCCTCCTGATCGGCGCCTGCGCGGCCGTCGAGGTGGGGGTCGTCGCGACCTTCGAGCACGGAAGCCTGACGGCCGGGCTCGTGCTGGCCGTGTTCGCGGTGGGCAGCCTGGCGGGCGGCCTGGCCTTCGGCCACATCCCGATCGGCCCCTGGGCGATGGCGCGGCGGCTGCTGATCGTCACGGTGGGCCTCGGGCTCACGATGGTCATGCTCAACGTGTTCTGGCTCGGCGGCACCCTGGTGCTCGCCGGCATCGGCATCGCCCCCGCCCTCGCCGTGCTGTTCGCGATCACCTCGGCCAGCGTCAAGTTCAGCGAGACGGCCGAGGCGTTCGGCTGGGCGGGCACCGGTCAGCTCATCGGCGCCGCGGCCGGATCCGCGGTCGCGGGCTTCCTGGTCGACGTCGGCGACTGGCGCGGCGCCTACTTCGCCGCGGCCCTGTTCGCCGCCGTCGGACTCATCGTCGCCGTGGTGTTCGTGCGATCCTTCCCCGACCTCCGTCATCGCGACGCGAGCCCCTATCCCGATACCGAACCCGTGGCGGTCACCCCCTCATGAGCATCCCCCCGCATCCGACGGCTCCCGAGGTCGTCTGCATCGGCGAATCGATGGCACTGATCACCCCGACCGACGCCGGACTCGCCGAGGCCGACACGGCGACGATCACGCTCGCCGGGGCGGAGGCGAACGTCGCGGTCGGACTTGTGTCGTTCGGCCACCGGGCCGCGTGGGCGTCGCGACTCGGCGATGACCCGATCGGCACCCGTATCGCCTCGGAGATGGAACGCCGGAGGGTCGAGCTCTGGGTCGAACGGGACGAAAACGCCCCGACCGGTGTGATGTTCAAGGACCCGGGCGTCGAGTCCTCTGCGGTCTACTACTACCGCCGGGGCTCGGCCGCCTCGCGGATGGATGCCGGCTTCCTCTCCCCTGCGCAGCTCTCCGGCGTGCGCATCGTGCACACCACCGGCATCACCCCCGCCCTCTCCGAGAGCTGCCTGCGGATGGTCGACCAGGTCTTCATCGACGCCCGCCGCGCCGGTGCCGTCGTGTCGTTCGACGTGAACGACCGTCGTGCCCTCTGGAGTGCGGAGGAGGCAGCGGCGACCCTCGCCCGACTCGCGGATGCCGCCGACATCGCCTTCGTCGGCCGCGATGAGGCCGAGCGCATCTGGGGCACCGCGACGCCGGCGGAGATCCGCGCGCACCTTCCGCACTGCGCGTTGCTCGTCGTCAAGGACGGGGAGGTGGGAGCGACCGCCTTCGCCGGCGACGATGCGCCCGTCTTCGTGCCCGCGCCCGAGGTGGAGGTCGTCGAACCGGTCGGCGCCGGCGACGCCTTCGCGTCGGGGTTCCTGGCCGCCACCCTCGATGGCAGTGATCTGGCCGCTCGGCTCTCCGCCGGACACGCAGCGGCGGCGCGCGTGCTCAGGATCGCCGCCGACCTCCCGCCCCTCGACTGAGTTCTAGGCTGGGGGCATGCCTGCACCGCTCACCCTGCCCCGCCTCGCCTGGGGTGACCCGTCCGCCGCTCGCCGCGCGCTGCTCGTGCACGGTCTCGGCTCGTCCGCGGCACTGATGTGGCGCCTCGGCGATGCGCTCGCGGATGCCGGGTGGCACGCCACCGCCGTCGACCTGCGGGGCCACGGCGACGCCCCGCGCGCCCTCGACTACACCGTGGCCGCGTACGGCTCCGACCTCGTGGCGACGGCACCCCAGGGCGGCGGATCGTGGGATGCGGTCATCGGTCATTCGCTGGGCGGCGCGGCCAGTACAGTCGCTGCGGCCTCCTCTCCCGACTGGACCCGGCGGCTCGTCCTCATCGACCCGGCGATCCAGATCGGCGACCGGGACGCGGGAATCGTCCGCCGGAGCCAGGAGCGCGCGTTCGCCGACACGCGTTTCGAGGTCGTGCAGCAGGAGCATCCGCACTGGCACCCGCAGGATCAAGAGTTAAAGGTCGATGCCGTGCTGCGCGCGAGCGCCTGGGCCGTCGAGCAGACCAGCGCGCAGAACCAGCCCTGGGATGTGCGCGCGGCGGCCGCTCAGCTGACGGTGCCCACGCACGTGATCGGCGCCGACCCCGCGGTCTACAGCGTCTTCACCGGCGACGTCGCCGCCGCGGTGCTGGCCGCCAACCCGCGGATCACGATGTCGATCGTCGAGGGCGCCGGACATTCGCTGCACCGCGACAAGCCGGACGAATCGATCCGCCAGCTCCTGGAGGCGCTGTCATGAGTGAACCTGTCGTGAGCGAGCCTGTCATGAGCTTCGATCCGGCCGCTTTCCTCCCCGACGACCTGCTCGAGCGGATCCGCGACCGCGCGCCCATCCACGACCGTGAGAACACGTTCCCTCAGCAGGATCTCGACGAGCTTCGCGCCGCCGGGTACCTCTCGATCCTCGTGCCCACCGAGCGCGGCGGCGCCGGACTCACCCTCGCCCAGGCGGCGATCCTGCAGCAGCGTCTCGCCGAGGCCGCTCCGGCGACGGCTCTCGCGATCAACATGCACCTCGTGTGGACGGGCGTCGCCAAGGTGTTCTCCGACCGGGGCGTCTCCGGGCTGGAGTTCGTGCAGGACGGTGCCACCCGGGGCGAGGTCTTCGCCTTCGGGATCAGCGAGGGCGGCAACGACCTGGTGCTGTTCGGCAGCGACACCGACGCCGCACCCCTGCCCGACGGCGGCTACGCCTTCACCGGCACCAAGATCTTCACGTCCCTCGCCCCGGTCTGGACCCGGCTCGGCCTGCATGGGCTGGATACCACGAGTGCCGACGCGCCCAAGCTGGTGTTCGCCTTCATCGAGAGGACGGATGCCGTCGCCACCGGCGATGACTGGGACACCCTGGGCATGCGGGCGACGCAGAGCAGGACGACCCGGCTGACCGGCGCGGTGGCGGATACCGCGCACGTCGTGCGGCGCATCGATCCCGGCCCGAACCCGGACCCGATCGTCTTCGGCATCTTCGCGATGTTCGAGATCCTGCTGGCGTCGGTCTACACCGGCATCGCCCGGCGCGCACTCGACCTGGCCGTGCTGACGGCCGGCGCTCGGCGTTCGAAGAAGACCGGTGCCGCGTACAGCCAGGACCCCGACATCCGGTGGCGGATCGCCGACATGGCTCTGGCCTACGACGCGCTGCCGCCGCAGATCGCCGCCCTCGCGCGTGACGTCGATGAGCGGGTCGACAACGGCCCGCGGTGGTTCTCCCTCCTCTCGGGCGTGAAGCACCGCGCGATCACGATGGCGAAGCAGGTCGTCGATCAGGCGATGCTCGTCGCGGGCGGCGGCTCGTACTTCTCGGCCAACGAGCTCTCGCGGCTCTACCGCGACGTGCTCGCGGGCGCGTTCCACCCGTCAGACCCCGAGTCCGCGCACTCGACCGCGGCGAGCGCCTGGCTGGGCCCGGTCGCGAACTGACGGCTCCTGCCGAGATCAGGGGCGAGGCAGCTTTCCCGCCGCGGAATCGGTTGCCGCAAAGCGTTCCGGGTGCGAAGATCGCACCATGAGCTCCGTGAGGAAGCATCCGACGCTCGATGCGGTCGCGAAGACCATCATCGAACTGCTCCAGGAGGACGGGCGACGCTCGTACTCCGATATCGGCCGCGTCGTCGGTCTGAGCGAGGCCGCGGTGCGACAGCGGGTGCAGCGGCTGACCGAGTCCGGGGTGATGCAGATCGTCGCGGTGACCGATCCGATGCAGCTCGGGTTCCACCGGCAGGCGATGATCGGCATCCGGGTGTCCGGCGATGCGCGCAAGGTCGCCGAGGCCATCGCCGCGGTCGAGGCGATCGACTACGTCGTCATCACGGTCGGCGCCTTCGACGTGCTCGCCGAGGTCGTCTGCGAGGACGACGACCAGCTGCTGGCCCTGATCAACGACGCCATCCGTCCCATCGAGGGCGTCATCTCCACCGAGACCTTCATCTACGCCAAGCTGCAGAAGCAGCTGTACAACTGGGGGACGCGATGAGTGCCGCGCGGCCCGCGCGGTCGGAGGCCGACCTGCAGTCCATGGCGAAGGATCATCTGTGGATGCACTTCACCCGGCAGTCCACGATGGATCGCGGTGGCGTGCCGATCATCGTGAAGGGCGACGGTCATCGCATCTGGGACTCCACGGGCAAGGACTACTTCGACGGCCTGTCCGGGCTGTTCGTCGTGAACGCCGGCCACGGTCGTCGACGCCTGGCCGAGGCCGCCGCCGCGCAGGCGACGGAGCTGGCGTTCTTCCCGCTCTGGTCGTACGCGCACCCCGCGGCGATCGAACTCGCGGACCGGCTGGCCGACGAAGCGCCGGGCGATCTGAATCGGGTGTTCTTCTCGACGGGCGGCGGCGAAGCCGTCGAGACGGCCCTCAAGCTCGCGAAGCACTACTGGAAACTGCAGGGCAAGCCCACCAAGCACAAGGTGATCTCGCGCGCTGTCGCCTATCACGGCACCCCGCACGGAGCCCTGGCGATCACCGGCATCCCCGCCATGAAGGCGATGTTCGAGCCGGTCGCCCCGGGCGGGTTCCGGGTGCCGAACACCAACTTCTACCGAGCGGCCGAGATGGGGGCTCCCGCCGATGACCTCGAGGCCTTCGGGCGGTGGGCCGCCGACCGCATCGAGGAGATGATCCTGTTCGAGGGAGCCGACACGGTCGCGGCGGTGTTCCTCGAGCCGGTGCAGAACTCCGGCGGCTGCTTCCCGCCGCCGCCCGGCTACTTCGCCCGGGTGCGCGAGATCTGCGACCGTCATGACGTGCTGCTCGTCTCGGACGAGGTGATCTGCGCGTTCGGACGACTCGGCCACACCTTCGCCTGCACGGGCCTCGGCTACGTGCCCGACATGATCACCTGCGCGAAGGGCATGACCAGCGGATACTCCCCGATCGGCGCCACGATCGTCAGCGACCGCATCTACGAGCCGTTCTCGCACGGCGACGTCTCCTTCCCGCACGGCTACACCTTCGGGGGCCATCCCGTGTCGGCCGCGGTCGCGCTGGAGAACCTCGCGATCTTCGACGAGGAGGGACTCAACGCGCGGGTGCGCGAGAACTCGCCCGTGTTCCGCACCGAGCTCGAGAAGCTGCTCGATCTGCCGCTCGTCGGCGACGTGCGCGGCGACGGCTACTTCTTCGGCATCGAACTCGTGAAGGACAAGGCGACCCGGCTGACGTTCGACGACGCGGAGTCCGAACGACTGCTGCGCGGCTTCTTCTCCCCCGCGCTGTTCGAGGCCGGCCTGTACTGCCGGGCGGACGACCGCGGGGACCCCGTCATCCAGCTCGCTCCTCCGCTCACCGTCGGCCCCGCCGAGTTCCGTGAGATCGAGCAGATCCTGCGCGACGTGCTGACTCGCGCGCAGTCGGTGCTCTGACCGAGTGCACTCAGGCGAGGTCGGGATGAATCACGAACCGATGAGCGCGACGCAGTATATCGGGTGACTCCCCGAATGTCACTCCTCAAGACGATAACGTGTCGGCCGGAGGGCACATGGCTGACAAGCGGGTCGAGACGCGAAGCGCGTTCGCGGAGGCGTTCTCCGGCGCCATCACCGCGCGGGGCGTCTCGCTGTCCTGGTTGCACCGCACGCTGACCGAGCGCGCGAATCCGATCTCGGTCGCGACCCTCAGCTACTGGCGCTCCGGCGAGCGCCACCCCGAAGGTTCGCGGTCTCTGACCGCGGTGGAGGACATCGAGCGCCTGCTGGGCCTCGAGCCGGGTTCGCTGCTGAACCTGATCTGCACGCGCACCCGCCTCGGTCCGCTCGCCCCGGCGCAGAACCCCTTCACCGAGACACAGGTCGCCGAGGCGGCGGAGGAGACGCTGAAGCTGCTCGACGCCCCGCCCATCGACGTCACCCGCGACCTCTCCGCGCACGTCGTGTCGGAGGTCGACGAGACGGGGGCGCTGCGCAGCCGCCGATCGCAGATCCTCGTACAGGCCGTCGCCCCGTTCGTGCACGAGGTCACCTATTCGCTCATGTCCGCCGACGTCACGATCGCGCAGCCGGAGTTCACGCTCCGCGGTGCCACCCTCCTGCGCGAGCACCTCCACCCGAGCGGACACGTCTACGCCTGCGTGCTGCGCCTCGACACCCCGCTGGTGGTCGGCGGCACCACGATGCTCGAGGTGACGGCCACTCCGCCGCGCATCCCGCGGCCTCTGGAAGACGAGACCGGCGTCTTCGTGATGCGACCGATCCGCGACCTCGTCGTCTGGACCCGCTTCCACCGGGATGCCGTGCCGGACTGGATCGACGAGATCGAACGCGTGTCGGCGACCTCAGACCTCGTCTCCCGTGCGGTGCGACCGCAGGAGTCCGTGCATCAGTCCCGGCGGGACTTCGGCCCCGGCATCCTCGGGATCCGCTGGGGCTTCGATCGCTGACGCACGATCCGGCGCGCGGTAGGGTACCGGCAGGAGGAGCGATGACCGCCGACGACTCCGAGGCTCGGGCTTCCTTCAGTCGTGTCTTCGCCGCCGCGCTGACCGCGAGCGGCCTCTCTCTGTCGCGGCTGCATCGACGCCTGGTCGCGCACGCCAACCCGGTGTCCATGGCGACGCTCAGCTACTGGCGCTCCGGGGAGCGCTCACCCGAAGGCACTGCCTCGCTCGCGGCCGTCGAGGAGATCGAGCGGCTGCTCGACCTCGCACCGGGTACTCTCACCGGGCTCATCTCCGAGCGCGTGCGGTTGGGGTCGCTGCATCCGCCGCGGACCCCGTTCTCAGAAGGCCAGGTGCTGGCGGCCCTCGCCGAGTCCATGGAGATCCTCGATGCCCCTCCGATGGAGACCAAGCGTGAGCTGTCGACCCACGTCGTCGCGGATGTCGCCGCGGACGGCGCCGTCCGGGGTCGGAACACCCAGATGCTGATCCAGGCCGTGGCGCCGAGAGTCGACGCCGTGACCTACACGCTCGTCTCCACCGTGAAGCAGCTCTCACGACCCGAGATCACCGCCCGCGGCGCGCGACTGGTGCGCGACCATGTGCACGAGAGCGGGCATGTCTACGCCTACGTCCTTCAGCTGGACCAGCCCCTCACTCTGGGAGCTACTACAATGATCGCCGTGACGATGAACGCGGGCGAGGGGTATGCCCCGCCGTCCGAGGTCGGCGCCTTCGTGCTCCGACCGATCCGCGACCTGGTCCTCTGGACGCGGTTCCATCCGGATGCGGTGCCGAAATGGATCGACGAGCTGGAGAAGTCGGGCGACCAGACCGAGATGATCCACCGCCCGTTGCGGCCGAGAGCCTCGATCCATCAGGCGCGTCGCGATTTCGGCCCGGGCGCCCTCGGGATCCGCTGGGGATACGACCCCTGATCCGTGGGAGCTATTTGCGGTCGAAGTCGAATGCCTTCAGCAGTTCGACCACGGCCCTGTCGCGCTCCTCGCCGCCCTCTTCGAACATGTGCGTGACGTGCGTGCGCAGGTGATTCTCCAGCAGCAGGCGGTTCAGCGATTCCAGCGAGCGCTGGATCGCGCGGGACTGCGTGATGATGTCCATGCAGTACTCCTCGCTCTCGATCATCCGCGCGACGCCGCGCATCTGCCCCTCGAGGATGCTGGTGCGGTGCAGCGCGCGCTTCTTGATGTCTTCGATCACGTCTCGAGGGTACTCCGCACCGTGCCTGTAGGGGGCGCGTGCGTGGAAGGATGGCGACATGTCCCGCACACCGATGGCGCAGCTCTCGCCCGCCGACCAGGAGCGACTCCGCGCCCTCCGGCGCATGAAGGCCGTGGCGCTCGGTGCGCTGGTGTTCATGGCCGTCGCGTTCGTCCTCGCCTTCGCGTTCCAGGAGCGGATGGGCTGGCTCGCCTACGTGCGCGCCGCCGCGGAGGGCGGCATGGTCGGCGCGCTCGCGGACTGGTTCGCCGTCACCGCACTGTTCCGTCGTCCGCTCGGGCTCCCCATCCCGCACACCGCCATCATCCCGAGCCGCAAGGACGAGATCGGGCGCACCCTGGGCGAGTTCGTCGAGACCAACTTCCTCGCGGCCGACGTCGTGCGCCAGAAGCTCTCCACCACGGCCATCGCCCTGCGCGGCGGCGAATGGCTGCGGGAGGAGGCGCATGCGGAGCGGGTGGGCGCCGAGGGCGCCACCATCGCCACGGCCGTGCTCAATGCCCTGAGCGACGACGACGTGCGCGACCTCATCTCGGACCTCGCACGCGAGCACCTGGTCGAACCGGAGTGGGGTCCGCCGGCGGGCGTGTGGCTGGAGAAGATCGTCGACGCCGAGGCGCACCACGGCGCCGTCGATCTCGCCGTCGACAACATCGGGCGATGGCTGGAGGCGAACGCCGAGTCGTTCTCCGGCCTGGTGTCGCGTCGCCTTCCCGGGTGGGTGCCGAAACTCGCCCACCGGTTCGTCGACGACACGGTCTACAACGAGGCGATCAAGTTCGTGCACGCCGTGCAGGCCGACCCCCGGCATCCGGCGCGCATCGCCATCGACGGCTATCTCACGCGTCTCGCCGACAATCTGCAGAACGATCCCGACACCCGGGCCAAGCTCGAGAACGCCAAAGCTTCGCTCTTCGACAGCCCCCGCGTCGGCGCGCTGGCGGCCGAGGCCTGGAACACCGCGAAGAACGGACTCCTCACCGCCCTCGCCGACCCGGAGAGCGGGCTGCGCCGGCGTGCGGTGCGCGCCCTGCAGGAGGTCGGCGAGCGCCTGACGACGGATGCCGCCCTGCAGCACCGCGTCGACACCTGGGTGTCCGACGCCGCGGTGTTCCTCGTCGACCGGTACCGTCACGACATCGCGTCGATCATCACCGACACCGTCGAACGCTGGGACCCGGCGGAGACGACCGAGAAGATCGAGCTCATGGTGGGCCGGGACCTGCAGTACATCCGCCTGAACGGCACGTTCGTGGGCGCCCTGGCCGGACTCGCGATCTTCACCCTCGCCCACGCCCTGATCCCCGGAGTCTGACATGGCCCTCTCGCACGATCCGCTCTGGCCCCGCGCCGGTGGCTGGCCGCCCTTCGATGGCACCGCCGATGCCGTGCTGCTCGGCGTTCCGACGTGGCGCACCTCGCTCTCGCCGACGGGTGCGCACGCCACTCCCGCGGCGATCCGTGAAGCCCTCCCGCGCTACGGGACCACCCTGATGGGGCCGCCGATCGTCGATCTGAACGAGACGCTGCGCATCGCGGATGCCGGTGACGTCGACGAACCGGACGGCGACGCCGGCGAGGCCGAGGTGATCGCACGGGTGCGCGAGCTGGCAGGCTCCGCCGACCTCGTGATCGCTCTGGGCGGCGACAACTCCCTCACCTATCCGGTGGCGCTGGGCGCCCAGGCGACCGGCCTGATCACCTTCGACGCGCACTTCGACCTGCGCGACGGGGTCTCCAACGGCACCCCGGTCCGCCGGCTCGTGCAGGACTCCCCCGCCGCCTCACCCCTCGACACCTCGCGGATCGATCCGGCCCGCATCGTGCAGATCGGCATCGCCGATTTCGCGAACTCCGCCGCGTATGCGCAACGGGCAGCGGACTGGGGCATCCGCGTGATCACCCTCGACGACCTGCGCCGACGCGGCATCGACGACGTGGTCGCCGAAGCGGTCGAGGTCGCCGGAGCCGGACCGGCGGCCCGCGTCCACCTCGACATCGACGTGGACGTCTGCGATCGCTCCGTCGCACCCGGCTGCCCGGCGAGTGTGCCCGGCGGCCTTCAGGCGTGGGAACTGCGAGCGCTCACGCGCGCCGTGGCATCCGATGCTCCAATCGTCAGCGCGGATCTCGCCGAGGTCGATGCGACGGCCGATGTCGCCGATGGGCGCACGGTTCGGCTCGCCGCGCTGTGTGTCCTCGAACTGCTCGCCGGGCTCGCCGCGCGCGGAGTCAGCGCACCACGAGCTCAGGTGTGATCAGCGCATGCGCGGACCCGGCTTGAAGTCGGCGCGGCGCGACGATCTCTCCCGTCGGGCCCATGAGGAGCTCGAGGATCGCGGTGGCGACATCCTCCGGGCGCTGCTCGACGCTCGAGAATCCCAGCGCCTCGGCCGTCGGAGTGTTGTCGAATCCGATCACCGGGGCCGAATGGCTCGCATCGGCGATGGCGAGCAGGGCGCCCACGGCGAGTGAGTCGCTCGCGCAGACCACAGCATCCGGTGTGTCGCCGTCTGCCAGGGCTGTGGCGACGGCGGCTCGCGCAAGCGGCACATCGTCCTCCGTCGTGAGTCGTGGCCCCCGCGCACCGGCGGCATCCATCGCCTCGCGCCAGCCGCGTTCGCGATCATCCCCCGTCCCCGATCCCGCAGGCCACCCGAGGAATGCGACGTTCGGGCCGAAGGTCAGCGCATGCTCGGTCGCGGCACGTGTGCCGGCAGCCCCGTCGACGTCGACCCACAGATGACGGGGATCGGCGATGTCGTCCTCGCCCCAGGGACGGCCGAACGAGATGAACGGCAGACCGTCCTCGTCGAGGCGGCGCACGCGCGCATCGTCGCGCGTCGTGCCAGTGATGATCGCCGCATCGATCTCGGAGCCCTCCCAGAGCTCCGACAGCCGCGCGATCTCGTCCTCCGGCGTGCGAGCGGCATACACCAGCATCCGCATACCGCGCTCGCTCGCCCGTTCGGTGATGGCATGCACGAAGCGGTCGAGCACGACACCGGAGACCCCGCCGAGATACGGGTCGAGCCGGATGCCGATGGTCGAGCTCCGGCGCAGCCGCAGCTGGCGGGCAGCAGCATGGCGCCGATACCCGAGCTCGCGGATCGCGGTGAGTACGCGCTCCCGCGTCGCGGGTCGCACGATGTCGGGCGAGTTGAGCACGTTCGAGACGGTCTGCCGGGAGACGCCCGCGCGTTCGGCGACATCCTCGACGGTGGGGGCTTTCGCCACGACAGCTCCTCGTTCACGGCGGGCTTGACACTCCCGCACCTCGCCCTTAGCCTATTCCACGCAGAGTTTGATCGTTCAAATTCGTGTCCGCCCCCGCAGTGACTCATCAAAGGAGAGAGACAATGACACGGCACACCACTCGCGCAGTCCTCGGCACGGGAGCCGTGCTGCTGGCCAGCACGCTCGTCCTCGCGGGGTGCGGTTCCGGATTCTCCGGCGACGACGCCGCCGAGCCCGAGACCGAGGGCCTCACCTCCTCCGACGACGCGCTCAGCGTGCTCATCGGCTCTTCCGGCGACGCCGAGACCGCCGCCGTGCAGGCCGCCGTCGACGCCTGGTCGGAGGAATCCGGCACGGAGGTCTCGCTGCAGGTCGCGAGCGACCTCGGACAGGAACTCTCCCAGGGCTTCGCGGCCGGAGAGCCCGCCGACCTGTTCTACCTCTCGACCGATCAGATCGCCGGCTTCGCCTCCAACGGCTCCCTGCAGGCGTACGGCGACCAACTGTCGAACAAGGACGACTTCTACCCCTCCCTCGTGGAGAACTTCACCATCGACGACACGTTCTACTGCGCCCCCAAGGACTTCTCCACGCTCGCCCTCGTGATCAACACGCAGATGTGGACGGATGCCGGGCTCACCGACGCTGACCTGCCGAAGACCTGGGACGACCTCGCCGCCGTCGCGAAGACGCTGACCACGGCGGACCACGTGGGGCTCGCGTTCGGTGCGGAGTACCAGCGGATCGGCACCTTCATGGCGCAGGCCGGCGGCGGCCTGGTCTCGGACGGCGCCGCGATCGCCGACAACGACGCGAATGTGGAAGCGCTGGACTACGTGAAGTCCCATCTGGAGGACGGCACCTTCGCCTTCGCGAAGGACGTGGGCGTCGGATGGGGGCGGCGAGGCCCTGGGCAAGGGCGCCGCCGCCATGGTGATCGAAGGCAACTGGATCACCGGCGCCATGTCGAACGACTTCAGCTCGGTGGGCTACACCGTCGCGGAGCTCCCCGAGGGCCCTGGTGGCCAGGGCACGCTGCAGTTCACGAACTGCTGGGGCATGGCGGCCGACAGCCCCAACCAGCAGGCGGCACTCGAGCTCGTCGAGTACCTCACCAGCGCCGACAGCCAGCTGGCGTTCTCGAAGGCCTTCGGGCCGATGCCGTCGATCGCGTCGGCCGCTGACGCCTGGACCTCGGCGAACCCCGACCTCGCGGCATTCCTCGCCGGAGCGGAGTACGCCCAGTTCCCGCCCAACCAGGACGGCGCCACGGATGTGATCGCCGACTTCAACGCCCAGATCGAGACGCTGAAGACCGGCGACCCGGCCGCGATCCTCGGCTCGGTGCAGACCAACCTCGAAGCGATCGTCGAGTAGCCATGGCCCAGCGGTCTCTGTCTCGCCGCGGGGGCGCCTCCGGGCTCCGCCGCGGCGAGGCCGCCGCCGGATGGCTGTTCACCGCTCCGGTGATCGTCATCCTCGGCGTCTTCCTCCTGGTCCCGGTGCTCATGGCCCTGTGGGTCAGCATGTCGGACTGGGCGGGCCGCGGCAGCCCGCTGTCGGGCTCGGTGTCGTTCGTCGGCGGCGAGAACTACTCCGCCGTGCTCGCCGACGGCGGCCTCGCCACCAAGGACTTCGGCACGGCGCTGCGCAACAACGCCTGGTACGTGCTGCTCGTGGTGCCGCTGCAGACGGCGCTGGCTCTCTTCCTGGCGGTGCTCGTCAATCGGGCGATGCTGCGCGGTCGCGGCTTCTTCCGCACCGCGTACTACTTCCCCTCGGTCACCAGCTCCGTCGCCATCACCGTGCTCTGGCTGTTCCTGTTCTCCGCCAGCGGCGCCGTCAACGACGTGCTCTCCTGGTTCGGCATAAACGGGCCGAACTGGTTCAACGACCCCCGCGGCGTGCTCCAGCTGCTCCTCGGCGTGTTCGGTGTCGACAGCGGACCTGCCGCGCTGACGCAGTCGGGTGCGCTGGGGATCTCCTGGTGGGACTGGCTCGCCGGCCCCTCCGTCGCGATGAGCGCATTCGTCTTCATGGCGATCTTCACGACCTCGGGCACCTTCATGCTCATCTTCCTCGCGGGACTGCAGAATCTCGGGGCAGATGTCGACGAGGCGGCGATGATGGACGGTGCCAGCGGATGGCAGCGGTTCTGGCGCGTGACCCTGCCTCAGCTGCGCCCCACCCTGTTCACGGTGCTCACCCTCGGGCTGATCGGATGCTGGCAGGTCTTCGACCAGATCTACACCGGCACGGAGGGCGCGCCGAGCAAGACGACTCTGACGCCGGCCTACCTGTCGTACCAGACCGCCTTCCGGAACCAGGAGTGGGGTCAGGGGGCGGCGATCGCCTTCATCCTGTTCGTCATCATCGTGATCTTCACGCTCCTGCAGCGCTGGGTGCTGCGTGACAAGCCGGTGTCGCGCCGCCGCATCCGCGCCTATGAGATCGCGGGCAAGGGGAAGTCGTCATGAGGCTGTCCTCGAAGCAGCTCACCTGGCAGATCGTGCTCTACGCCGTGCTCATCGCACTCGCGGTCATCTACATCTATCCGTTCCTGGTGCAGGTGGCGACCAGCTTCAAGACCGACGAGGAGGCGGCGAGCGCGGGCATCTCGCTGGTGCCGGAGGTGTGGAGCTTCGCCGCCTACGAACGGCTCTTCGCGCGTTCGGACTTCCCGTCCTGGTTCGTCAACAGCGCGATCGTGACCGTCTTCGTCACGATCGGCCGCGTGTTCTTCAACTCCCTCGCCGGCTATGCCCTTGCCCGGCTCCGGTTCCGCGGACGGGGCGTCGTGTTCGCCGCGCTCGTGGCGGTGATGTCGGTGCCCACCGTCGTGCTGCTGATCCCCAAGTTCCTCGTGATCAACCAGCTCGGAATGTTCAACTCCTACGCCGGGATGATCCTGCCTCTGCTCGTGGACGCGGCCGGGGTGTTCATCATGAAGAACTTCTTCGAGTCGATCCCCGTGTCGGTGGAGGAGCAGGCGCGGATCGACGGGGCCGGCACGTTCCGCATCTTCTGGTCGGTGGTGCTCCCGATGGCCACCCCTGCACTGGTGACGATCATCATCCTGTCGTTCCAGGGCTCCTGGAACGAACTGAGCCACTTCATCGTGTCGACGAACGATCCCGCGCTGACGACACTCACCAAGGGTGTCGCATCGCTGGCCAGCGGGCAGCTGAGTCAGGGCACGCAGTATCCGCTCAAGCTGGCAGCGGCGCTCATCATGACGATCCCCGTCGCGGTGATGTTCTTCGTCTTCCAGCGCCGCATCATGAACTCCACCGAAGGAGCCGTCAAGGAATGACCACCACCTCGCCCCCGCAGCCCCTCCAGCCGCTGCTGGACGACGCCGTGATCGCGCTCGAGGCGCCGACCCAGGTGTGGTCGGATGACGCCGGCCTCATCGGGACGGCCCCGATCCACGGCATCTATCACGGCGATGTCCGTCAGGTGCGCGCGGTGGAGACCGCTGTCGACGGCACGACGCTGGAGTCGATCGGATGCTCGTCTCCGACGCCGGGGATGCTGCTGCTCACGGACGTGCTGCGCGGCCTCGACGACGACACGGCGGACCCGAAGGTGCGTCTCGACCGCGAACGCATTGTGACGGCCGGGAACTTCTCGGAGCGGTGGCTGATCGCCAGCCATCTGGAGACATCGACACGGGTGGGCGTCACCGTGCACCTCACGCCGGACTTCGGACCGATGCAAATGGTCAAGGCGGGGATGAGCGGTGCCGCGGACTGGGAGTGGGACGGTGAAGTCTGCCGCGCGGGTCAGGCCTCGTTCGCGCTGACGGCGCCGGGAGCGACGGTCTCGTCCGACGGCGAGCGTCTGACGCTGCGCTGGGATCTCGAGGTCGCCCCGCGCAGCACCCGGGATATCGAGTGGACTCTGGTGCTCGCAGACACGTCGCTCGTGGTCGGCGCGCCCGCGCATCCGGCCGCACCCCCGCTCCCGGACCCCGTCGACTCGCGCGCCGCCCGCTGGCTGCAGCGCGCCTCGGCCGACCTCGCCGCGCTCCGGCTGGCGACGCCGCAGCATCCTGAGGACGCGTTCTACGCGGCCGGCGCCCCCTGGTTCTTCACCCTGTTCGGCCGCGACTCGCTCTGGACCGCACGTCTCGCTCTCGCCGCCGACCCGCTCATGGCCGCATCGACGCTGCGCGTCCTCGCCCGGCTTCAGGGAACCACGCATGATCCGTCGACGGCGGAGGCACCGGGCAAGATCCCGCACGAACTCCGCAGCGACACACTGAGCATTCCGAACGAGGGCGTGCACCTCGCCCCGCTGTACTACGGCACGGTGGATGCCACCCCGCTCTGGGTCTGCCTTCTCGCCGATGCGCGGGAGGCCGGGATGCCCGAGCACGAAGTACGCGCCCTCCTCCCCCGCTCTCCGGGATGCGCTGAACTGGGTCACCGAGCACGGCGACGCATCCGGCAGCGGCTTCATCGACTACGCCGACGAGTCGGGTCACGGCCTCGCCAATCAGGGCTGGAAGGATTCCGGCGATTCGATCCAGTGGCGTGACGGACGCCTCGCCGAGGGACCGATCGCGCTGAGCGAGGTGCAGGGGTACGCCTACGAGGCCGCGGTGCGCGGAGCAGGACTGCTCGAGACGCTCGGCGAATCAGGCGCCGACGAGCTCCGCGTCTGGGCCGCCGACCTGCGCACCCGGTTCCGCGACGCCTTCTGGGTGACGACGGAGGAAGGGCGCTACCCGGCGATCGCGCTCGACGCGCACGGCGCCGCCGTCGATTCGCTCACGAGCAACATCGGCCATCTGCTCGGCACCGGGCTGCTCGACGCAGAGGAAGAACGGGTGTGCGCCGAACTGCTCGCCGCCGAGAGCATGTCGAGCGGCTTCGGCATCCGCACGATGTCGACGGGCGCCGCCGGATACTGGCCGCTGAGCTATCACGGGGGCAGCGTCTGGACGCACGACACCGCGATCGCCGTGCACGGGATGCTCCGCGCCGGCCTGCTCGAGGACGCCAGGGGGATCGCCCTCCAACTGCTCGACGTCGCCGAGGGCTTCGACTACCGAGTTCCGGAACTCCACTCAGGAGACGCACGGATCCCCGGAGCCCGCCCGCTGCCGTACCCCGCCGCGTGCCGCCCGCAGGCCTGGTCGGCGGCCGCCGCCGTGGTCTGCGCGCAGGCTCTGTCGTAGGCGCGCCCTCGATCAGATACCCGCGCTTCAGGCGAACATCACTCGCCGGGATGGTCGGTCGGTGTAGGTGCGGCCCAGGGGGCTGTGCCACGTGATGGTGCCGTCCTGCCGTTGTTGTGCCGTCCACCGGTACGGTTCGGGGATGTCGGGGTGTTTCAGGGTGTGGTGGGAGCGGCAGAGGTGGCTGAGGTTGTCGAGCCGTGTCTTGCCGCCTTTCGCGTGATCATAGGTGTGGTCGATGTCGCACCGGTGGACGGGCATGCGGCAGCCGGGGAAGCGGCAGTGCTGGTCGCGGGCGCGGAGGAACCGGCGCATCCCCTCGGTCGGCGTGTAGGTGTCGGTGTGGGTGATCATGCCGGTGCCGTTGAGGAACAGGCGGCTCCAGCCGGTGTTTCGTCCGGCGAGGTCGCGGGCGATGTCGGGGTGGAGTGGACCGTGGCCGTCAAGCTCCGCAGGGCGCTCATCCGCACCGGTCAGGGTGGAGGCGGCGACGGTGACCTGGATGCGTCCCTGAATGTTCTCGAGGCCGTCGCCGTGCACCGTGCTCGGGTCGGCGGCGAGGAGCAGGTCGGCGAAGATGTCAGCCTTCACCTGATCCTTCGTGCGCGTGTCTGCCGGGATGTGGATCACGTCCGGGTCGGTCGTGAACGTGCCATCGCCGAAGATCGCACCCGCAGACGGGTCGAACGCGGGGTCGTTGAACGCCGGGTCATCGAGCGCGAAGTCTTCGGGGAACAGGGAGTCGCCGGACTCATCGGCCATCCACGGGTCGAGGACGGGCTCGCGGTCGTCGCGCGTGTCGATGACCTGGCGGGCCATCTGATCGAGCCGGTCGGCGATCGCGTTCGCCATCCACTCAGGCAGCACCGCAGTCAGGATCGCGAGGCCATCATCGACCGACCGCACCTTCACGCACCGCTCCTCCGCCGCCCGACGGTGCCGGTCGGTGACCGTCTCACCCACCAGGGCCGCGGCGACCTGCTTCGCGTGCGCGCTCGTACGGGCCGCGGTCTCCCGTTCCGCGAAAAGCAGCACCGCGGTCTCGTAGAGACCCATCACCTCAGCATCCGCCCTCTGGTTGCGGATCGCTTCGGACACGATCGCGGCCGCGCGGGCGATCTCCCGCATATGTGCGGCACTGATCCGGCCGCTCGCGAACGCCGCGCGCACGGCCGGTAACTCTGTGCTCAGCGAACGCGCATCCGAGAACGCGTACTCGATCGATCCCTTCGGGATGCGACCCGCGGCGGAGAACTCCGCCACCATCGACCGGTAGATCGCATCCCGGTGATACGGACTCCCCGATACATCAGCGTCATGGATCGCGATCTGCTCGACCAGGAGCGCCGTCGCCTCCGCCTCGAGCACCGCGATCCGCCGCCGCGCCTCCACCCACGAGTCGAGCACACGGCGACGCTCCTCAAGATCGAGGGAGAGATCGGTCGGCTGTTCCATACCCCAAGATTAGAACAAAGCTTCGAACCAAGCAATATTCTAGCCAGAGATGAATCGCCAACCCTCCTGTCAGACCACCGCGACCCCGTCTTTCCACACGCTTCGGACGAGGGGCACTCCCGGGCGATAGGCGAGGTGGATGCGCGTCGGGGCAGCGAGCAGCACGAGATCGGCCCGCGCACCCGGCGCGATCACCCCGACGTCGCCTCGACGCAGCGCCCTCGCCCCGCCGGCGGTCGCCGCCCAGACGGCCTCAGCCGGTGTCATCCCCATGTCCCGCACGGCGATCGCGATGCAGAACGCCATCGATGAGGTGAAGCTCGATCCCGGGTTCGTGTCGCAGGCCAACGCGACCGTCACTCCAGCGTCGATCAGCCGACGCGCGTTCGGGTAGGGCTGCCGGGTCGAGAACTCGACGCCGGGCAGCAGCGTGAGCACGGTGTCGGATGCGGCGAGCGCCGTGACATCGCCGTCGGTCAGGTACGTGCCGTGGTCGACGGATGCTGCTCCGAGCTCGACCGCGAGCCGCACGCCCTCCCCCGGCCCGAGCTGGCTGGCGTGCACTCTGGGCGCGAGCCCGCGGGCGATGCCGGCTTCGAGCACGCGTCGCGACTGCGGCACCATGAAGGCGCCGGTCTCGCAGAACACGTCGATCCACTTCGCGTGCGGGGCGCAGGCGTCGAGCATCGGGCCGACCACGAGATCGACGTACTCGTCGGATCGGTCCGCATACTCCGCCGGCACCACGTGCGCACCGAGGAACGTGACCTCGGGAGTGACCTCCGCGGCCAGACGCACGAGGCGCTCCTCGTCGACGACGCTCAGGCCGTATCCGCTCTTGATCTCGACCGTCGTGGTGCCCTGAGCCCGCATCTCGTCGAGGAATCCGCGCAGCCGGGCCCGCAATTCGTCGTCGCTTGCGGCGCGTGTGGCGGCCACGGTGGAGCGGATGCCGCCCGCGGCATACTTCTGCCCTGCCATGCGCGCCTCGAACTCCGCGGCACGGTCGCCGCCGAACACGAGGTGGCTGTGGCTGTCGACGAAGCCCGGGATCACCGCGCGTCCACCGGCATCCACCGTCTCATCGGCCATCGGCGCATCCGACGCCGCCCCCACCCAGGCGATGCGCCCGTCCTCGATCAGCACAGCGGCGTCGCGATGGGTGCCGCAGGGATCATCGACAGCGCCGACATTGGTGGTCAGCTCGCCGATGTGCGTGATCAGCGTCGTCATGGCCTCAGCCTCTCAGAGCATCGGGATCTTGAGGCCCCGATCACGGGCGACCTCGCGGGCGTGTTCGTAGCCGGCGTCGACGTGCCGCATGACCCCCGTGCCCGGATCGTTGGTGAGCACGCGTTCCAGCTTCTCGGCCGCGAGCGCGGAGCCGTCGGCGACCGAGACCTGACCTGCGTGGATCGAACGCCCGATGCCGACACCGCCGCCGTGGTGCAGTGACACCCACGATGCGCCGGACGACGTGTTCAAGAGAGCGTTGAGCAGGGGCCAGTCGGCGATCGCATCCGAGCCGTCTTTCATGGCCTCGGTCTCGCGGTACGGCGACGCGACGGAGCCGGAGTCCAGGTGATCGCGGCCGATCACGATCGGGGCGGACAGCTCGCCGGACGCCACCATCTCGTTGAACTTGAGTCCGGCGAGATGACGCTCCTTGTAGCCGAGCCAGCAGATGCGGGCGGGGAGTCCCTCGAAGTGCACCTTCTCGCCGGCCTTCTCCAGCCAGCGGTGCAGGGCCGCGTCCTCGGGGAAGAGCTCCGCGATGGCGCGGTCGGTCTTGCGGATGTCCTCGGGGTCGCCCGAAAGCGCCGCCCAGCGGAACGGCCCGCGCCCCTCCTCGAACTGGGGGCGGATGTACGCGGGCACGAAACCCGGGAACTCGAACGCCCGGTCGAAGCCGCCGAGCTCCGCCTCGCGCCGGATCGAGTTGCCATAGTCGAAGACCGCGGCACCGGCATCCTGGAAGTCCACCATCGCCGCGACGTGCGCGGCCATCGACTCCCGCGCCCGGCGGGTGAACTCCTCCGGATCGCGCTCGGCTTCGGCCTTCCAGTCGGCGACCGAGATGCCGACCGGCAGGTAGGCGAGCGGATCGTGCGCGCTGGTCTGATCGGTCACGATGTCGATCGGCACGCCGCGACGCTGCAGCTCGGGGAAGACCTCGGCCGCGTTGCCGACGACACCGACCGAGAGGGCCTCGCCGGCGTCCTTGGCCGCGACGACGCGCGCCACGGCGGCGTCGAGATCGGTCGTGTACTCGTCGAGGTAGCCGTGCTCCACCCGCCGGGCCAGGCGCGACTCGTCGACATCGACGATCAGCACGGTGCCGTCGTTCATCGTCACCGCGAGAGGCTGAGCACCGCCCATGCCGCCGGCCCCACCGGTGAGGGTGAGCGTGCCCCGCAGCGATTCGCGACCGAGCGAGCGGGCGACGGCGGCGAACGTCTCGTACGTCCCCTGCAGGATGCCCTGCGTGCCGATGTAGATCCAGGAACCGGCGGTCATCTGGCCGTACATGATGAGTCCGAGCTCCTCGAGCTTGCGGAACTCGGGCCACGTCGCCCAGTCCCCTACGAGGTTCGAGTTCGCGATCAGCACGCGCGGCGCCCACTCATGGGTGCGGAAGACACCGACCGGCTTGCCGGACTGCACGAGCAGCGTCTCATCGGGCTCGAGCTCGTCGAGGGTGCGCACGATCGCGTCGTACGCCTCCCAGCTGCGGGCCGCCTTTCCGGTGCCGCCGTAGACCACGAGGTCTTCGGGGTGCTCGGCCACCTCGGGATCGAGGTTGTTCATCAGCATCCGCTTGGCGGCCTCGGCGCCCCAGCTCTTCGCCGTGCGCTGGTTGCCTCGGGCGGCACGGACCACGCGGGGGCCGGATTCGTTGTGCTCAACCATGAGTGTGCTCCTTCGCGATGCGGGCGACCTCGCCCGACTGGACCAGTGCGGTGACGGCTTCCATCTCCGGGGAGAGGAATCGATCGGGGCCGGGGCCGGCGGCCACGGTGCGGACGAGATCGCGCACGGCACCCGTCGCCGGGCCTGCCTGCAGCGGCGCCCGCAGATCGAGCGCCCGGGCACCCGTGAGGATCTCGATCGCCAGAACGCGTCCCAGTCCGTCGATCGCCCGGCGGAGCTTGCGTGCCGCCGCCCATCCCATCGAGACGTGGTCCTCCTGCATGGCGGAGGACGGGATCGAGTCGACGGATGCCGGTACGGCGAGGCGCTTGAGCTCGGAGACGATGCCGGCCGCCGCGTACTGGGCGATCATGAGCCCGGAGTCCACGCCCACCTCGTCGGCGAGGAACGGGGGCAGCCCGTGGCTGCGGGCGGGATCGAGCGCCCGGTCGGTGCGGCGCTCGGACACCGAGGCCACGTCGGCCACGGAGATCGCGAGGAAGTCGAGCACCGCGGCGACCGGGGCACCGTGGAAGTTGCCGTTCGATTCGATCCGGCCGTCGAGCGTGATCACCGGATTGTCGATCACGCTGGCGAGCTCGCGCCCGGCGATCAGGCCGGCGTGTGCCATCGTGTCGCGGGCGGCACCGTGCACCTGCGGTGAGCAGCGCAGCGAATAGGCGTCCTGCACCCTCCCGTCCTCCGGGCCCTTGTGGCTCGCGACCATGGGCGAGTCGGCGAGGAAGGCACGAAGGTTGCCCGCGGACTCGGTCTGCCCGGTCTGCGGGCGGAGCGCCATGAGGTCGGCGGCGAACACGGCATCGGTGCCGAGCTGCGACTCGATCGACATGGCCGCGGCGATATCGGCGGTGACGAGCAGCTGGTCGAGATCGTGCAGGGCCAGAACGAGCATGCCCAGCATCCCGTCGGTCCCGTTGATGAGCGCGAGGCCCTCCTTCTCGACGAGAGTGAGGGGTTCGATCCCGGCCGCGGCGAGCGCCTCGGCGGCGGGGAGCACGACACTCCCCGGTTGCTGAGCCTGATCCCCCGGTTGCTGAGCCTGATCCCCCGGTTGCTGAGCCTGATCCCCCGGTTGCTGAGCCTGACGAAGCACGCGCACCTCGCCTTCGCCCATCGCGGCGAGGGCGATGTGCGCGAGCGGTGCGAGATCACCCGAGCAGCCGAGAGAACCGTACTCGCGCACGATCGGAGTCACGCCGGCGTTGAGCATCGCCGCATACGTCTCGACGACGACGGAGCGCACCCCCGTGCGCCCCGACGCGAGCGTCTGCAGTCGCAGCAGCTGCAGGCCGCGGGTGACCTCGACCTCGATCTCGGCACCGGTGCCCGCCGCGTGCGATCGGATCAGACTCGCCTGGAGCTGCAGCCGGCGATCCGGGGCGATGAACGTCGTGGCCAGTGCCCCGAAGCCGGTGGAGACGCCGTAGTGCGGATGCGGGTCGGCGGCGAGCCCGTCGATCACGTTCCGCGTCTGCGCCACCCGCTCGAGTGCGGCGGCGTCGATGACGACCGGCGCTCCGAGACGCGCGACGGCGACGACATCGGCGGGGGTCAGCGGCGCGGCACCGACGAGGACGGGGGCAAGATCACTCATGTTCTGATTCCACACCCACGGTGTCGACGGCGACAGCGGATCATGGCATCCTGTGTCTGTGATCCCAGACAATCCTGCGGCTGAGCAGCACCGCGAACCGCAGGTCCCCGCCGCGGAGAACACGCTGCGCATCCTGAGCCACCTCGCTGGGCGACCGGCGCCGGTCGCAGCCTCGGCGATCGCCCGCGAGCTCGCTCTCCCCCGCTCCACCGTGTATCACCTGCTCACGACCCTTTCGGCCCACGGGTTCGTGCTGCACTTCCGCGAGGAGCGGCGCTGGGGCCTCGGCACCTCCGCCTTCGAGCTCGCCGGCGGATACGCGCGGCAGCAGCCGCTCGCCCGCCTCGGTCGCCCGCTGGTCGCCGCGCTCTCCGACCAGCTGGGCGAGAGCGCGCACGTGGCCGTCATGAGCGGGGGTGATGTGCTCTACATCGTCGAGGAGCGCGCACCGCGGCGACCCGCGCTGGTGACCGACGTCGGAGTGCGACTCCCCGCACATCTCACCGCCAGCGGAAGAGCGATGCTTGCGGCCCTGCCGCGGGAGCAGGTGCGGGCGCTGTACCCGAGCGCCTCGGCGTTCCCCCACCGCACTGGCCGGGGTCCGCGCCGGCCGACCGAGCTTCGCGAACTGCTCCGCGAGGTGCGCTCCCGCGGCTACGCGACGGAGGACAGCGAGGTCGCCGACGGTCTACGCTCCGTCGGCGCAGCCGTGCGCGACCAGGCGGGCTGGCCTGTCGCGGCGGTGGCGGTGACCTGGGCGGACGAGAGCCTCGACGAGCGTCACCTGGCGGAGGCTGTGATCGACACCGCCGCGGTGCTGGAATCGCGGTTGAAGCGATGAGTGAGTTGTCGCAGAACTGCGACGAGATCGCGACAGCCCGGCGACGCGCCGGCGACAACCACTGGATACGCTCGTTCCATGACCACCTCACGCGCTGCTGACAGGGCCGGCCGCCGACACCGCGGACTCGCACTCGGGCTCGCCGCATCCGTCCTCCTCACCGGGTGCGCCGCCGCTCCGGTCGCGGTCTCGAAGGAGACGTCGAAGCCGGTTCCGACGGCATCCGCGGAGCCCGCCGCCGGAGTGGCCACGGTGCCGGGATACGACGTGGGACAGTTCCCGCCGATCCCGATGTTCGTGCTTCCGGACCTCTCGCTGCTCGACTCCTCAGCATCCGCCTTCGCGATCAAGGTCAACGAGGCGCTGACCGACATCCCCGGGGTGATCGCCTCCCCCGCGCACTGCGACGCCGGCGGGAGCGTCATCTCCGGCAACGGGACGGCCCTGCTCTACGGCGACGGCTCCGGCTCGTTCACCGGCCCCGACGGCACCGTGCAGAACTTCGGCGACGGTTCCGGGAACTCGACGATCAACGGGGTCACCATCCAGAACTTCGGTGACGGCTCCGGGAACTACAGCAATGGGACGGTGACGATCCAGAACTTCGGCGACGGATCGGGCAACTACACCGACGCGACGAAGACCGTGCAGATCTTCGGCGACGGGTCGGGGAACTACACCGACGCGACGAAGACCATCCAGAACTTCGGCGACGGATCCGGCAACTATGAGGACGGCGACCTCACCATCCAGAACTTCGGCGACGGGTCCGGCAACTACCGCAGCGCCGAGATCACCATCGAGAACTACGGCGACGGTACCGCGAAGGTGAACGGAGAACAGGTGGAAGCCGAGCCGCTGCCCGTCGTCCCGACACTCGGAGTGTTTCCGCCTCTCGGCACGCTGGCGCCGCTCGAATCCTGCGGAACGACCCTCACCTTCGAAGACGGAGTCCTGTTCGACTTCGACAAGAGCGACATCCGCGCCGATGCCGGGAAGACGCTGGATGCTGTGGCCGAGGTGCTCACCTCCCTCGAGGTCGCACAGGCATCGGTATCGGGACACACGGACTCGGTCGGCTCCGACTCGTACAACCTGTCGCTGTCGGAGGACCGCGCCGACGCGGTGGTGGACGGACTCGAGGATCGCGGCGTCCGCACGTCTCTCACGGGCGAAGGTTTCGGCGAGAGCCGCCCGGTCGCGGCCAACGAGATCGATGGCGAGGACAATCCGGCGGGCCGGCAGCTCAATCGTCGCGTCGAGATCTTCATCCCGGCGACCCTCTGACAGGAGAGGATGAGACCCATGCGCGCTTCCCGATCGACTGCCGCCGCGACGGCTGTGCTCGTGACCGCCGTCGTGCTGAGCGGATGCACTCTCCGCATCGTCGATCCGGCGTCGGAGAGTCCGGATCCGGCATCGAACTCGCAGGGTCCGGAGTCGCCTCCAGCCGAGGCACCCGAGCAGGAGACGCCCGAGGCGAACCCGCCATCCGCGGATCCGCAGTCCGATGGGTGGGATGCCGAGCACGCGGCACACCGCGAACGCCTGCTGGACTCCGCGTCGACGACCATGCCGTGCCCCACGGGTCCGCTGCAGCAGGACGGCACCATCATCCGCATCGAGGGCGACTGCGACGAGATCCGGATCGATCTCGATGCGGGTGCGGTCATCGTCGACGACGTCTCGTCGCTCCTGCTCAGCGGGTCAGGAACCGTCGTCTACGCGGCCACCATCGGCGAGGTGCGCGTGAGCGGGACCGCGAACGAGATCTACTGGCTCGGCGAGACTCCGCAGGTGACCGACACCGGCACGGCGAACGTCCTCCGGCGGGGCTGAGAGATGGAGACCCCGAGCCGGCCGAACATCCTCATCGTCGACGACGACGAGGCCATCACCGTCGCGCTTGCGGCTTTTCTCGGCCGGAGCGGCTTCGACGTGCGCATCGCCGAGGACGGCCGTGCCGGTCTTCTCGAAGTCGAGCAGGACGTGCCTGACCTGGTCGTCTGCGACGTCTTGATGCCGCACGTCGACGGCCGCGAGTTCGTGCGCCGAGTCCGCGCCCGTCAGCTCTGGCTCCCGATCATCCTGCTCACCCAGGTGGGCGAGTCGTGGGAGCGCAGTGCCGCGCTCGACGAGGGGGCGGATGACTACCTCAACAAGCCGTTCGATCCGCACGAGCTCATCTCGCGGATCCGCGCCGTTCTCCGTCGCACCGTCCGGGGCGCGGCCCCTCTGCGATCGGCCGAACGCCTCCGCGCGCACGACCTCACGGTCGACCGGACGGCTCGACGCGTCTGGCGGGGTGATGAGGAACTGTCCCTCACGCCGAAAGCGCTGATGCTGCTGGAGTATCTGATGCTGCACCCGCAGGAAGTGCACTCCCGCGACCGTCTCCTGTCGGCGCTGTGGGGCTTCGACTTCGCATCGTCGAGTCGTGCCGTCGACCATCGGATCGCCGAGCTGCGACGCGTCCTGGGTGACAGCTCGACGCAGGCTCGCTACATCGAAACGGCCCAGAGCCTGGGATATCGCTTCCTCGCACCGGTGGTCGCAGGATGACCGAACGCAGAGGCGTCGCCCTCGGCCTGCTGACCGCGGTGCCCGTGGGCCTCGGTGCCCTGGCTGCGGGAGGCATGCTCCTCGCCGGCGACCAACGCCTTCTCGCGATGGAGCTCGCGCTGCCCGGTGCTGTGCTGATCGGCGGTGCGCTCGTGTCCTGCATCCCGGGCGCGATGTTGATCCGGCACTCGGCCCGCGCTCGGTCGCGGCGCCGTGAGTCTGCCGCCGTGGACGCCGCCCGCACCGCAGCAGCCCTTCACGAGCGCGAGAACCATCAGCGGTTCCTCGCGCGGCTCGATCATGAGCTGAAGAATCCGCTCACGGCCATCCGGGCGACGGCGGTCGCCGCTCAGGATGGTGCGGAGGACGCGGCATGGCGCACGGTCGATGCGCAGGCGAACAAGCTCAGCACTCTCGTCCGCGATCTGCGGAAGCTGGCCGACCTCGAGACGCGCCCGCTGGAACTCGAGGTCATCGACCTCGAGCAGGTCATCGGCGAGGCCATCACCGCTCTGCGGCAGCAGGATCCGACTGCCGGGGCACGGATCGACTTCGTCGTCACGCGGGTCCCCTGGGCTGTCCCTCCGCTCTCAGCCGACATCGATCTGCTGTCGTTGGCAGTGGACAATGTGTTCGGCAACGCCGCGAAGTACTCCGCGACCGGCCCGATCGAGGTGCGGTTGCGTGAACAGGACGGGTGGGCTGTCGTGGATGTGGCGGATGCCGGACGCGGCATACCCGCCACCGACGTCGCCCAGGTCTTCGATGAGCTCGCGCGTGCGCAGAACGCGCGTGACGTGGCCGGCTCCGGCATCGGGCTGACGCTCGTCGCTACGGTCATGCGGTTGCATGGCGGCGATGTGTCGATCCGCTCGGCCGAAGGCTCCGGCACGCTGGTGACGCTGCGCCTTCCGATACGGCGCTGAGCAGCCTGGCGCGCGTGTCCGTGTTAACGAAAAAGAGCCACCCAACGTTGGGTGGCTCTTTTTCTTAAAAGAAGTCCGGCGGTGTCCTACTCTCCCACAGGGTCCCCCCTGCAGTACCATCGGCGCTGTGAGGCTTAGCTTCCGGGTTCGGAATGTAACCGGGCGTTTCCCTCACGCTATGGCCGCCGAAACACTATTGATGTTTCAATCAAAACACATAACAAAGTCAATGTTGTCATGCGGTTCTCGACCGTACATCGAGAACCACTCAGTGGACGCGTAGCACCAACAAACGGTGTGTTATCAAGTCATCGGCTTATTAGTACCAGTCAGCTGCATGCATTACTGCACTTCCACATCTGGCCTATCAACCCAGTAGTCTGGCTGGGAGCCTCTCACCCGAAGGTATGGAAGTCTCATCTTGAGGCCGGCTTCCCGCTTAGATGCTTTCAGCGGTTATCCATCCCGAACGTAGCTAATCAGCGGTGCTCCTGGCGGAACAACTGACACACCAGAGGTTCGTCCAACCCGGTCCTCTCGTACTAGGGTCAGATCCTCTCAAACTTCCTACGCGCGCAGCGGATAGGGACCGAACTGTCTCACGACGTTCTAAACCCAGCTCGCGTACCGCTTTAATGGGCGAACAGCCCAACCCTTGGGACCTACTCCAGCCCCAGGATGCGACGAGCCGACATCGAGGTGCCAAACCATGCCGTCGATATGGACTCTTGGGCAAGATCAGCCTGTTATCCCCGAGGTACCTTTTATCCGTTGAGCGACAGCGCTTCCACAAGCCACTGCCGGATCACTAGTCCCGACTTTCGTCCCTGCTCGACCTGTCAGTCTCACAGTCAAGCTCCCTTGTGCACTTACACTCGACACCTGATTGCCAACCAGGTTGAGGGAACCTTTGGGCGCCTCCGTTACTTTTTGGGAGGCAACCGCCCCAGTTAAACTACCCACCAGGCACTGTCCCTGAACCGGATTACGGTTCGAAGTTAGATATCCAGAGTGACCAGAGTGGTATTTCAACAATGACTCCACACGAACTAGCGTCCATGCTTCACAGTCTCCCACCTATCCTACACAAGCCACACCGAACACCAATACCAAGCTGTAGTAAAGGTCACGGGGTCTTTCCGTCCTGCTGCGCGTAACGAGCATCTTTACTCGTAATGCAATTTCGCCGAGTTCGCGGTTGAGACAGTTGGGAAGTCGTTACGCCATTCGTGCAGGTCGGAACTTACCCGACAAGGAATTTCGCTACCTTAGGATGGTTATAGTTACCACCGCCGTTTACTGGGGCTTAAATTCTCAGCTTCGCCTTACGGCTAACCGGTCCTCTTAACCTTCCAGCACCGGGCAGGCGTCAGTCCGTATACATCGTCTTGCGACTTGGCACGGACCTGTGTTTTTAGTAAACAGTCGCTACCCACTAGTCTCTGCGGCCACCACACCCTTTTCGGAGCAAGTCCGTATAAGTGGATGGCCCCCCTTCTCCCGAAGTTACGGGGGCATTTTGCCGAGTTCCTTAACCACGATTCTCTCGATCTCCTTGGTATTCTCTACCTGACCACCTGAGTCGGTTTGGGGTACGGGCGGCTAGAACCTCGCGTCGATGCTTTTCTTGGCAGCATAGGATCACCCACTTTTTATTCGCATCGTGTCTCAGCCTGTATGAGTCGCGGATTTGCCTACGACTCGGCCTACGCACTTGCACCCGGACAACCATCGCCGGGCTGGGCTACCTTCCTGCGTCACACCTGTTAATACGCTAACCGCACCAGAATGGGGTCGTGCGCTAGGCCCAGAGCGTCACCCCGAAGGGATCAGTCACTGGGATTCAGACACTTAGCACTACTGGATTAGCTTGGGCGGTTCTTCGCCGGTACGGGAATATCAACCCGTTGTCCATCGACTACGCCTGTCGGCCTCGCCTTAGGTCCCGACTTACCCAGGGAAGATTAGCTTGACCCTGGAACCCTTGGTCTTTCGGAGGACGTGTTTCTCACACGTCATTCGCTACTCATGCCTGCATTCTCACTCGTGTAGCCTCCACGGCTGGTTCACACCGCCGCTTCGCTGGCCACACGACGCTCTCCTACCCATCAACACGGCTGGACCACGAAGGCCTACCAATAATGTCAATGCCACAACTTCGGTGGCGTGCTTGAGCCCCGTTACATTGTCGGCGCGGAATCACTTGACCAGTGAGCTATTACGCACTCTTTCAAGGGTGGCTGCTTCTAAGCCAACCTCCTGGTTGTCAAGGCAACTCCACATCCTTTCCCACTTAGCACGCGCTTTGGGACCTTAGTTGGTGGTCTGGGTTGTTTCCCTCTCGACTATGAAGCTTATCCCCCACAGTCTCACTGCTGCGCTCTCACTTACCGGCATTCGGAGTTTGGCTGACGTCAGTAACCTTGTAGGGCCCATCGGCCATCCAGTAGCTCTACCTCCGGCAAGAAACACGCAACGCTGCACCTAAATGCATTTCGGAGAGAACCAGCTATCACGAAGTTTGATTGGCCTTTCACCCCTATCCACAGCTCATCCCCTCAGTTTTCAACCTAAGTGGGTTCGGTCCTCCACGACGTCTTACCGTCGCTTCAACCTGGCCATGGATAGATCACTTCGCTTCGGGTCTAGGACATGCGACTGAATCGCCCTATTCAGACTCGCTTTCGCTACGGCTACCCCACACGGGTTAACCTCGCCACATATCGCTAACTCGCAGGCTCATTCTTCAAAAGGCACGCTGTCACCCCTACTAAGGAGGCTCCAACGGTTTGTAAGCAAACGGTTTCAGGTACTATTTCACTCCCCTCCCGGGGTACTTTTCACCTTTCCCTCACGGTACTTGTCCGCTATCGGTCATCTGGGAGTATTTAGGCTTATCAGGTGGTCCTGACAGATTCACACGGGATTTCACGGGCCCCGTGCTACTTGGGATACTCTTCGCGCCAAGCAAGGCATTTCGACTACGGGGTTGGCACCCTCTATGACCGGCCTTTCAAGACCGTTCGTCTATACCTTCTTGTAACGCTGCCACCTCGGCAGAGATGACTGAAAAGTCCCACAACCCCCAACGTGCAACACCTGCCGGCTATCACACACGCTAGGTTTAGCCTGTTCCGGTTTCGCTCGCCACTACTAACGGAATCGCGGTTGCTTTCTCTTCCTGTGGGTACTGAGATGTTTCACTTCCCCACGTTCCCTCTACCCGCCCTATATATTCAGGCGGGAGTCACTAGGTCGGCACGCCGCCCAGCGGGGTTTCCCCATTCGGACACCCTCGGATCAAAACTTGCTTATCAGTTCCCCGAGGCTTATCGCAGATTGCTACGTCCTTCTTCGGCTCCAGATGCCAAGGCATCCACCGTTTGCTCTTAAAGACTTGATAAATCACATGAGTTTGAATCAGAATCGACACCGAACCCCGAAGGATCCGGACATTGAAATTGACTAATGATCTTTAAGATCATCTTGTGCAACACCCCAAAGGATGTTGCAAGATGCTCGCGTCCACTGTGTAGTTCTCAAAGTACGGGCGGTACCCCTCACCATCTCCCCAACCGGGGAAACGACAAAAGGTCCAGAGGTACAGATTCGGATCCGAAGACCCGCATCCGGTCCCTCAGGACCCAACAGCGTGCAGACACCCACCCCCTCACCCAGAACCTTCCAACCGCAAGCGGTGTACTAATTCCAGGATCAGATCCTGATGCCATGTCAAATGTTCCACCCATGAGCTCCCAGCGAAGAACGAACGCCTTCGATCTGGGTTCTGGACACCTACAAGAGGTGTCAGATGCTCCTTAGAAAGGAGGTGATCCAGCCGCACCTTCCGGTACGGCTACCTTGTTACGACTTAGTCCTAATTACCAATCCCACCTTCGACGGCTCCCTCCAAAAAGGTTAGGCCACCGGCTTCAGGTGTTACCGACTTTCATGACTTGACGGGCGGTGTGTACAAGACCCGGGAACGTATTCACCGCAGCGTTGCTGATCTGCGATTACTAGCGACTCCGACTTCATGAGGTCGAGTTGCAGACCTCAATCCGAACTGGGACCGGCTTTTTGGGATTCGCTCCACCTCACGGTATTGCAGCCCTTTGTACCGGCCATTGTAGCATGCGTGAAGCCCAAGACATAAGGGGCATGATGATTTGACGTCATCCCCACCTTCCTCCGAGTTGACCCCGGCAGTATCCCATGAGTTCCCACCATTACGTGCTGGCAACATAGAACGAGGGTTGCGCTCGTTGCGGGACTTAACCCAACATCTCACGACACGAGCTGACGACAACCATGCACCACCTGTTTACGAGTGTCCAAAGAGTTGACCATTTCTGGCCCGTTCTCGTATATGTCAAGCCTTGGTAAGGTTCTTCGCGTTGCATCGAATTAATCCGCATGCTCCGCCGCTTGTGCGGGTCCCCGTCAATTCCTTTGAGTTTTAGCCTTGCGGCCGTACTCCCCAGGCGGGGAACTTAATGCGTTAGCTGCGTCACGGAATCCGTGGAATGGACCCCACAACTAGTTCCCAACGTTTACGGGGTGGACTACCAGGGTATCTAAGCCTGTTTGCTCCCCACCCTTTCGCTCCTCAGCGTCAGTTACGGCCCAGAGATCTGCCTTCGCCATCGGTGTTCCTCCTGATATCTGCGCATTCCACCGCTACACCAGGAATTCCAATCTCCCCTACCGCACTCTAGTCTGCCCGTACCCACTGCAGGCCGGAGGTTGAGCCTCCGGATTTCACAGCAGACGCGACAAACCGCCTACGAGCTCTTTACGCCCAATAATTCCGGATAACGCTTGCGCCCTACGTATTACCGCGGCTGCTGGCACGTAGTTAGCCGGCGCTTTTTCTGCAGGTACCGTCACTTTCGCTTCTTCCCTGCTAAAAGAGGTTTACAACCCGAAGGCCGTCATCCCTCACGCGGCGTTGCTGCATCAGGCTTGCGCCCATTGTGCAATATTCCCCACTGCTGCCTCCCGTAGGAGTCTGGGCCGTGTCTCAGTCCCAGTGTGGCCGGTCACCCTCTCAGGCCGGCTACCCGTCGACGCCTTGGTGAGCCATTACCTCACCAACAAGCTGATAGGCCGCGAGCCCATCCCCAACCGAAAAATCTTTCCAACCACAGACCATGCGATCGTGGTACATATCCAGTATTAGACGCCGTTTCCAGCGCTTATCCCAGAGTCAGGGGTAGGTTGCTCACGTGTTACTCACCCGTTCGCCACTGATCCACCCAGCAAGCTGGGCTTCACCGTTCGACTTGCATGTGTTAAGCACGCCGCCAGCGTTCATCCTGAGCCAGGATCAAACTCTCCGTAAAAAAGAAATGCATACCCCACCGGGAAAACGGTGACGCAGCGAGTTTGATGCTGACCAAAGAGATGACATCATTGCTGACTTCATCCGAATGCCAACCCCACAAGGAGGTTGGTCTTTGATCCAAAGGAATTCTCACCCCCACCGAAGTGGAGACGAGGATAATTTGGCATTTGACAAGTGCACGCTGTTGAGTTCTCAAGGATCGGATGCTCCCACGACCCAGCCATCACAGCCAGGCCCGAAGGGCAACTTCTCTATCTTACTGATCTCGTTCCCGTTGTCAAATCGCCTTCCGGCGACCTGCTCGAGGGATCGAGGCAGTTCCTTCATCTGGAACACTCACTGAGTTGTTCTGGATTCGGGAAGTGTTCGTTACTTGACGGGAGCCGGTCCGAGGACCTCCGCTCAACCGTTTGGGGCGAACAAGTAATAACTTACGCGGATCCCGGGGGTCCGGCAAATCGCGGGCGACCGCCGGGCGTGTCGCACCGGGTTCCGCGTCAGCACGCGGCCAGACCGCTCCCCGGGGATGCCGAGGCGATCGCTCACGACACCTCCCCCGCCCTCGGCGCGAGCGTGCGTTCATCCTCGGCCGAGTCGTACCGCTCCTGCGCCTCGAGCACACCCTCGAATGGGACTCGGCCCAGACCTGCAAAGCCTTGAGAGGTTCGTGCAGGGAACGCTACGGCGCCGCAGTGGCGGCAGGAGACATGGACGCACTGGCGCGCACGCTGACCGCGGACGTGGTGTGGCATCAGCCCGGCGCCAACTCGCTGTCGGGCGACCATGTGGGCCCCGCGGCCGTCGTGGCCCATCTCGGTGCATTCATGGAGCGGAGTGCAGGCACCTTCACGCTCGTGACGGAATCGGCGACGGAGAGCGGCGACCTCGTCTCGACCACCGTGCGCTTCACCGCACGACGCGACGGCGCCGTCGATCTCGACCAGCACGGTGTCGACGTCTTCCGGATCGAAGGCGATCGGATCGCCGAGGTGTGGCTGATCAGCGAGGACCAGCGGGCGGAAGACCTGTTCTGGGGGTGAGCACGAACCCGATCGACTTCACCTAACGCCGGAAAGCCGCCAGTGCTTCGTCGATGAGGTCGAGCCCGCGCGTCGCCTCCTCGGCGGTGATCACACACGGCGGCACGACATGCAGGCGATTGTCCGCGAAGAACGGCAGCAGTCCGCGCGACAGCAGGTCGCTCTTCAGCGCCCCGATCGAGGAGGCGGCGAGCGGCGCCCGAGTGTCGCGGTCTTCGACGAGCTCGACGGCCCAGAACACACCGCTCCCGCGCACCTCGCCGATGAGCTCATGACGCGAGGCGAGTTTTTCGAGACGCGGGCCGATGACCTCGGCGCCGATGCGCCGGGCGTTGTCGACGATCCCCTCCTCGCGCATGGCGGTGATCGTCGCGACGACACTCGCCGCTGCCAGCGGGTGGCCGGAGTAGGTGAGTCCGCCGGGGAAGACGCGGTCGTCGAAGTGGTGCGCGATCTCGCCGGGGATGATCACCCCGCCGATCGGCACATATCCGGAGTTCACGCCCTTCGCGAAGGTGATGAGGTCGGGCCGCACGCCGAAGGCGTCGAGTGCGAGCCATTCGCCGGAGCGGCCGAAGCCGGCCATCACTTCGTCGAGGATGAGCAGGATGCCGTAGCGGTCGGCGATCTCGCGGACGCCCGCCAGGTATCCGGGAGGTGGCGTCAGGATGCCGGCCGTGCCGGGGATGGTCTCGAGCAGGATCGCGGCGATGCCGTCCGGTCCTTCGGACTGCACGACACGCTCGAGGTGATGCAGCGCGCGGGCCGATTCCTCCTCGGGCGTCGTCGCCCAGAACTCGGAGCGATACAGGTACGGTCCGAAGAAGTGCACGTGTCCGCGGGAGTACTCGTTCGGCAGGCGGCGCCAGTCACCGGTCGCGACCACTGCGGCTCCCGTGTTGCCGTGGTAGGAGCGATAGGTGGAGAGGATCTTGTCACGGCCGGTGAAGAGCCGCGCCATGCGGATCGCATTCTCGATGGCGTCGGCGCCGCCGTTCGTGAAGAACACCTTCTCGAAGCCCTCGGGCGCGATGTCGACGATGAGCTGCGCGGCCTCGGCGCGCACCGCGTTCGCATGGGCCGGTGCGACGGTGGTGAGCACCTCCGCCTGCGCCTGGATCGCCGCGACGACCTTCGGATGCTGGTGGCCGATGTTCACGTTGACGAGCTGACTCGAGAAGTCGAGGTAGCGGTTGCCGTCGGCATCCCACACCGTCGTGCCCTCGCCGCCCGCGAGCGGCAGCGGGTTGAGCGAGCCCTGGGCCGACCAGGAGTGGAACACGCGCGAACGGTCGGCGTTCGACACGTCGGCGTTGCTGAGCGTCGAAGCGGCGGCGGGCGAGGGGAACGACATGGACATCCTCCGGATCCGGGGCGGTGGCAGCATCCTGATTCTCTCAACCAAGCGTATAACCACTGAGCGCCAATCCGTCGATCGACCCTGCGGTTGACGGACAGAACGGCATCCGACAGGATGCGGGAATGCCTGCCACTCTCCGCGCCCTGCTGAACGAATCGCGCTTCGACCTGCGCCCGGTCAGTGGGGTCGACGACGCGCTCCGCGACACGGCCGTGCTCTGGGCGCACAGCTCGGACCTGCCCGACCCCACGCCGTGGCTCGGTTCCGGCGGTCTGCTCCTGACAGACGGCGGGCAGTTCGCCGGCCCCACCCCCGCACTCGCCGGGCCATACGCGCAGAGACTCGTCGACCACGGTGTGCTCGCGCTCGGCTTCGCGACCGGCATCGTGCACGACGCCATCCCCGACGAGCTGATCGGTGCCGCGACCGCGAGCGGGCTGCCGCTTCTCGAGATCCCTCGGGACACCCCGTTCATGGGCATCATCCGCTTCGTCTCCGATGCGGTCGCCGAAGACGATCGCCGGATGCTGGAGCAGTCACTCGCAGCGCAGCGCTCAGTCGCACGTGCCGCGCTCCGTCCCGACGGCCTCACCGAGATCCTGCGCGAGCTGGAACGCAACCTGGACTGCTGGGTGGCGCTGTTCGACGCCTCCGGCGCTCGGATGCAGGTGCCGACGCAGCGCGCGATCCCGCCGGCCCTCGCCCCCGAGATCGCGGAGGCCGTGACGGATATGCTCGCGCGCGGGCGGGCCGCGGCCGTGCGCCTGAGCATCGCCGGCGCCGGGGTCGGAGGCACCGTCGGCGAGGTCACTCTGCAGACCCTCGGCCAGCGCGGAGACCTGCGCGGCATACTGGCGGTCGGCACGGGAACGGGCGCACTCGATCGCGCACGCGCCGACCTCGTCGACGCGGTCATCGCACTGGCAAGCATCGCGCTCGAGCAGAGCCGCACACTCGACGATGCGCGAAGGCGCTTGCGCTCCGGTGTACTGGAACTGCTGACGGCGGGGATGACCGAGGTCGCCCAGCGCACGGTCGAGCACCTCTGGGGTCCCCTCCCCGCGGAACCGTTACGCGTCGGGAGCGTCGCCCTCCCGGCGCACGACGAGGGGACGGCGCAGACCCTGCGAGCGGCGCTCGAACTGCTGGCGGCCGACGGCCGAGAGACGCTGTTCTTCGCCGAGCGCAGCGAGCGCATCGTGACGGTGACCCCGGACAGCGACCGCACCGAGTTGCTCGCCGTGCTGGGTCGTCAGGGCGCCCGCGCCGGATTCTCCGCCGCCGCCACATGGGAGCGCTTCGCCGAGGCATCGACCGAATCCGAGCGGGCGCTAGCGCGCGCGACGCCCGAGCAGCAGATCGTGGAGTTCGACGATGTCGCGCTCGGCGGGCTGATCGGCCATCTCGAGCACACCGGTGCGCACGACATCGCCCTGCGGATGCTGCTGCCTCTGCAGCACCCCCAGGCTCCGGCCGGCCTTCGCCGCACGCTCGAGGTCTGGCTCGAGCACAACGGCGCGTGGGATCCCACGGCCAAGGCCCTCGGCATCCATCGCCACACCCTGCGGGCGCGAGTCGATGCCGCCGCCGGCCTTCTGGGTATGGATCTCGACACCTTCGCCGCCCGCAGCGAGCTCTGGGGAGCGCTGCAGCTGACTCGCGTCTGACCGCAGCAGGAAGCGCGGTCTCAGCTGTTCTGCGGGAATCCGAGGTTGATGCCGCCGTGCGCGGAGTCGTTGCGGGAGGCGGGGTCGATCCAGCGGCTGGTGACGGCCTTCTCGCGCGTGAAGAAGTCGAAGCCGTGCACGCCGTATGCCTTCGCGTCGCCGAACAGCGACTTCTTCCAGCCGCCGAACGAGTGGTAGGCGACGGGCACGGGGATCGGCACGTTGATGCCGATCATGCCCACCTGCACCTCGTTCTGGAAGCGACGGGCCGCACCACCGTCGTTCGTGAAGATCGCGGTGCCGTTGCCGAACTCACCCGAGTTGATCAGGGCGAGACCCTCGTCGTACGAGGCGACGCGGACGACCGAGAGCACCGGGCCGAAGATCTCCTCGGTGTACGCGCGGGAGGTGGTGGGAAGGCCGTCGATCAGGGTCGGACCGAAGAAGAAGCCGTCTTCGTGGCCGTCGACCGTGAAGCCTCGACCGTCGACGACGATGGTGGCACCGTCCGCTTCGGCGATGTCGACGTAGGACGAGACCTTGTCGCGGTGCACGTCGGTGATGAGCGGCCCCATGTCGGGCTCGACGCCGTCGACGCCCGCGCCGTCGCCGATCTTCAGTGCCGCGATACGGTCGCTGATCTTCGCGATCAGGTCGTCGGCGACGGGCTCGACCGCGAGGACAACCGAGATCGCCATGCAGCGCTCCCCCGCGGCGCCGAATCCCGCGTTCACGGCGTTGTCGGCGACCAGGTCGAGGTCGGCATCCGGCAGCACCAGCATGTGATTCTTCGCGCCGCCCAGCGCCTGCACGCGCTTGCCGTTCTTCGATGCCGTCTCGTAGATGTACTGCGCGATCGGGGTCGACCCCACGAACGAGATCGACTGCACCACCGGTGACTCGAGCAGCCCGTCGACCGCGAGCTTGTCACCCTGCAGGACGGTGAAGACGCCGTCCGGAAGCCCCGCCTCCTGCCACACCTTCGCCAACCAGAGGGCGGCGGACGGATCCTTCTCGCTCGGCTTCAGCACCACGGCGTTGCCGGCCGCGATCGCGATCGGCACGAACCACAGCGGCACCATGACCGGGAAGTTGAAGGGCGAAATGACGCCGACCACCCCGAGCGGCTGCTTGAGCGAGTAGACGTCGATGCCGGAGGAGGCGTTCTCGCTGAACGCGCCCTTGATGAAATGCGGGAACCCGGTCGCGAGCTCGACGACCTCCTGGCCGCGGAGGATCTCACCCATCGCGTCGGAGACCACCTTGCCGTGCTCCGACGTGATCAACTCGGCGAGCTCGCGCTTGCGCGCGTTCAGGATCTCCCGGAACGCGAACAGCACCGACTGCCGCTTCGCGATCGAGTACCCGGACCAGATTCGGAAGCCGGCATCCGCCGAGGCGATCGCCTCATCGATCTCGGCCTGGTCGGCGAGCGCGACATGCGCCTGCACCGCGCCCGAGGCCGGATTGAAGACCGGGGCGGTCCGACCCGAGTCCGAGGGGCGCAGGGCGCCGTCGATCCAGTGCGCGATCACCGGGGCGGAGGAGTGTGCGGCTTCGACGGCGGATGGGGCGGCAATGGTCACGATTCACCTCGAGGTCGGGGACGGTTGAGACCATTGAAGCAAGCCGACGCCGGCCGGAACGGTGCCAGAACGTCGGAGATCTTCGTGAACCACCGACATTGAGGCAGATCGCGTCGAGGTCGCCATCGCGGCCGATCCAGGACGGGAGAACGTCAAAAACGGCCGATCAGTCATGATCTCTCATGTCTGATCGGCCGTCTGTTCTGTGGACCTAAGGGGATTCGAACCCCTGACCTCCTCGATGCGAACGAGGCGCGCTACCAACTGCGCCATAGGCCCGTGAACGACTTCTACGCTATCACGACGTGAGAGCCGCTCGCGTCGCGATCGATCAACCGGCAGCCCGTCGAGACAGCAGTTCCCGCACGTGCGCTTCGATCTCGGCATCGTCGACGAAGCCCATGCGCGCGTAAGGCGAAGAGGCTGCCGGGATCTGCGCCGGAGCGGCAGGTGCCGACATCTCCTCTGCGCGCGCACGGAGCGCGGCGACCCTTGCCGCCTTGCGACGTTCTTCCTGAGCTTCGATCTCCGCCCGAGCCGTCTGCGCTCGCGAGCCCGCGACTGTCACCAGTGGTTCCGGCAGGGGGCGCGGTGTCCAGGTGGCCCGGCCCTGATCATGCAGCTCGGGAGCGATGCGTTCCTGCACAGGGACCTCGGCGACCTGCGGCCGACGACCGGCGCGCTGCGCCACGGACGCCATCCGCTGCAGTGTCAGCCCGGCGAGGACGACGAGCGCTCCCCCGGTCCAGGCGAATACCTGCGCCCCCGAAGCGAGAATCTGCCAGATGCCGAGACCACCGACGACGAGCCCGAGGATCAGCGCCGTGGTGGCGACCGCCCGAACCCGGCGACGGGCGCGTGCGCGACGGACCGCGGGATCGGCGCGCGTCGCCGCGAGTTCTTCCCGCAACGACTCGAGCTCGGCGGCTTCCCGTTCGGCCTGCACACGCTTCGCCAGCTTCTGCTGGGCGAGTACGGTGCGGGCGTTCAACTCGAAGCGCACCTCGTTCGGCGTCTCGCTCGTCTCGGCGAGCACGCGCAGCGCCTGATTCAGACGCACGGCGTTGCGTTCCGCGGCGTTGTACTGGAAGCGGCCGCGCCAGGACGGGAGCAGATAGAGCATCCACAGGAGCACAGCGACGAGCACGATCACTCCCCCGCTCAGCACCGGCCCGTCCATAGGGTCAACGGTAAACGCTGCGGGCCGCTGAGCCCCGCAGGCGGAGCGTGTCGCGACGCATTCGCGTCCGGCGGATCCCCGGTCAGTCGCTCAGAGCGTCAGACGGTCGGACGGCGGCACCGTCGCGGCATCTGGCGGCACCTGACCGTTGATCCAGCGGGCCAGCACGCCCTGCGGCACATCCTCACGGGTCAGCGCGAAGGCGTAGTGATCACGCCAGTCGCCGTCGATGTGGATGTAGCGCCGACGCAGCCCCTCGTAGCGGAAGCCCAGCTTCTGCACGATGCGAAGGCTGGCCGCGTTCTCCGGACGGATGCAGATCTCCATGCGGTGCAGGCCGTACTCGACGAAGCAGGCATCGGTCGCGAGGGCCACAGCCGTCGGAGTGATCCCCCGGCCGGCGAACCGCTCACTCACCCAGTACCCGATGGTCGCCGAGCACAGGGAGCCGCGCGAGACGCCCCAGACATTGAGCTGTCCGGCGATCTCTCCGTCGTATTCCATGACGAACGGGTAGCCGGCCCCGTCGCGATGCTGCTGCAGCAGCCGCCGGATGCTCAGCCGCATGTCGAACGACACCGCGCCGTACGGCACGGTCGCCTCCCACGGCTGCAGCCAGGACCGGTTCGCGAGCAGTTCCGACTGCAGTGCGCGGGCGTCCTTCGTGCGCACGAGCCGGAGCTCGATCGGTCCGTGTCTCATTCCCGCCGCCAGATCCATGACTCGTCCCGACGCCCGCAGAGTCGCCTAGAGGCGTTCCGCGAACTCCTTCAACCAGGGACGCAGCTCCGGACCGAGGTCCTCACGGTCCGATGCCAGCTGCACGATCGCCTTGATGTAGTCGACGCGGTCGCCGGTGTCGTAGCGGCGTCCGCGGAAGATGACGCCGACCACGCCGGGGCCGTCGGCATCTGCCGCCATCTCCTGCAGCGCGTCGGTCAGCTGGATCTCGCCGCCCTTGCCGGGCTCGGTGCGCTCCAGGATCTCGAAGACGGATGCCGGCAGCACGTAGCGGCCGATGATCGCGAGGTTGGAGGGAGCATCCTCCTGGGCCGGCTTCTCCACGAGGCCGGTCACGCGGACATTGTCCGATCCTTCGATCGTCTCCACGGCGGCGGCGCCGTACATGTGGATGCTGGCCGGGTCGACCTCCATCAGTGCGATGACTGCGGCGCCGGAGCGCTCGTGCTCGGCGATCATGTCGGTGAGCAGCGGATCGCGCTCGTCGATCAGGTCGTCGCCGAGGAGCACCGCGAAGGAGCTGTCGCCGACGTGGGTGCGCGCCCGCAGCACGGCGTGGCCGAGGCCCTTGGGCTCGCCCTGACGCACGAAGTGGATGTCGGCGAGGTCGCTCGACTTCATGACGCTGGCCAGACGACCGTCGTCACCCTTCTCCATCAGCTTCACCTCGAGCTCGGGGACCGAGTCGAAGTGATTCGAGATCGCGTTCTTGTTGCGCCCGATGATGACGAGGATGTCGTCGATCCCGGCGTCCGCGGCTTCTTCCACCACATACTGGATCGCCGGCTTGTCGACGACCGGGAGCATCTCCTTCGGCATCGCCTTCGTCGCCGGCAGGAACCGCGTCCCCAATCCTGCAGCAGGAATGACGGCCTTGATCGTGTGCTCACCCATCCTCACAGCCTAGCGGGGTGCTCCGCCGTAGACTCGGAGCCATGTCGAACGACGTCGAACACGCCAAGCGCGCACTGCGCGCCGAACTCCGCGAACGACGTCAGCTGCTCTCCGACTCGCAGCGCGCTGCCGCGGCATCCGCGATCGGCGAGCGCCTCGACGCCCTGATCGACTCCCTCGGGGTGCGGTCGATCTCCTGCTTCCTCTCCACCACCACCGAGCCCGGCACCCGCGAGTTCGTGAGCCGCGCCGTGCGCCGCGGCATCCGCGTGCTTCTTCCCGTGACCCGCGCCGACGGCCTGCTGGACTGGGCCGTCGCCACCGCCGACGACGAGATCGCGGAGGGCCTCTACGGCCTGCCCGAGCCGACCGGCGAGGTGCTGGGGCCGATCGCGGTGAACGACGTCGATCTGATGATCGTCCCCGCCGCGGCCGTCGACCGGTCGGGGATGCGGATGGGATGGGGCCGCGGCTACTTCGACAAGACCATCGGCTCGATGGAGAAATGCCCGCCGGTGTACGCGGTCATCTATGATTCCGAGATACTCGACTCCCTGCCGCGGGAGGTGCACGACCAGCCGGTGAACGGCGTCGTCACCCCGTCGCAGACCCTGGAACTGTCGCCCCCGCGACGCTGACCGCAAGGACCCGCGAATGCCCACCTATGCCTATGCCTGCTCATCGTGCGGACACAAGTTCGACATCGTGCAGAGCTTCTCCGACGACACGCTCACCGAGTGCCCCGAGTGCGGGGGCGCGCTGCGCAAGCAGTACGGATCGATCGGGGTGACCTTCAACGGCTCCGGCTTCTACCGCACGGACTCGCGCCAGAATACTGGCGGTGGCAAGGATGCTTCGGCATCATCGAAGGCGGAGTCGACGACAAGCCCCAAGCCGGCGGCCGCATCGACTCCGGCCTCTTCCTGAGGCCAGAACGAACATCTGGGGGTTCCCATGCTCAAAGGATTCAAGGACTTCATCCTGCGAGGCAACGTCATCGACCTTGCCGTCGCCGTCGTCATCGGAGGTGCGTTCACGGCGATCGTGAACTCGGTGGTCGCCAGCATCATCACGCCGCTCGTCTCGCTCTTCTTCAAAGCGGATGCCACGGGCAAGTTCGGCCCTCAGCTCACGAGCATCTACGGCGACAAGGTCACCTTCCCGCTCGGCGAACTGCTCTCGGCGATCATCAGCTTCCTCGCCGTCGCGCTGGTCGTGTACTTCGTGTTCGTGCTGCCGATGAACACCTTCAAGGCGCACGTCGAGGCCCGCAAGGGCACGCGCGCGGAGGCGCCGGAGGATGAGCCGGCCGCGGCCACCGAGTCCGAGCTGCTCGTCGAGATCCGCGACCTGCTGGCGAAGAACGCCCGCGCCTGACATCAGCGCCCGCACGAGAGAAGCGCACGGCCCGCGAACGGGCCGTGCGCTTCTCTCGTCTCTCCGTCAGTAGTGCGGCGGAACGTCCTGCACGAGACGGTCGTCGTTGGGGCCTTTGGCGCCCTGTGGACGACGGGGACCGGTGTCAGCGGCGGGTACCGCCGTCTCCGGTTCGGGGTCGCTGCCGGGCACCGGGGTCAGCCGCGCGCGACGAGAGCCGGGCACCCGCACCACGCGCTGGCGCGGCGCAGCATCCGGCTCTTCAGTCATTCTCGGTGTCGATGACGTCGATCGGCTGCGTGTCGTTCTCGACGCGTGGTGCCGACTCGGAGATGCCGAGCACGGCGGCGATCCGGGTCGCAGCGGTGACCGGATCGCTGTACAGATCGAACGCGTGCACGCGCACGTAGTGCCAGCCGAGCCGGCGGAGCACGTGCGGTCGCAGCCGCAGCGTCTCGCGCAGCGACTCCCCCCGGGATTCCGGATCGGGTTCGATCACCACGGCCTTGCCGTCATGCTGCGCGACCAGCGGAAGCAGACCGCGGTAGTCGACATCGACGGACGCGCCGAGGCGGCGCAGTTCCCGCGCCAGGGCGAGGGTCAGCGGATCGGCGAGATCCTCCAGGCGCGCATCCCTGCTGCGCGCGGCGAGACCGCCGAGGATCGACATGAGCGTGGCCGCCCCGTGCTCGAGCCGCCCGTCGTCGAAGGACGAGGGACGGATGGACGACACGATCACCATCGACCGACGCGCGCGGGTCATGCCGACGGTGAGCAGCCGCTCGCCGTCGGGTGTCGAGAGGTCACCGAAGTCGCTGAGCACACGCCCGTGCTTCGTGAGACCGAAGCCGAGCGAGAAGATCACCCGATCGCGACTCTCCGCCACCGACTCCTCGAGCGTGAGCACGGCGAAGGGCTCGACCGTGTCGCGGCCCACGAAGTCGGCCACGTCTGACCGACCGGCGAAGGCCGTCGTGACGGCGGCGCGCACGCGCTCGGCGTGCCGTGCGCTCGCGGTGACCACCATGAGCGACTCGGATGGCCGGTGGATGGCGTGCTCGACGACCAGCGTGACAACGCGGGCCACCTCAGCATCCGGGCTCTCCACCGCACCCGAGACCGGGTCGGGGGCTCCCGTGCCGCCCTCGACGTAGTCGACAGTGAGACTGCCTCGGCCGAGATACGATCCCGCCCACGGCAGGGAGACGATCTCGCCACCGTAGAAGGCGTCGTTGATGAGTTCCGCGAGGTCCTCGCCGCCCGCGCGGTAACTGCGCGTGAGCGTCATGACCGGGAGGAGCTCGGACAGGCGCTCGAACACCGAGACATCGTCGAACGCGACCTCGGGCTCCCAGGTGTCGACCGGGTCCACGGCGATGTGGAACGGCGTCGGGCGCTGCGTCACCGGGTCGCCGAACGCGACGATCTGGCGCGCGCGACGGATCGCGGGTGCGGCCTCGGCGAGGTTGATCGCCGCGGCGTCGACGAGGAGCACCGTGTCGAACTCGACGGAGTCGGGGATCTCGGGCACCAGATACGGCGACGAGATCCAGACGGGCGCGAGCACGTCGACGAGCGTCGGCGCCGCGCTCACCACCTCGGCGGTCGTCGAAGCAGGCTGGGTGAGGGCCCGGCGCAGGTGCTGCGACTGCTGGGGCTCGTCGACGATGGCGATGCGCCACTGATTCGCGAGCTGCCACGCCAGCAATGGCCCGGCCATCGCGGCGTGCGCCTCGTCGACCAGTCGGAAATCCCGTTCGAGGCGGTCGACGACCGCGGTGTTGGCGCCGAGGAGAGCACGATTGTCCTGCAGGGCGCGCTCCAGGAGCGACTGCCACCACGCGAACTCCAGCTCATCGCCGACCCGGGACTCCGACACGTGACGCACCGAGAGCTCCGCCAGCAGCGGTCCCAGGCCGAGCAGTGCGAGCCGGTCGCGCAGCTGGGCGCGCTCGACGAGGTTCTCGAAGACGTCGGACTTCGCGGCGAGGCCGGCGAGCGTACGGACCAGCCGGGCGACCGGCAGAGAGGCCAGCGGCTCACGGCGACCGAGCGCGGCATCCAGCTCGGCGAGTTCGGCCTCGACCCGCTGCCATGCCGAGGAGACGTCGGCGAGTCCGAGCGGGACCTCGGGTGCGACCCCGGCCTCGACGCAACGCTGCCACTGGGTGCGCTGGGTCTGGATGCGCAGCAGCGCCTCGTGCATCTCGGTGACGTGGACCCCTGGTCGCACATACTCCTTCGCCAGGCGACGCAGGCGCCGACGATTCGCGCCGGACAGACCCGGTGCGTCCCGGCGCGAGCCGTGCGCCTGGATGAGTTCGCCGAGCGGGCGCTCGAAGACGGTGGGGCTGAACCGGTCGAGAGAATCGCGGATCCCCTGCAGCAGGCGCAGGTACTCGCCGAGCTCGTCGACGGTCGAGAACGGGCGCATGTGCGTCTGGGCGATCAGCTCGTACCCGCGCTCGAGGAGCGCCGGCACGCTGCTGGAGTGCAGCCGGCCGGCCAGCTCGTGCGCCGCGCGCGCCGCCTCGGTGCTCGCGAACGTCACCCCGTACCAGGGCGAGTCGTCAGGTCCGAAGCGGAACTCGCCGAGCCTCGCGGCCTGGGCGAGGGCCGCCGCCGCATCCGACCGATCGGCGGCCAGGCGCCGCAGGGCATCGATGCCGAGGCGTGCGGTCGTCGACGGCGGAACCGGGAGCGAGGCGAGGCGAGTGAGGTGGCGGGTGGCGTCGAGCACGGAGGCGTCGGTACCGGCGACCGGCGCGGTGAGCGCCTGCCGGTAGTCCCGCAGCACGGTGCGCAACCGCACCAGAGCGTCGTCGACCTCGCCGACCTTGGGCGCGGTCGCCTTCTCGTTGCGGCCGATGGCGCGCACGAGGTCGCGACGGACACTTGCCGGGGAGATCGCGAGACTGTCCAGCCCGATTCCGGCGAGCCGATGGCGCACGCCGTCGAGGGTCGATCGGCGGGCGGAGACGACGAGCACGCGCTTCCCCCCGCGTACGAGTTCGCCGAGCGCGTTGATCACGGTCTGCGTTCCGCCGGTGCCGGGGAGCGTCGCGACGGTGAGGGAATGCCCGGCCGCGATACGGGCGAGCACCGCCTCCTGCTCGGCATCCGCATCGAGGAGCAGATTGTCGGATGCCGGAGCACGGTCGTCCGGGGAGGTGTGGTGCGGCGCCGCGCGCGGAGCGGAGACCTGTTCACGATCGCCCACGTGCCCAGCCAGGGCATTGAGCACCGGGTGATCGAGACTTCCGCCGTCGCGCGCCATCGCACCGGCGACATCCGCGAAGGTCGAGACGACCAGTCGCGGCTCCACCGAGAACGTGTCGATCGATCGCGTGATGGCTCGGAGGCTGTCGATCACCGGCTGCGGCTTGAAGATGCCGCCGTCGTAGGCGAGGGCGGCGAGCGCTGCCGCATCGATCGTCATGCCGAAGTGGTCCTGCGCGATGCGCACGAGTTCCGGGTTGACGTCGAACGCCCCCTGCAGCTTCAGCTCGAAGTCGGAGTGGTGGCGCCGGATCGCCAGCGGTCGCAGCAGCACGGGGGCGGCGAAACCCGCTCCCCCGATGCGCCAGTGCGCGACACCGACCGCGAGGTAGACCGCCTCGATGCCCCGGACCGTGCGCAGCTCGGTGTTCTTCGCCGTGATGCGCTCGGCGGCGAGTCGGGCGGTACGCAGTCCAACCTCGTCGCGGAACAGATTGGAGAGGAGCGTCGACTTGCCCGTGATGAACTGCGGAAGACTGCCGGGATGCGCCTTCGAGATGTCGATTCCGGACTCGGGGCGATCCCGGAATCCGACGAGGGGCGAGGGCCCGCCCAGATCGGCCGCTTCCGCGCGGAGCCGGGTGCGTTCCGCCTCCGCGGCGTGCGCGACGTCGATGCCGGTGGCGGACTCGTGCAGATCACCGAGGGTCACAGCGGCATCCGCCACTGCGTCGTCCGCAGATCTCTCTTCTCGTCGCCACACATTGACACCCTAGGCGCGGGACGGCGCGAGCCCGGGTATCCCGGGCGGGTTTCACCGGAATTCTGGCCCCTCTCTACTCTTCCTGACTACTCCTGCAACACTGGCCGCACTCGCACGGTTCTCCACCTCGAGCGTGCTCGATGCTCCTGGGGGTCACCCAGTCCGGTCAGGATGGGGGCATGACGTTCCGCTACGACTTCGCTCCGACGCCCTTCGGCGACGCGCTCGCGGTGTTCTCCGACGAGGGCATCGTCCGGTTCGACCTCTCCGAATCCGCAGATCCCTCCGTCCCGTGGCTTCTCGAGGGGGTCGCCCGGCAGCTGGGCGCGATGCCCGAACCCGATCCGGGCGCCGCCGACGAGCTCGCGCATCTGCTGCGCGACTACTTCGAGGGGGAACCCGTACGGTTCGAGGACCACGTGCGCCTCGATTGGCAGCTCGTCCAGGGATTCCCGCTGATCGCGCTGCAGACGATCTGCACCATCGGCTGGGGCGAGACGCTCAGCTACGGCGAGGTCGCGGTGCTCGCCGGGCACCCCGGTGCGGCGCGGGCCGTCGGCACGGCCTGCCGGCTCACCCCCTTCTCGATCATCGTCCCGGTGCACCGCGTGGTCCGTTCCGATGGGTCGGTGGGGCAGTACGGAGCCCATCCGGAGCGCAAGCGCTTCCTCCTCGACCTCGAATCCCGCTGACCTGCGGGATCCGGTGGAAACGACGTGGACCCGGCGAGTAGGCCGCCGGGTCCACGTGCATCCACAGGTCGGGGTCAGTGCTCGGTCGCCTTCTCCGCACCGAAGCCGGTGAGCGAGCGCACCTCCATCTCGGCAGCCAGCTGCGGCGATTCCTTCCGCGAGCTGGTGACGGTCCCCAGCCAGCCGAGGAAGAACCCGAGCGGAATCGACACGATGCCGGGATTGTTCATCGGCCAGATGGCGATGTCGATCCCGGGGATCATCGAGGTCGGCGTTCCGGAGAAGACCGGCGACAGCACGATCAGGATGATCGCCGATGCGAGACCGCCGTACATGCTCCACACCGCGCCCCTGGTCGAGAAGCGCCGCCAGAACAACGAGTAGAGGATGGTCGGCAGGTTCGCCGATGCGGCGACGGCGAAGGCGAGTGCCACGAGGAAGGCGATGTTCTGCCCCTGGGCGCCGATCCCGCCGATGATGGCCAGGATGCCGATCACGATCACCGTGCGGCGCGCAACGCGCACCTCGGCGTTCGGATCCGCCTCCACGGGGTTACCCTCGGCATCCTTCTTCCCCTTCTGGATCACGTTGGCGTAGATGTCATGCGCGAACGACGCCGCCGCCGTGATGGTCAGACCCGCGACGACCGCGAGGATCGTCGCGAACGCCACGGCCGAGATGAACCCGAGGAGCACGGGGCCGCCCAGCTCCAGCGCCAGCAGCGGGGCCGCGGAGTTGACGCCGCCGGGAGCGGCGGCGATCACGTCGGCGCCGACCAGGGCGCCGGCTCCGTAGCCGAGCACGAGCGTCAGCAGGTAGAAACCGCCGATGAGCCAGATGGCCCAGACGACCGACCGCCGCGCCTCTTTGGCGGTCGGCACCGTATAGAACCGCATGAGCACGTGCGGCAGTCCCGCGGTTCCGAGCACCAGCGCCATGCCGAGGGAGAGGAAGTCCCAGGGGTTCGCGCCGTACTGGAGCCCCGGCGCCAGGATGGCCTCGCCCTTGTCGGAGTTCGCCACCGCGGCCTCGAGCAGCGTGTTCAGATTGAAGCCGTTGATCGCCAGCACCCAGATGGTCATCGCGAGCGCGCCGCCGATGAGCAGGAACGCCTTCACGATCTGCACCCAGGTCGTGCCCTTCATCCCGCCGATCAGCACGTACACGATCATCAGCACGCCGACGACGGCGATGACGATGGACTGCCCGAGGCGACCGTCGATGCCCAGCAGCAGCGACACGAGTCCGCCCGCGCCGGCCATCTGGGCCAGCAGGTAGAAGAAGCACACCGCGAGCGTGGTGATCGCGGCTGCCATGCGCACCGGACGCTGCTTCAGACGGAACGAGAGCACATCCGCCATCGTGAACTTGCCGGTGTTGCGCATCATCTCCGCGACGAGGAGCAGCGCGACGAGCCATGCCACCAGGAATCCGATGGAGTAGAGGAATCCGTCGTAGCCGTTGATCGCGATCGCACCGCAGATGCCGAGGAAGGATGCTGCGGACAGATAGTCGCCCGCGATGGCGAAGCCGTTCTGCGGGCCGGTGAAAGAGCGGCCAGCGGCATAGTAGTCGGCGGCCGTCTTGTTGTTGCGGCTGGCCCGGATGACGATGAAGAGGGTCACGGCCACGAAAGCCAGGAAGATCGAGATGTTGAGAACGGGATTGCTCTCGATGGCGGCCGGTTCGGTCGCAGTACGGATGATGATCATGCGTGGCCCTGCGCCTTCTCGAGTTCTTCACGGATCTCCGTCGCGAGCGGATCGATCTTCCTGTTCGCGAAGGACACGTAGATCATCGTGATGGCGAACGTGGTGACGAATTGGCCGAGACCCAGAAGCAGCCCGACCGTGATATCGCCCCAGACGCGTTGCGCCATGAAGTCCGTCGCGAACGCCGCGAGGAGCACGTAGGCGAAATACCAGATGAGGAAGAATGCTGCGAGCGGGAAGATGAAGGATCTCTGGGTGCGTTTGAGGGTTCGGAATCTGGGGGATTCTTCGATCGCGATGTAGTCGATCGCGCCGCTCGAACCCGCTGGGGTCTGGTCGCTCATGGGGCCTCCTTGCCGCATGTCCGGTGCCCGCACGACGAGGTCGCGCGAGTGATAGGGTCGACGCTACGATCCCGGGGAACACTGCCGTCACCCCCGAAAGTAGGTAGTCGTGAGCTCACCGGTCGCCATCGAATCCGAGGGCGAACTCGTCGCCAATGCGGTGCGCGAGCTGGCCAGACGCACGCGCTTCCCGGTGGCCTTCGGCGGCCTCATCGAGGAAGGGGTCGTGAGCGTCACCAGCATCGTCGGCAACCGCACCAGGGCCCTGGACGGACTGCGCGTGCGCCCCGAGCGCGGGCTCGGCGGGCGCGCCATGATGGAATTGCGCCCGCGGATGACCAGCGACTACGGGTCCTCCCAGCAGATCACCCACGACTATGACGTCTTCGTGCTCGGCGAGGGCCTGCGCACTCTTCTCGCCCTTCCGATCGTCGTGCAGGGGCGGCCACGGGGAGTCCTCTACGCCGGAGCCTGGGATGAGGAGCAGGTCGGCGGAGTGACCACCGCCCCTGCCATGCAGGTCGCTCAGTCGGTCGCCGACGAGCTCCGCATCCGCGACGAGGTCCAGCGTCGGCTGCGCACGGCGTCAGCGGCGGGCGAGGCAGGGGTCGCCGCACCCCAGCGCGAAGAGCTGCGCGAGAGTTTCGCCGAGCTCCGCAGCATCGCGGCCTCGGTCGACGATGCGGAGCTCCGAGCGAGGATCGCCCTGGTGGAGAGACGGCTCGTCACCCTCGCAGGAGACGCCGTCCCTGCGGCGACCGGCCCCGTGCCCACCGTGCACCTGTCGCGACGCGAGACCGATGTGCTCGCCTGCGCCGCACTGGGCTCGACCAATGCCGAGATCGCCTCCCAGCTGGGACTGCGCGAAGGCACGGTGAAGGCCTACCTCGGAACGGCGATGTCGAAACTGGACGCGTCGACCCGGCACTCGGCGGTGACGCGGGCGCGGCGCGCCGGCCTGCTCCCCTGACTCCTCTGCCGGCCCTCCTGCCGGTCCTCCTGCCGGTCCTCCTGCCTCGACGCGTGCCCAGTGCCTGCCCAGGCGAACCGGATATCATCGGAAACGGTCGGCGATCACCGGCCCCGGACGAGGCAGACCAGTACCCGGTGAGCGAAAAGACTGGTCCGAAAGGACCGATCATGCCGTGGATCATTCTCATCGTCTCCGGAGTTCTCGAGGCCGTCTGGGCAACCGCCCTCGGAAAGTCGGAGGGCCTCACCAAACTCTGGCCGAGTGTCATCTTCTTCGTCGGCCTGGCGCTGTCGATGTTCGGCCTCGCATTCGCGATGCGCGATATCGCCACCGAAACGGCCTACGCCGTCTGGGTCGGTATCGGCGCCTCACTCACCGTCGTCTGGGCCATGATCACGGGCGACACCGAGATCTCCTGGGTGCGCATTCTTCTGCTGATGGGCCTGGTCGGATGCATCGTCGGGTTGAAGCTGATCGACACCGGGCACGAATAATCGATATATCGCCCCAGACTTTCTTGTCGGCGATATGAGCGTGCGCTATGGTCAATTCCATGGCCAGACGAATTGTGCACCAATTAGTAGACGACATCGACGGAAGCGTGCTGGAGGTCGGCGAGGGCGAGACCGTACATTTCTCGCTCAACGGCACCGCCTATGAGATCGATCTGAATGTCGATCATGTGGAGGAATTGCGTAAGGCATTCGAGCCGTACATCTCGGCGGGTCGCAAAGCGGGCTCCTCCGGATCGGCCCGAACGGCTGCGCCTCGCAAGCGCTCCGCGCGTAACCCGGAGGTCGCATCCATCCGTACGTGGGCGAATGAGAACGGTTATTCGCTGTCGGAGCGTGGCCGCATTCCCGGCCCCGTCGTCGAGGCGTACAACGCCGCACACTAAGAGAGAGCGCCTGGCGTCGTCGACGTCAGGCGCTTTCTTCTGCCGTCGTCGTGAGCCAGGGCTCGTCGCGCAGGGTGATCTCGTCGGTCATGTCGGCGAGGAACCGGATGACCACGTCGCGCTCCGCCCTGTTGAGCCGTGCCGCCGCATAGAACCGCTTCGCCTGCTGACGACCGACGGTCTCCATCGCCGCATGGCGGGTCGTCTGCGTGATCGTGATGGCCAGCGCGCGCCGGTCGGAGGGGTGGGGCGCGCGTCGCGTGTGCCCGCCCGCCTCCAGCCGATCGAGCAGCTTCGTCGTCGCCGCGGTGGAGATCCCGAGATGATGGGCGATCCCACTCGGCGTCGCTACCAATCCGCGATTCGCGCACACGATCAGATAATGCAGCGCGCGCATGTCGGTCTCATTGAGACGCATGTAGCGCCGCGATGCCTGCGAGAGCCGCTGCTCGGCGTCGCGCAGGCCGGCCAGCGCTTCCATGACCGAGGCGATCTGCGGGAGATCTTCCGGCGGCACGCCGCTCCGGTCGATCAGCGTGCTGCGCGGGTCGCTGGACTCGACATCGTAGATGGCCGCATGCGTCAGACCATCGGGCGGGAGTTCCGCGTTCCGCGCGGCCTCCTCCGGGGCATCGGCGGTGCCACCGTCGGCGCGCGCGCGCTCGCGCGGGGTGGTGCCGGCCTCCGTGTCCATGCGATCATGTTACACACGAAGGGTTTCATGCTAAGTTGATTACTTACTTAGTTAGCGAAATCAGGACGGGAGCATCGGCGATGGATCACGTGACGCTCCTCGCGGAAGACGGCTCCGCCATCGGCACGCTCCCCAAGAGCGAAGTGCACACGCAGGACACGCCCTTGCACCTCGCTTTCTCCTGCTACGTCCTGGACGATCGAGGTCGTGTGCTCGTCACGCGTCGCGCGCTCGGCAAGCGAACGTGGCCCGGAGTATGGACCAACAGCTTCTGCGGCCACCCCCGTCCCGACGAGGACATGCTCGAGGCCGTGGCGCGTCGCGCGCAGGAAGAACTGGGCATCCGCCTCACCGGCATCCGCCTGGCCCTCCCCGACTACCGCTACCGCGCCGTGGATGCGAGCGGCATCGTCGAGAACGAGATCTGCCCCGTGCACATCGCCGTCGTCGACGGAGATCTCTCCGCCGATCCCGACGAAGTGGCCGAGTGGGCGTGGGTCGAGGTCGACGATCTGGTCGGCGCGGTCACGCAGACCCCGTTCGCGTTCAGCCCCTGGCTCGCCGAGCAGCTCCCCCGGCTCCGTGCCCTCGGAGAGGTCTGACCCGTGACCACCACGGCGACCGAGGAAGAACTCGGCACCCGGATCGAGGAGGCACTGCGACGTCGCTTCTCGGAACGGAGCGCCGCGGCCGAACACTACGGAACAGAGTTCGTCGCCCTGTGGCAGGCCGCCGCGGAACACGCGCTCGGCGGCAAACTCATCCGCCCCCGACTGCTGATCGATCTGTTGCGATCACTCACACCCGCGGGCCTTAGCGCGACCGAGGTGGAGCGAGCCATCGACGTCGCCGCCCACGTCGAACTGCTCCACTTCGCGTTCCTGCTCCACGACGACGTCATCGACGGCGACCTGATCCGCCGTCGACGCCCCAACCTGATCGGCTCGCTCGTGGAGCGGCGATCGACCGAACCCGCCGAGCCGGCCCTGCACTGGGCGCGTTCCAGCGCGATCCTCATGGGCGACCTCCTGCTCGCCTCCGCCGTGCTCGGCTTCGCCCGCGCCGAGGTGTCGAGCGACGCGCGCGTCCGGCTCCTCGCTCTGCTGGAGCAGACCATCTTCGAGACGGTCGCCGGCGAGCACACCGACATCGGCCTCAGTGACGGCATCATCGCCCCGGACCTGCGGACGATCCTGTCGACGAGCGCCTACAAGACCGCGACGTACTCCTTCGTCCTCCCGCTCCGCGCCGCAGCGGTCCTCGCCGGTTCGTCGCCCGCCGCAGAAGAGCAGCTCACGGCGATCGGACGGCATCTCGGTCTCGCCTATCAGCTGCAGGATGACCTGCTGTCCGTCTTCGGCGATCCTGAAGCGCACGGCAAGGACGCCTTCTCCGACCTGCGCGAGGGCAAGGAGACCGCGATCATCGCCTATGCGCGCATGACCGGGCACTGGCCGAGCATCGAGCTGCGCTTCGGTTCGCTGGACCTGAGCGACGCAGACGCGTCCGACATCCGCGACCGGCTGCGCGAATGCGGCGCGGAGCGCTTCGTGCGCAGCCTCGTGCAGGAGCAGCTCGGTGCCGTGTCCACCGTGCTCGCGGAAGCCGAGTCGACGGGATCCATCTCCGCCGCGGCAGGGCGGACCATCCTCGGACTGACCTCGCGCATCGAAGGCCGCACCATATGAGCGGTGAGGCAACGGGTCGTCCCGGCGACGAAGCACTGCACCGCTTCACCCGCACGGCCGAGATCGCCACGACCGACGTCATCCGCTCGTACTCGACCTCGTTCGGCCTCGCCACCCGCCTCCTCGGGCGACGCCACCGTCAGCACGTGCGCAACATCTACGCGATGGTGCGCATCGCCGATGAGATCGTCGACGGAGTCGCCGCGGAGGCGGGGCTCGACCCATCGGCCCAGGCCGAGGCCCTGTCCTCCTATATCGCGGAGACCCACCGTGCGATGCGCCGCGGTTACAGCAGCGATCTGATTCTGCATGCCTTCGCCCGCACCGCGCGGGAGAGCGGCATCGGCGAGGATCTCACCCAGCCCTTCTTCGATTCGATGACCGCCGACATCGCCGCGGACACCGATTTCGCCGCCTACGACGCCGACGCCCACGCGAGCTACGTCTATGGATCCGCCGAGGTCGTCGGTCTGATGTGCCTGCAGGTGTTCCTCCGGGGAGCCGAGCGGACGGACTCCGAACGCGCGACCCTCGTCCGCGGCGCACGACAGCTCGGAGCGGCATTCCAGAACGTGAACTTCCTCCGCGACCTGGCGGATGACACCGACCGCCTGCAGCGCGGATATCTCGGCGGCTCCGCACGCCTGACGGATGCGGATCGCGACCGCTGGGTCGAGACCGTCCACCGGCAGCTCGCCGACGCCCGCGAGGCGATCCCCCTGCTCCCTCGGGACGCTCGCGCAGCGGTGCGCAGCGCCCTCGCTCTGTTCGCGGCCCTCACCCGCCGCGTCGCCCGGACCCCGGTCGAGGTGCTGTACCGGCGCCGCGTCCGCGTGCCCGATCCGGTCAAGGCCGCTCTCGCGGCCCGGGCTGTCGTCGTGACCGCCCTGGAGCGGGACCGATGAGCCGCGTCGTGGTGATCGGGGCGGGCGTGGCAGGCCTCGCGGTCGCGGGACTTCTCTCCCGTGACGGCCACGAGGTGGTCGTGCTCGAGAAGAACGACCGGATCGGCGGGCGCGCCGGCACGATCGAGCGCGACGGATTCCGCTTCGACTCCGGCCCGTCGTGGTATCTGATGCCCGAGGTCTTCGACCACTTCTTCGCGATGATGGGTACCACGACCGCCGCTCAGCTCGACCTCACGACGCTCGATCCCGGGTACCGGGTGTTCCGGCCGCCGCTTTCGACCGGCGCCGCCGCCGAGCACGTCACCGTCCCCGCCGGGCGCGCAGCGGTGACCGAGCTCTTCGAGGAACTCGAGCCGGGCTCGGCCGCGGCTCTCACCGCCTATCTGGACTCCGCGCACCAGGCGAGCACGATGGCCGAGAAGTACTTCCTGTACAACCCGTTCACGCGGCTGCGCACCCTCACGGCGCCGGAGGTGCTCCGCGCGCTGCCCCGGCTCTTCTCGCTGCTCGGCACCCGGCTGCAGACGTTCGCCGCCCGTCGCTTCCGCCACCCCGTGATCCGCCAGATCCTCGGGTATCCGGCCGTGTTCCTCGGCACCGATCCGCGCAGCGCCCCCGCGATGTACCACCTGATGAGCGCTCTCGACCTCGACCAGGGCGTCAGCTATCCGCAGGGCGGCTTCTGGCGCGTCGTCGAGCGCATCGGCGACCTGGCCCGCGGCGCGGGGGCGCGGATCATCACCGGGGCGGAGGTCACCGGCATCCGCACGGACGAGGGGCCGGACGGCCCGCGCGTGACCGGAGTCGACTGGGTCGATGCCGACGGCGTCGCCCATCGCGAGAGCGCCGACATCGTGGTCTCGGCCGCGGACCTGCATCACACCGAGACGACTCTCCTCCCCCGCGATCTGCAGTCCTATCCGGAGTCGTGGTGGCAGCGGCGGACAAGCGGACCCGGCGGCGTTCTCGTGATGCTCGGAGTACGCGGCGCGCTCCCGGAACTCCCCCATCACTCGCTGTTCTTCACCGACGACTGGGACGCGAACTTCGACGCGATCTTCGGCCGCTCACCCTCGGTCCCCGCACCCGCCTCGACCTACGTCTGCCGCCCCAGCGCGACCGACGCGGACGTCGCCCCGGCTGACCACGAGAACCTGTTCGTGCTCGTCCCGGTTCCCGCCGATGTGGAGCTCGGCCACGGCGGCTCCGACGGCGGCGGATCGCCGCAGGTCGAGCGGGCGGCGGATGCCGCGATCGACATGATCTCGACCTGGGCCGGCATCCCCGACCTCCGCGAGCGCATCGTGGTGCGGGAGACGACAGGTCCGGCGGACTTCGCGGCCGACTACCACTCGTGGCGCGGGGGGATGCTGGGACCGGCGCACATCCTGACCCAGAGCGCGATGTTCCGCGCGCAGAACGCATCGAAGCGGGTGCGCGGGCTCTACTACGCCGGTGCGACGACGGCCCCCGGCGTCGGCGTGCCGATGTGCCTGATCAGCGCCGAGATCGTGCTGAAGCGGGTGCGCGGCGATCACACCGCGGGTCCCCTGCGCGAGCCGGGATCGAGTCACGGGATGTCCGCGTGATGGGCGCCCTGTACCTGATCGCTCTGCTGGCGTCGCTGGGTTGCATGCTGCTGCTGGACTGGCGCTTCCGGTTGTTCTTCTGGCGCGACACGGTGCCGGCCATCGTCGTGACGGTCGTCGGGGTCGCGTTCTTCCTGGTCTGGGACATCGCCGGCATCGCGAGCGGAATCTTCTTCCGGGGCGAGGCCACCATCGCGACCGGCATCCTGCTGGCGCCGGAGCTGCCGCTCGAAGAGCCGGTGTTCCTGCTCTTCCTGGTCGTGTGCACGATGGTGATCTACACCGGCGCGGTCCGGATCCTCACGAGTCGCCGGGTGGATCGCACAGCGCGGGAGGAACGGCCGTGACCTACCTCCAGCTCTCCGCCTGCTTCCTGGTCATCGCCGGGGTGGCCGGTCTCACGCTGGCGATCATCGCCCGACGTCGAGGACCGAACCCTGCCGCCATCGGAGTGACGGTCCTCGCCCTGCTCGTGCTCACCGCCGTGTTCGACACCGTCATGATCGCCACCGGACTGTTCCACTACTCCCCCGACCACCTGGTGGGGCTGCACATCGGCCTCGCCCCCATCGAGGACTTCACCTATCCGCTCGCCGGCGCACTGCTGCTGCCGGCGCTGTGGGCGGCGCTGCGCAGCCGTCGACGCGAGAACGATCCGCACCGGGACCGACGGACGGAGGCGCGGCGATGACCGACGCGTCCGCGCCCTCCCGGAGCCGCGGAGGCGACTTCGCGCAGATCGTGCTGTCCTCCCGACCGATCAGCTGGATCAACACGGCGTTCCCCTTCGCGGCCGCCTACCTGCTGAGCACGCGGGAGATCGACCTCACCCTGGTGATCGGCACGCTGTACTTCCTCATCCCCTACAACCTCGCGATGTACGGGATCAACGATGTCTTCGACTTCGCCTCGGACCTCGCGAATCCGCGCAAGGGCGGCATCGAGGGGGCGCTGCTCTCGCCGCGCATCCATCGGGCGACGCTGTGGTCCGCCGCCCTGACGAACATCCCGTTCCTCGCCTACCTCGTGATCGTCGGTAACCCGGCCTCGTGGATCTGGCTCGCCGTGAGCGTCTTCGCGGTGATCGCGTACTCCGCTCCGGTCCTGCGGTTCAAGGAGCGCCCGTTCCTCGATTCGGTGACCTCGAGCACGCACTTCGTCAGCCCCGCGATCGTCGGGCTCGCGCTGGCGGCGGCGCCTGTCACACAGGGCACGGTCCTCACGCTCGTCGCCTTCTTCCTCTGGGGGATGGCCGCCCACGCGTTCGGCGCCGTGCAGGACATCGGCCCCGACCGGGAGGCCGGCATCTCCTCCATCGCCACCGTGATCGGTGCACGGGCGACCGTGCGGCTCTCCCTCGCCCTGTGGGTCGTGGCGGGGGTGGCGATGCTCCTGACCCCGTGGCCCGGTCCGCTCGCGGCCGTGCTCGCGCTGCCGTACGTGGTCAACGCGGCGCCCTGTTGGAACGTCAGCGACGAGACATCCGGGACCACGAACCGCGCCTGGCGACGCTTCATCGCTCTGAACTACTTCGCCGGCTTCCTCGCGACGATGATCCTCATCCTCGCCTGGATCGCCTGACGCTCGCACGACCACCCTCCGAAAGGAATCCTGATGGCCCGCCCTGATCACGCGCCCGCTGCTCCCTCGCGCGAGCGCTCACGTCGGCACTCCTGGGTGCGGGTGTTCCTCCCGGTTGCTCTGATCCTCGTGTGGCTGGTCGGGGCGTCTCTGGGAGGACCGCTGTTCGGCAAGATCGACGAGGTCTCGTCCAACGATCAGACGACCTATCTCCCCGAGTCGAAGGATGCGACTCAGGTTCAGGCGCTGCTCGGAGAATTCAACGACAGCGATTCGATCCCGGCGATCGTGGTCTTCACCTCGGCTGACGAGCTCACCGACTCGGATCTCGATGCGATTTCGGATGCCGTCGCCGACGCCCCCGCCGTGGAGGGTGTCGGCGGGGACGTCTCTCCCGCGCTCGCCTCGGACGACGGGCTCGCGGCGCAGGCGTTCATCCCGATCGAGTCCGACGCGGAGCTCGCCGACGCGACCGCGGCGCTGGGCGAGCAGCTGCGCGCCGCCGTACCGGACGGTGTCACCGTCCACGTGACAGGCCCCGCGGGGTTCAGCGCCGATCTGGTCGCCGGATTCGCCGGCATCGACGGACTGCTCCTCGGAGTCGCTCTCCTGGCCGTGCTGGTGATCCTCGTGCTCGTCTACCGCTCGTTCCTCCTGCCGCTGGTCGTGCTTTCCACGAGCCTGTTCGCCCTCTGCGTCGCGCTGCTGGTCGTCTGGTGGCTCGCGAAGTTCGAGGTCCTGCTGCTCAGCGGTCAGACCCAGGGCATCCTCTTCATCCTCGTGATCGGCGCCGCCACCGACTACGCCCTGCTCTTCGTCGCCCGATTCCGGGAAGAGCTGCGCGTCTCCCAGGACAAGGGAGCAGCGGTCGCCGCCGCGTGGAAGGGCTCGTTCGAGCCGATCGTCGCCTCCGGGGGAACGGTCATCGCGGGGCTCCTCTGCCTCCTGCTGAGCGACCTCAAGTCGAACAGCACGCTCGGCCCCGTCGCGGCCATCGGCATCGTGTTCGCAATGCTCGCGGCGCTCAGCCTGCTGCCCGCCCTGCTGCTGCTGTTCGGACGCGCAGTCTTCTGGCCGCGCCGCCCGAAGTTCGAGCCCGAGGTCGTCGCGGCGGAGCACGGCATGCGGACCACGGGGCTCTGGGCACGCCTCGCCGGACTCGTCAAGCGCCGTCACCGGCTGATCTGGATCACGACGACCGTCGTGCTCCTGGCGGGCGCGATCGGTGTCACGCAGTTGAACGCGTCCGGCATCCCGCAGTCCGATCTCGTCCTCGGGGCTTCCGAGGCACGCGACGGTCAGGTGGCCCTCGGCGAGCACTTCCCCGGCGGATCCGGCAGCCCGGCTTACGTCGTGGTCACGGAGGACAGGCTGCAGGATGCCGCCGACGTGCTCCTCGCGAGCGACGGCGTGGACGGCGTCTCGGTGACGGCCGCCGACTCTCCCAGCGGCTCGGCCCCGGTGACCGCCGACGGCATCAGCGCGATCGGCCCTCCCGGCACGCCGGCGCCAGACCCGACCATCGTCGACGGCGACGTCCTCCTGCAGGCGACGCTGACGGATGCCGCAGACTCCGACGCGGCGGCATCGACGGTGCGCGAGCTGCGCACCGAACTCGACGACCTCGACGCGCTGGTCGGCGGGGTCACGGCCACCTCCGTCGACACCAACGACGCATCGATCCACGACCGGAACCTCATCATCCCGGTGATCCTGGTCGTGATCATGTTCATCCTCATGCTGCTGCTGCGCTCGATCCTCGCGCCGGTGCTGCTCATCCTCACGACCGTGCTGTCGTTCGGCACCGCGATGGGCGTCTCGGCCCTCGTCTTCAACGGGATCTTCCAGTTCCCCGGCGCCGATCCGGCCGTACCCCTGTTCGGGTTCGTGTTCCTCGTGGCGCTCGGCATCGACTACAACATCTTCCTGATGACGCGCGTGCGCGAGGAATCGAAGGCGCACGGCACCCGCGAGGGCATCCTGCGGGGGCTCTCGATCACCGGCGGCGTCATCACGTCGGCAGGGCTCGTGCTCGCCGCCACGTTCGCGGCGCTCTCGGTGATCCCGATCCTGTTCCTCGTGCAGCTCGCGTTCATCGTGGCGTTCGGGGTGCTGCTCGACACGTTCGTGGTGCGCTCGCTGCTCGTGCCCGCCCTCGCCTATGACATCGGTAAGAAGATCTGGTGGCCGTCGAAGCTCGGGCGCGGGCAGGACTGACCGTTCAGATGAGAAAGGGCCGCCTGCGGAGGCGGCCCTTTCACGCTGTGCCCGCGACAGGATTCGAACCTGCGACCTGCCCTTTAGGAGAGGGCTGCTCTATCCCCTGAGCTACGAGGGCGCCGTCCAAGTCTACGGGTCAGCTCGGCGGATCGTCGGCCACGGTCTCACGCGGCCAGCGCGAGGTACGGCTCCCACCGTGGGTCGCTGCGCTCGGTGCCGCGCACGGTCCAGGCGGTGCCATGTGGCGGGCGTGGAGTGAAACGCAGCTGCCAGCGCATCTCCTGCGGGGTGCGGTCGCTCTTGACGTTGTTGCAGCGCAGACAGCACGCCACGAGGTTCTCCCAGGAATCGGCGCCACCCCGCGAACGCGGCAGCACGTGGTCGATCGTCGACGCCGCCTTGCCGCAGTACCCGCACCGGTGGTTGTCGCGTCGTAGGACGCCGCGTCTGGTCACCGGCACCCGCCTGCTGGTGGGCACCCGCACGTAACGGGAGAGGATGATCACCGCCGGACGGTCGTAGACCCCGTGGCTGCCCCAGACAGGATCGTCTTCGACGCGTTCTATCACCGTCGCCTTATCGTTCATCACGAGCACGAGCGCTCGTTTGAAGGACACGATGGCGAGCGGCTCGTAGCCGGCGTTCAGGACAAGTGTGCGCATTCGTCATCCTCTCGATCCGCCGGGACGGCTTCCCGGCACTCTCGACTCACACGAGGTCGCGCAGGCGGCAGAGCGTTCGCAGGGACGAAAAAAGGCGCTGTCTAAAGACAGCGCCTTTCGCGCACGGCAACGCCGTGGCATCCCTGCGGGCTATGCAGAAGGACGTGACGACCGAGGGCATCCATGGTTCGGATGCTCGGTATTCGCTCCATCAGCCTCTCCCGCCAGTACGACAACGGGTTCAGGCTAACCCATCCCGCGGCATAGGAGGCGAAACGGGAGGTGAACGGTGCGGATCGTGTCCGCGGATCAGCCGGCGTTGGCGGCGAGCCAGGAGTAGGGCTCGACCAGGCCGCCGTTGATCCAGACCTCGAAGTGGAGGTGGTTCGCCGTCGAGCGTCCCGTGCTGCCCACGTAGCCGATCAGCTGCCCGGCCGCCACGGTCTGACCCGTCTGCACCTGCCGCGAACCGTAGGTCATGTGACCGTACGTGGTCTGAACCTGCTGGCCGCCCACGACGCTGTCGAGCATGACACACACGCCGTATCCGCCGATGTTCTCGGCCGATGCGCGAACGACTCCGGCGGCGGCGGCGTAGATCGGGGTACCCGCGGGGGCGAGCATGTCGGCGCCGTTGTGACCGCCGCCGATCGTGCGGCCCTGGTTGTACGAGCCACCGGGGAGCGGGTACCGCACCTCGCCGGAACCGGGAGACACGAGCGCGTAGCCGGCGGTGTTGTAGTTGCTCTGCGCCTGGGAGGCGGTGGCTGCCGCGGCGGCGCGAGCGGCTGCGGCGGCTTCCGCCTTCTTCTTGGCGATCTCTTCCGGCGTGGTCGCCGAGAAGGTGCCGCGGACCAGCGGGGCGGCGGTCGCCTGCGAGGCGACGACCAGCGACTGCGCATCGACCGCCGCGAGCTGCTGGACGGTGGTGGCTGCCTCGGCCGGCTTCGACGCCGCGTAAGCGGGCAGAGCGACGGCGGCGACAAGAGCGCCGACGGCCGCGAAGATGGCGACCGATCGGAGTGGCTTGACGGCCTTTCGAGCACTCACCCGCGCACTGGTGCGACGGGCGGGAACTCGGTCTTCAGATGTCTTCGCGGGCGGTTCGATGTCTGTGGCCAAAACTTGGTCCTCCTGGGCCCTCGCGCTTTCGGGTAGCGCTGGCTCGTCGGCACTCTGCTTTCGTGGCACGAATGTAGCTCGGGGTACGTTGTGCGTTCCTGCCGGGAAGACGACGAGCCTGGAAGGCGAATCTTCACGGGTCATCGCCAGCGGGCTTCTTCGCTGACGACTCGTCCGAGGTTACCGGAAGATAACGATCATGTCACCCTGCGAACCTGACAATCCTCCGGCCCCGCGGATTTCCGCGGTTTTCCGGGGGTCGACTCGCGGGTCAGGCCGGCTCGCCGACGAGGAAGATGTGCGAGGCGAGCTCGACCGGCAGTTCCAGACCGTCTTCGTTGCCGTCCATCTGGATGAGCACGTACCCCTCGCTGAAGCGGAAATCGCCGTGCGCGCCGGGCATGACGCCGGCGTCGCGCAGCTGCTCGAGGAGCTCGGGATCGACCTGGGCCGGCTCGGCCAGTCGGCGCACAGTGCCCTCGATGGCCTCGCCCGCGGCGTTCAGCTTCTGCACGAGCCCGATGACACCTTCGTCGAACGTGCGCGCCGGCAGGTCGCCCAGCTGGTCGAGTCCGGGGATCGGGTTGCCGTAGGGCGATTCGGTGGGGTGACCGAGCAGCTCGACGAGGCGGCGCTCGACCTGCTCGCTCATCACGTGCTCCCAGCGGCAGGCCTCTTCGTGGACGAACGCCCAGTCGAGTCCGATGACGTCGGACAGCAGACGCTCAGCGAGGCGGTGCTTGCGCATCACGTCGACAGCCTTGCGGCGACCGGCGTCGGTGAGCTCGAGCGTGCGGTCTTCGGAGACCACCACGAGGCCGTCGCGCTCCATGCGGCCGACGGTCTGCGAGACCGTCGGGCCGGAGTGGCCGAGGCGCTCGGAGATGCGTGCGCGCAGCGGCACGATGTTCTCCTCCTCGAGTTCGAGGATGGTGCGGAGATACATCTCCGTGGTGTCGATCAGATCGGTCATGTGCAGGCCTTCCGAGATTCTTAGGCAAGCCTACATTCCCGGACGGACATCGGATCCGCGCGCGGCCGGGCGCTCCCTCCCCCGCCCCCTAGAATCGACCCATGGCGATCGAGATTCCCGGTGACCTCCTGCCCGCTGACGGCCGCTTCGGCTGCGGCCCCTCGAAGGTGCGCCCGGCGCAGCTCGAGGCGCTTCTCGCGTCGGGGGCGACGATCCTGGGCACCTCGCACCGCCAGGCTCCCGTGAAGAACCTCGTGGGCAGCGTGCGCGAGCAGCTCGCCGCGTTGTTCCGCGTGCCGGAGGGATACGAGATCCTGATGGGCAACGGCGGCTCGACGGCGTTCTGGGACGCCGCGGCCTTCGGCCTGATCGAGCGCCGCAGCCAGAACCTCGTGTTCGGCGAATTCGGGGGCAAGTTCGCTGCGGCGGCAGCCGCCCCGTGGCTCGAGACCCCCGACGTGCGCAAGTCCGAGCCCGGTTCTCGCGCCACCGCCGAGATCGTCGAGGGCATCGACGTCTACGCCTGGCCGCACAACGAGACCTCGACCGGTGTCGCCGCCCCAGTCGATCGCGTGCACTCCGACGGCGCGCTGACGGTCATCGACGCGACGAGCGCCGCCGGCGGCATCGACTTCGACGTGAGCCAGGCCGACCTCTACTACTTCGCGCCGCAGAAGAACCTCGGTTCCGACGGCGGGCTCTGGTTCGGCGCCGCGTCGCCGGCCGCGATCGAGCGGATCGAACGGATCGCCGCATCCGACCGCTACATCCCCGAGTTCCTCAGCCTGAAGAACGCGGTCGACAACTCACGCCTCAACCAGACCCTCAACACCCCGGCGCTGACGACGCTGCATCTGCTCGACAGCCAACTGCGCTGGATCCTCGACAACGGCGGACTGGCCTGGGCGGGCGCGCGCACCGCGGAGTCATCGGGCGTCCTGTACGACTGGGCCGACTCCTCGTCAGTGGCGACGCCCTTCGTGGCCGACGTCGCGCACCGGTCGCCGGTCGTCGTGACCATCGACTTCGACGAGAGCATCGACGCCGCCGCGATCGCCAAGACGCTGCGCGCCAACGGCATCGTCGACACCGAGCCGTACCGCAAGCTCGGTCGCAACCAGTTGCGCGTGGCGACTTTCGTCTCGATCGAGCCGGACGACGTACGCCGGCTGACCCGCTCGCTCGACTACGTGCTGGAGCACCTGGGCGCCTGAGCGCCCGGCGTCACTCCTCGTCGTCCTCGATGAGGTCGTCGTCGGCATCCTCGTCGTCGACGTCGTCGTCCTCGTCCTCGTCCTCGTCCTCGTCGACGTCGACCGCGGTCTCATCGAGTTCGTCGATGTCGACACCGTCCACGTCACCAGCGTGCAGCACGACGGACGGACGGTCGTCATCGATGTCATCGTCATCATCGAGGTCGTCGTCATCGAGGTCATCGTCGTCGTCGTCGAGGTCGTCCTCATCGACGAGTTCACCGTCGACGGCGTCCTCGGCAGGGTCCGCGGTGCCGTCCTCGGCCGTGGCCGCCGCCTGCTCCGCGAGCTCGACCTGGTGCGCCCGGTAGTCCGCGAGGCGCTCGGCCCAGGGCACCCACTCGGGGGCGAGGAGCGCGCCGTCACCGGGCATGAGCTCCACCTCGAGCACGGTGGGGTCGGCGTCGTCGACGCGTGCGACCGTCACCGTCCAGTACCAGCCGGGATATCCCGGCAGCCGGTTCTGGAAGCGCAGGGAGACCGAGCCGTCGTCCTCGAGGAGATAGCCGGCGGCCGGTCCGATGGACGACGCCGGAGTGATCTCGCGCAGAGCATCGAGCGCGAGATCGTGGGCGTCGAGGAGACGCGCGTCGGCGTCAGGCTTCGAGGTCATCAGCGACCTTGCGCAGCACGGCCGCGATCTTGCGGCCGTGACCGGATGACGGGTATCGACCGCGACGCAGATCGCCGCCGATGGTGTCGAGGAGCTTGACGAGGTCTTCGACGATGATCGCCATATCGTCGGCGGGGATGCGCTTCGCCTTCGAGAGGCTCGGCGGCGCTTCGAGCACGCGCACCGACAGCGCCTGAAGACCGCGCTTGCCGTCTGCCACTCCGAACTCCACGCGTGCGCCCGCCTTCACGACGGCACCCGTGGGCATCGCCGAGGCGTGCAGGAAGACGTCCTGGCCGTCATCGCTGGCGATGAAGCCGAAGCCCTTGTCTTCGTCGTAGAACCTGACCTTGCCGGTGGGCATGGAGAACCTCGCTGAAAATCGGTGTGCGGAACAGTGCGGACGCTGACGCGCGCACACTCCCAGCCTACCGGTCGCGCGACCGGCGGATTCGAGACCGGGTACGAGTAGGCTGGGACGGATGAGCACGCAGAACACCGAACCGGAGGTTCCCGTCCGCCGGCTGGACAACATCCTCGCGTTCACCGCGCTCGGAATCGGCGCGGCATCCGTGATCTGCTTCTTCGCCATCATCATCGGCACGGCCGTGGGCATGGACCAGTCCGCGTTCGGAGAGGGCGTCTGGCCGCTCATCGCCGCGATCCCCTTCTGGGGTCTGCCGCTCGCCTTCGTGATGATCATCACGCTGCTCGTGATGACCTTCATCCGAAAGGGCCGCGCGGCTTCGCGTCCCTGAGGCATCCTCATGAGCACTCACGCGAGACCGCTGGCGGATTGGCTGGCCGCGGCGAGCGATGACGAGCTGCTCCACCTCCTCACCACGCGCGGCGTGCGGCCGGAGGTCGCCTGGCAGGATCTCTTCGATGCTGCTGAGGCCCTGCTCGATCCCGTGTCACTCGGCCGAGTCCTCCCGCTCCTGACCGCATCGGAGGCGACCGCGCTCCTCCGCGCGGCTGCCGGCGAGGATCCCGGCCCCGAGCGCGAGCCCCTGATCGCCCTCGCGCTGCTCCGCCCCGACGGCACCCCCTACGCCCCGGTCGCCGCCGTGATCGCCGGCCGGACAGTGTCGGATCCTCCCGCAGCCGCAGCCGCGACCCCGGCGACCGAGAGCGCATCGGCGCACGCGGCCGAGCGGGCGTTCACCACCGTCGCGGTCCTCGCAGATCTCCTGCTGGTCGCCCGCGAGACGCCGTTCGCTCTGCTCACCGGCGGCAGTATCAGCGCGGGAGAGAAGCGGCAGCTCACCGAGGCCGGCATCCCCGCCGAGATCGTCGACCCGCTGGTGGCGATCGCCGTCCATGCGGGCCTCGCCGTCGCCGTGGAACGCCGCCTCCGCGCGACCACCGCCGCGGAACCCTGGCTGCGTTCCTCGGTCGCTGACCGCTGGGCGATACTCGCGACGTCGTTCCGGGACTCGCTGCCACGCGGCGTGCGCTCGGCCGATGGCGGATGGATCCCCGCCGAGGAGTGGCCGTCGGCGCATCCGTGGGATCCGTCGTGGCCGGATCGCTCTCGGATGCTGCGCGAGGCCGCACGACTCCTCGGCCTGATCACCGAGGACGGCACCGAGCCCGCCTGGGCCGTCGCGCTCCGGCGCGGGGAGCCCGCCGACCCGACCGCCCTCGTCCAGCTGCTCCCCGCCGAGGTCGACCGGATCTTCCTCCAGAACGATCTCACCGCCATCGCCCCGGGGCCGCTGGAACCGGCAGCGGACGTGCGTCTGCGCTCGATCGCCGCCCGCGAATCCGCTGCCCAGGCGTCGTCGTATCGCTTCACCGCCGAATCCATCGCGCACGCGTTCGTCGTGGGCGAGACCGAGCAGTCGATCCTCGAGTTCCTGAGCGCGATCTCGCTCACCGGCATCCCGCAGCCGTTGAGCTACCTGGTCGCCCAGACCGCGCAGCGGCACGGGCTCGTCCGCGTCTCGACCGACGGGGAGACCGGACGCACCCGGATCGAGAGCACCGACCAGCATCTGATCGAGGCGATGGCCGTCGACCAGTCGCTGCGTCCGCTGGCGCTCACCATGCACGTCGACAGCCTCACGACGCGCGTCGGCCGCGAGACCGTGTACTGGGCGCTCACCGACGCCAGGTACCCGGCGACGCTCATCGGGACCGCCGGCGAGATCCCCGTCCGGGAGCGGCATCCCGCTCCCCCCGCGACGGCGGCTGACTCCGGAGTCGACGTCGTGACCCTGATCGCCCGGCTTCGCGCGCACCAGGGGCCGGATGCCGATGCGGCATGGCTCGACCGCGAGCTCGAAGCCGCGGTGCGCGCGCGGGCCGTGCTCCAGGTCACCGTCGGGATGCCGGACGGGTCGCGGCGCGAGCTGCTGCTGGAGGCCACCGGCATCGGTGGCGGACGGCTCCGCGGACGCGACCGAGCGGCCGATGTCGAGCGGACCCTCCCGGTGTCCAGCATCCTCGCAGCCACGATCGTGACGCCATAGGCCGGGTACCCCCGCGCGCCAGCTAAACTGGTCAGCTATGTCTGATGGCCCCTTGATCGTCCAGAGCGATCGCACCGTGCTCCTCGAAGTCGCCCACGCCGATGCCGAGAGCGCCCGCCACGAGCTGGCGATCTTCGCCGAGCTGGAGCGCGCGCCCGAGCACATCCACACCTATCGGATCACTCGCCTCGGGCTCTGGAACGCGCGAGCCGCGGGCCACACCGCCGAGGACATGCTGGAGACGCTCGACCGCTGGTCGCGCTTCCCGGTACCGCCTTCCGTGGCGGTCGATCTGCGCGAGACCGTCAACCGGTACGGCCGGCTCGTGATCGAGCGCGACGACGAGGGCGCCCTCATCCTGCGCTCCACCGACCCCGCGGTACTCGCCCAGGTGGCGAACAACAAGCGCATCCAGCCGCTGCTGATCGGACATCCGAACCCCGAGACCTTCGTGGTCGATGCGTGGGCGCGCGGCCAGATCAAGCAGGAGCTGCTGAAGATCGGCTGGCCGGCGGAGGACCTCGCCGGCTACACACCGGGCACCCCGCATGAGATCGACCTGGCCGAAGACGGCTGGCACATCCGGCCGTACCAGCAGGATGCGGTCGACGCCTTCTCGAAGGACGGTTCCGGAGTCGTGGTGCTCCCCTGCGGTGCGGGGAAGACCATCGTGGGCGCCGGGGCCATGGCGGCGACCAAGACCACCACGCTGATCCTCGTGACGAACACGGTCTCGGCCCGACAGTGGCGAGACGAACTGCTCAAGCGCACGAGCCTGACCGCCGAGGAGATCGGCGAGTACTCCGGCCAGGCCAAGGAGGTCAAGCCGGTCACGATCGCGACGTACCAGATCCTCACGGCGAAGCGGAAGGGCGCGTACGCGCACCTGGCTCTGCTCGACGCGCTGGACTGGGGACTCATCGTGTACGACGAGGTCCACCTCCTGCCCGCACCGGTGTTCAAGCTGACCGCTGATCTGCAAGCGCGCCGACGCATCGGACTCACCGCGACCCTCGTCCGCGAGGACGGTCGCGAGGGCGACGTGTTCAGCCTGATCGGCCCCAAGCGGTTCGACGCCCCGTGGAAGCAGATCGAGGCGCAGGGATTCATCTCCCCCGCCGCCTGCTACGAGGTGCGCGTCGACCTGCCGCCGAGCGATCGGCTGGAGTACGCCGCGGCGACCGACGACGAGCGCTACCGGCTGGCGGCATCCGCACCGGCGAAGGTCCAGGCCGTCCGCGAGCTGATCGCGAAGCACGAGGGCGAGCGGATCCTCGTGATCGGGCAGTACCTCGACCAGCTCGAGACGCTGTCGCAGGCGCTGAACGCCCCGCAGATCACCGGTGCGACGCCCGTGGACGAGCGCGAGGAGCTGTACCAGGCGTTCCGCGAAGGCTCCATCTCTCTGCTCGTGGTGTCGAAGGTGGCGAACTTCTCGATCGACTTGCCGGAGGCGTCCGTCGCCATCCAGGTCTCGGGTTCCTTCGGCTCACGCCAGGAGGAGGCCCAGCGTCTCGGACGGCTGCTGCGCCCGAAGGAATCCGGGCACACCGCCAGCTTCTACACGCTGGTCGCCCGCGACACGATCGATCAGGACTACGCCCAGAACCGGCAGCGGTTCCTTGCGGAACAGGGCTACAGCTACACGATCATGGACGCTGACGCGATCGCAGCCTGAAAGCGGCGCACGCTCTCAGCGGCGGAGCACTCAGCCGTGGAGCCCTCAGCCCCGGAGCACTCAGCCGCGGAGCATCGGAGCCAGCTGATGCGTGCCCATCGCTCCGGCAGGCGCGATGGGCCGCGGGACGGCAACGGTGCGGACGACACCCAGCCGTCGCGCCCAGAGATCGGCCAGCAGCGCGAACACGACCATCGTCACCGTCGAGGTGAGCAGGTCGATCGGCGTGCCGGAGGTGGCGTTCGCGTCGACCATCCCCACCGAGCCGAGCAGGAAGATGCACACGTTGTTGGCGATGTGCAGCCCGATCGCGGCCTCGAGACCGCCGGTGCGCCAGGTGAGCCAGGCGGCGACCACTGCGAAGACGCCGACGCTCGCCGCACCCCAGACGTCGTAGCCGTGTCCGAGGACGAACAACGGTACCGGCAGCAGGATGGCGAACGCGGGGTGGCGCAACCAGCCCCCGACCAGCTGCATCAGGTAGCCGCGGAAGACGTACTCCTCGGCGGCGGCCTGGAACGGGATCAGCAGCAGGACGAGCACGACCATGACCCAGAGGTTCGGGTGCGAGAAGTCCGCAGCCATGCCCTCCCCGGTCGCCGCCGACCAGCCGAGCAGCAGGCCGAAGGAGATCGCGAACACGACGAACGCGAGCAGGAGGCTCTTGCCCAGCCAGCCCATACGCAGCCGCCCGGTGACCGACGACAGCAGCCCCACCCCGCGTCCCTCCACGATCCGCGAGGCCAGCAGGAGCGCCGGGATCATCAGGATCAGCGGGAGCACCAGCGCGATCAGGAACCAGGGGCGGTCGAGATCGAAGTACTCCGCCGTGACCAGGAGCGTCTGCACCTCGACGCCCCAGGCGGGAATGAGCGCGGCAGAGATCGTCAACGGCACGATCAGCAGCAGCATGAGCACCGCGTAGAAGGCGATGCCGAGGAGTCCCGTCAGGAGCAGGCGCCACCACCGGTACCGCGGGCGCAGGCGCGCGAGACGGTGGAACGCGACCTGCTCGGCCGGCGGAGGCGTGTCGAAGTGCGGGGCGGATGCGGGGGCGGCGGTGTCGTCCTCGTTCGAGCTCATCCCTCGATCCTCTCCAATGCGCCCGCTCCGCGCATCCGACCGCGGGAGGATATCCCGCCCTGCGCTGCCCCTCGGCGCACCGGAGAAGGGCCCGACTCCGCGCCGTTCCGGACAATGTCAGCATCCCCATGGCCGAAGTCACCATAATGGGGTCATGACTGCTGCGCGCATCCTGGTCGTCGATGACGAGCCGAACATCCGTGACCTGCTCTCCACAGGCCTCAGCTTCGCCGGATTCCAGGTGAAGACCGTCGCCAACGGCGCCGCCACGATCTCGGCCGTCCTCGAGGAGGAGCCCGACCTCATCATCCTCGACGTCATGCTCCCCGACATGAACGGCTTCAGCGTGACCAAGCGCCTCCGCGGCGCCGGGTTCACGGCTCCCATCCTGTTCCTCACCGCCAAAGACGGCACCGACGACAAGATCGAGGGACTCAACGCCGGCGGCGACGACTACGTCACCAAACCTTTCAGCCTCGACGAGATCGTCGCCCGGGCACAGGCGATCCTCCGCCGTACGATGCAGGCCGACGAGGAGTCGGTCATCCGCGCCGGCGAGCTCGCGATGGATCAGGACACCCACGATGTGCATGCCGGCAAGGAGGCGATCGAGCTCAGCCCGACCGAGTTCAAGCTGCTGCGCTACCTGATGCTGAACCCCAACCGCGTGCTGTCGAAGGCGCAGATCCTCGACCACGTCTGGGAGTACGACTTCAACGGCGACGCCGGGATCGTGGAGAGCTACATCTCCTACCTTCGGCGCAAGATCGACCCGCACACCGAGGAGTCGCTGATCCAGACCAAGCGCGGTTTCGGCTACATGCTCAAGGTCGGCAAGACGGTCTGATCGACCGCGACACCATCGACGCCGCCGAGCCGGCGACGAAGCCGGACCCGGGAGGATCGCATGGCGCACAAGCCGGATGCGGTCACCAGCTGGTGGCGGCGCACCAGCCTTCGGGCCAAGGTCACCGGAGTGACCGTCGCCGTGCTCGCGCTCGGACTGCTCGTCGCCGGCATCGGCACCGTCCCGATCCTGCGCTCCGCGCTGATCCAGAACATCGACGCGCAACTTCCGGCTCTCGTCTCCAGTGACCTCGTCGAACGCTACTTCGAGACGGCGGTCGTCGAAGGAACCACGATCTACACGCCGAAGGATGAGCGCCCCCGGGACTTCGCCTTCGCCGTGTACGACGCCGAGGGCGTCCTGCAGGCTTCGACAGGGGGCTCACCCGATGAGGCGCCGGACTTCCCGGAGACCTATTCGCTGCAGAAGGCGCAGTCCGAGGCCGACACCGTGTTCGACCTCCCCGGCGCCGACAAGACCATGCACCGGGCGGCGGCGGCGACCCAGAACGCCGAGGGCGGCGGGCTGCGGGTGCAGATGGTCGCGATGCCGCTCTCCGAGGTCGATCGCATCATCAGCCAGTACTTCGGCATCTACATCACCATCGCACTGATCACCATCATCATCGCGGCGCTCCTCACCCGGGGACTCGTCACCCTCACGTTCCGCCGGCTCGGCCAGGTCGAAGCGACGGCCATGTCGATCGCTGCCGGGGACTTCCGGCAGCGACTCACGGATCTCGAGCCGACCACCGAGGTCGGCCGGCTCAACGGGGCCATCAACACCATGCTCGACCGGGTCGACCGATCCCTCGCACAACGCGATCGCACCGTGCAGCACATGCGCCGCTTCATCGGCGACGCCAGCCATGAGCTGAGGACTCCGCTCGTCAGCGTGCGCGGCTACGCGGAGCTGTACCGGATGGGTGCCATCCAGGGCGAGGAGGACACGGCGCGGGCCATGGAGCGCATCGAGAAGGAGGCGATCCGCATGGGCGTGCTGGTCGAGGACCTGCTCGCGCTGGCGCGCCTCGACGAGGAACGCGAGCCCGAGATCGAGCCGCTCGACCTTCGGCCCATCGCCAGGGATGCCGCGCTCGATCTGCGCGCCGCCGCACCGGGGCGCACGGTGTCCGTGATCGACCGCACGGTGGACGCCACGCCGTCCACGACCATCCGGCTGGTCGCCGCACCGCCGCAGACCACGCCCGCACCGCGGGGACTGTCGCGGGCGACGCTGGCCCGGCTGAGGCGCCGGCCCCGATCGGCCGAGCAGCATCCGGCGATCGACTTCACCGAGGTGCCGGACATCCCGGTGCGTACTCCGCCGATCGTGCTGGGCGAGGAGAACAAGGTGCGTCAGGTCGTCACCAATCTCCTCGGCAATGCGCGCCGCTTCTCCCCCGAGGACGGACCGATCGAGATCGTCGTGGACTCGGACCGCGTCCGCGGTACGGGGAGCATCTCGGTCGTCGATCACGGCGAGGGGATCCCGGCCCAGATCCGCGACCAGATCTTCGAGCGTTTCTGGCGTGCCGACACCTCGCGCGCCAGGGAGACGGGCGGGTCCGGTCTGGGGCTCGCGATCGTCGCATCCATCGTGAAGGCGCTCCACGGCTCGGTCACCGTCTCGGAGACCGACGGAGGTGGGGCGACCTTCACGGTCACGCTCCCGCTCGCTCCGTCGCGCGCGACGCCCGCGCACCTGCTCGAAGACACGCAGCCGCTCGACCGGCTGGAGCTGTAGACCCTCCTGCACAGCCGCTCCCGTCGAGCGATTGCGCACAGCGCGCGGAGGAACCGTGGGGCCGGGCGGATACGACGTCGATCGTTTCCCTAGCGTCGGAACCCCAACGAGAAGGAGTTCCCATGTCCGTCTTCACCGTCGACACCGAAGCGGTCCAGGCGGCGCACGCCGCGACCCGCGCCACCATCGAGCGGCTGCGCAGCGAATCCGCGACACTCATGGCCCAGCTGCGGCAGTTGCAGTCGTCCTGGGTCGGCAGCGCATCGACCGCGTTCCAGGGCTGCGCCGAGCAGTGGCAGGGTGCGCAGCTGCACGTCGAGCAGGTTCTGGACTCGATCGGCACATCGCTCGGTTCGGCCGCCACGCAGTACGCAGACGCGGATCAGTACTCGGCGAGCCTGTTCCGCTGACCCTGTCGGCGCCACGGCCGAGTGGCTCGTGACACGAAGAACGCCCCCGGCCGAAGCCGGGGGCGTTCTTCAGCGATTGGCTCGCTGAGCTTGTCGAAGCGTCAGAAGTCCATGCCGCCCGACGGGTCACCCATCGGCGCCGAAGCCTTCTCGGGCTTGTCGGCGACGACGACCTCGGTGGTGAGGAACAGCGCCGCGATCGACGCAGCGTTCTGCAGCGCCGAGCGGGTCACCTTCGCCGGGTCGATGATGCCGGCGGCGAACATGTCGACGTACTCACCGGTCGCTGCGTTCAGGCCCTGGCCCGCGGGGAGCTCGGAGACCTTGTTCGCCACGACGCCCGGCTCGAGACCGGCGTTCAGCGCGATCTGCTTCAGCGGAGCCTCGATCGCGACGCGGACGATGTTCGCGCCGGTCGCCTCGTCGCCCGTGAGCGAGAGAGCGTCGAGAGCCTTCGTGCCCGACTGGATGAGCGCGACGCCACCACCGGGGACGATGCCCTCTTCGACGGCAGCCTTCGCGTTGCGCACGGCGTCTTCGATGCGGTGCTTGCGCTCCTTGAGCTCGACCTCGGTCGCCGCACCCGCCTTGATGACGGCGACGCCGCCGGCGAGCTTGGCGAGACGCTCCTGGAGCTTCTCGCGGTCGTAGTCGCTGTCGGTGTTCTCGATCTCGCGGCGGATCTGCGTGACGCGACCCTCGATCTGGTCTGCCTCACCGGCACCCTCGACGATCGTGGTCTCGTCCTTCGTGACGATGACCTTGCGCGCGCGACCCAGCAGGTCGAGCGTGGCGTTCTCGAGCTTGAGACCGACCTCTTCGGTGATGACCTGACCACCGGTGAGGATGGCGATGTCCTGCAGCTGCGCCTTGCGACGGTCACCGAAGCCGGGAGCCTTCACGGCGACCGACTTGAAGATGCCCTTGAGCTTGTTCAGCACCAGGGTCGCAAGGGCTTCGCCCTCGACGTCCTCGGCGATGATGACGAGCTCCTTGCCGTCCTGGATCACCTTGTCGACGATCGGCAGAAGGTCCTTGATGTTGGAGATCTTCTGGTTCGCGATGAGGATGTACGCGTCCTCGAACACCGCCTCCTGGCGGTCGGGGTCCGTGACGAAGTACGGGTTCAGGTAGCCCTTGTCGAAGCGCATGCCCTCGGTGAGCTCGAGCTCGGTGCCGAAGGTCTGCGACTCCTCGACGGTGACGACGCCTTCCTTGCCGACCTTGTCGATCGCCTCGGCGATCAGCTCGCCGATGGCGGGGTCTGCGGCGGAGATGGAAGCGGTCGCGGCGATCTGCTCCTTGGAGTCGATCTCCTTCGCGCTGGCGAGGAGCTCCTCGGTGATCGCGGCGACGGCCTTCTCGATGCCGCGCTTGAGCGAGATCGGGTCGGCGCCGGCGGCCACGTTGCGCAGGCCCTCGCGGACCAGAGCCTGGGCGAGGACGGTGGCGGTGGTGGTGCCGTCACCCGCGACGTCGTCGGTCTTCTTGGCGACCTCCTTGACGAGCTCCGCACCGATCTTCTCGTACGGGTCGTCGAGCTCGATCTCCTTGGCGATGGAGACACCGTCGTTCGTGATCGTGGGGGCGCCCCACTTCTTCTCGAGGACGACGTTGCGGCCGCGCGGGCCGAGGGTCACCTTGACCGCGTCGGCGAGGATGTTGAGGCCGCGCTCGAGGCCGCGGCGGGCCTCCTCATCGAAAGCAATGATCTTTGCCATGAGTTTTTTCGTCCCTCCTGGACGTAGACGTTGGGTTTAGCACTCAGAGTGTGCGAGTGCTAACGCCATTCTGGCACTCGACACCTTCGAGTGCAAGCCGCGCCACGCGGCCATCACGGCGACGTCAGGAGGCGGGAGTCTCGTCCGGGGTCTCCGGTGCGGAGGTGGATCGATCGAGGCCGATCACCACGGTGAGCTGCGTTGCGCCGGTGTCGTTCAACGACACGTAGAAGTCGCTCTGCTGCACGGCGGCCCCGCCGAGAACGCGCGCGAGGCCGATGGCCGCGAGTTCATCCTCGTCCGCGACGTAGTACACCGTCGTCGCGGCGAAGTCCTGGGTGTCGCTGGGGGTCGCGAACACCTTGTCGGCCGTCCAGCCGTTGTTGATGAGCGTGTCCCGCATCCGCTCGTCGAGACCCTCGTCAGGCGTCCCGTTCAGGATCATCACCGAGACGGCGGTGTCGACGACCCCGGTCTCTTCCGGCGTGGGCGTCGCGGAGGGCTGCGCCTCCGGGAACAGCGAGATGCGATCCATGACCACGAGTGCGCCGAAGATGCCGGCGATGATGAGGACCAGAGCCGCCACGAACGACCACAGCAGCACGATCCATCCGTTCATGCCCGGGGCTTCGGCACGGTGCGCCCCGACGCGTCCGGATGAGCGGGGGACGTCATCGAAGCGATCACGGTTTGGCTGAGACACCCCTCGATGCTAGCGGCACGCACCTGGCAGTCCGCGCCTCGGCACGGACCTGCTCGTCGGAGGCGGCGATCAGCCCACGAATCGAGGGGTGCGTGCCGTACGGCTGGCCGCCCGGGAATCGCGGATGCGGCGGAGCCTGCGGACCAGCATGGGATCGTACTCGAGGGCGACGTCCGATTCGATCAGCCGGCCGAGCAGCTGGTAGTAGCGAGTCGCGCTCATGCCGAGCTGGGCACGGATGACCTCTTCCTTCGCTCCGCCATGACGCGGCCACGACGATTCGAGGGCAAGCATCGCGCGATCGCGCTCCGTGAGGTCTCCGAGCATGGCTCCAGGTTAGGACTCGTCGGCCGATTGACCCGCGCGCCACTCCCACCATCGACCGAGCGGATCCGCAGCGGCGCGCACGCGCCCGTCGAGGGCCACGACGAAGCCCTCCCACTGAGCGACGTCGACCGGGTGCTCCCACACATCGAGCAGTCCCGGCGGATCGATCGTGATCCACCGGGCGGGGAGCCGGGAGATGCGCTCGATCAGGGCGTTCCGGTCGGCCCGCGGGAGGTGCACGAGCACACCCGGCGTCGTGATGACCAGGGTCGAGCCGTCCGGCGCCTCCGCGGCGAGCGCGTCGATGCCCGCCAGCGCGTCTTCTGCCACCATTCGCGGCGGAGAGGATGCGGCGATGTCGAGCGCCGCCTCGATCCGGGCCTCCCGCCCGGTCTCCCCCGGCCACACCAGCCCGCGCAGCCAACGCCGGTCATGCTCGTCGGATGCGTCGAGGGGTGCGAGATCGATGCCCGCACGCCAGACGACGTCGGGCATCCGCAGCGCAGGGAGCTCCCCGGAGACGCGACTCTCCAGGATGACGGTGGAGGTCCCGTCGACGGGATCCAGCGCCGCGCGCAGTGTGCCATCGGCCCCGCGGAAGCGGTACGAGTACCGATCCGGGTACAGGCACAGCCCGGCGGAGGCACCGACCTCGAGCAGGGCGATCGGGCCGTCGATCTCGGACAGGACCGGGAGCAGCGCCGCGAGCCGCAGCGGTTCGTTCGTCTGCAGCTGCCGTGCCGCACACTCCGCGACGACTTCGTCGGCGTGCGTGAGGAGGAAATCGCGAAGGCCGGCGTAGGGGCCGAGCACCGCGCCGAGCAGACGGGCGACCGCGAAGACCAGCGGGGGCTGCCGTCGGTTCTCGGGAATGCGGGCGAGGAGCTCCTGCACCTCGGGGTCGGTGGCGATGCCCCCGGCCCACTCCGCATACAGGGCGCTCCGGCCCGGCGCCTCGTCCCGGGCGAATCGCGCGAAGCGCTGCTGAACAGCATCCGTCATCCGTCCATTGTGACGCGGAGCACCCGACGCCCTGCTCGAGCATGGAGAATGGAGGGGACTCAGGAGGACACATGTCGTACAGCGTGGACAAGACCGAAGACGAGTGGCGCCGCGAACTCGGCGACGAGCAGTACGCCGTGCTGCGTCAGGCCGCGACCGAGCGCGCCTGGACGGGCGAGCTGCTCGACGAGGCGAGGTCGGGCCTCTATACCTGCGGGGCATGCGATGCCGAGCTGTTCAAGAGCGGCACCAAGTTCGACTCCGGGTGCGGGTGGCCGAGCTTCTACGAGTCGATCCGTCCCGATGCGGTGCAGCTGATCGAGGACACGAGCCTCGGCATGGAGCGCACCGAGGTCCGCTGTGCGAACTGCGGCTCGCACCTCGGACACGTCTTCCCGGACGGGTTCGGCACCCCGACCGGCGATCGCTACTGCATGAACTCGATCGCCATGAACTTCACGCCCGACGAGTCGTGAGCGCCCTCGAGGCCGTCCGCGCTCGCCAGTCCTGGTCGAAGGTCGACGACACGGCACCGACTCGGGAGGAGCTGCTCACGTACGTGACCGCGGCCGGTCGGGTCGCCGACCACTCTTCTCTTCGCCCGTGGCGTCTGATCGAGCTGCGTGGAGCCGACCGCGAGGCGCTCGGAGCGGCGATCGCGAAGGCGGAGGGCGACAAGAGCCCCTCCTCGAAGCCGTTGCGCGCGCCGCTGCTGATCGCGGTGGTCGCCAGCTACCGCAAGAGCGACAAGGTGCCGCGCTGGGAGCAGGAGGCGGTCGCCTCGGGCGTCGCCCACATGCTGAGCCTGCTGCTCGACGAGGCCGGCTGGGGCGTGCTCTGGCGCACCGGTCACTACACGCGTTCGAAAGCCGTCGCCAAGGTCCACGGCCTCGGCAAGGACGAGGAGCTCCTCGGGTGGCTCTACGTCGGCGGCAAGCCGGTGGGGCGCAGGCCGGGCCGACGCAAGGCGGTCGATGCCCGCAAGCTCATCACCCGGCTGCCCAAGAAGACGAAGAAGAGCAAGAAGGCCGAGAAGGCCGAATAGCCGTCAGCGGCGGCGGCGGGTGCGCGGGACGGCGACCACGACCGACGCCACGGCGACGATCACCATCGCGATGGTCTGCCACGGCGCCGGGCCGACCGCCGTGGGCCAGAACAGGTCGATGACGACGGATGCCGCCAGCTGCCCCAGCACCGACCCCAGCCCCATCAGGAGCACTCCCGTGTGCGCGACGATGAACGCGCCGAGCAGGATGTAGGCGGCGCCCAGGAACCCGCCGAGGTACAGCCACGGCTCGGCGGGCGGGGCTTCCGGCATACCGCGGACGGCCACGCTCACCCCGGCGGCCAGCAGCAGCACGACGGTGCCGGCGACGAAGCTCATCAGAGTCGCGGCGATCGGCGACTGCACCCGCTGAGCGAGACGTCCGTTGGTCGCCGCCTGCCACGCGATGCCGACTCCCGCGGCGAACGGCAGCAGCAGCATCCACAGCGGAGCGGCCGCGAGAACGTCGCCGGAGAGCGAGATGACGACGGCGGCGAGCGCCAGTGCTCCCCCGGCGACACGGCCCGGCGTGACCGCGACCACGCCGGCGGGCCCGAACCCGATCCGGTCGAGGACCAGTCCGTGCAGGGTCTGTCCGGCCACCACTCCGACCGTGAACAGCGAGACGCCGAGCACACCGGCCGTGACGCCCTGCGTCGACACGGTGAGGGCGCCGCAGGCGCCGCCGAGCAGCATCCAGACCGGGATGCGTCGCTGCCGGATGCCGCCCCACAGACGCGAGACACCTCGACGCGCGAACGGGAGGCAGGGGATCACGATGATGAGCGCGAGAAGGCCGATCGCGAACGAGATCAGTCCGGCGACGATGCCGTCGTCGACCGCGACGCCCAGGACTCCGTTGACGCGCGCCTGGATCGCCGTCATCGCGCCGATCGCGACCGCTCCGCCGAGCGCCACCGGGGCGGGGATTCGGCGGGTGTCGGTCACTCATCGACCCTACCCGAGCGGCGGATCCGGCCGAGCCGGAGCGGATGTCCGCGGCCGGGTCTACGCTGGCCGCATGTGCGCGAGTTATGGCCTCGATCCCCGGTTCACCGACGCGGAACTCCTCGAAGCTGCCGACGACGCCGTGCTCGACGGCCTGCGCACGTGGGCCGAGGAGAACGCCGGCGAGACCGTGCGTCCGACCGGCAAGAACCTTCGCAACCTCAATCCGATCGTCGTCCAGCCCGAGACCGCTCCGACTCTCGAGCCGGCCTGGTGGGGGTTCCTCGTGAACGGCGAGCCGGCGAAGTTCCCCTCGATCAACACCCGCTCGGAGCGCCTGCAGGACCGCCCCGGTGGCGCCAAGGCCCGCGCGATCGTTCCCGCGACCAGCTGGTACGAGATGCAGAAGCCCTCGCGGCAGTGGCACGAGTTCCTCGTCGACGACGGCGCCCTGTTCGGCATGGCGGCCGTGACCCAGCGCGGTCGCACCACCGACGGCACCTGGTTCACGTGCTACTCCATCGTCATGCGTCCGGCTCCGGCGCACCTCGTCGACCTGCACGACCGCATGCCGCTGCTCGTCCCCGCATCCCTCAGCCACGACTGGCTCACGGCTCCGCCGACCAGAGAGATCATCGACGAGGCGATCGTCGCATCCGACGAGATGGCAGCACGAGTGCAGGCGCGGCCGCGCGCCTGACCACCGACATCCACCATCGGCGTCCACCACCGGCATCCACCACCGACATCCACCACCGGGTGGACCCGCGGTCGCCAGAACTGTACCTGGGGAGGACGCGGCCCCCGCAGCACGGTCCGTAGCGTGGACGACATGATCACAGCAGAAGGCCTCACGAAAAGATTCGGAGACAAGACGGCCGTCGATGACGTGTCGTTCACCGTCCAGCCGGGGAGCGTCACCGGCTTCCTCGGCCCCAACGGCGCGGGCAAGTCGACGACCATGCGCATGATCGTCGGCCTCGACCGGCCCACGTCCGGGCGTGCCGTCGTCGCCGGCCACGAGTACGGCAAGCTGCGGGCACCGCTCACCGAGGTCGGCGTGCTGCTCGACGCGAAGGCCGTGCACACCGGCCGGACCGCGCGCAACCACCTCCGGGCGATGGCCGCCACGCACGGCATCCCCGCGTCGCGCGTCGACGAGGTCATCGACCTCGCCGGTATCGGCTCTGTCGCCCGCAAGCGGGCAGGCGGGTTCTCGCTCGGCATGGGTCAGCGCCTGGGCATCGCCTCAGCACTGCTCGGCGACCCGCACACACTCATCCTCGACGAGCCGGTCAACGGCCTCGACCCCGAGGGCGTCCGCTGGGTCCGCCAGTTCGTGCGATTCGCGGCATCCGAGGGGCGCACCGTGCTCCTCTCGAGTCACCTGATGAGCGAGATGGCGCAGACCGCCGACCACGTGATCGTGATGGGCCGCGGCAAGGTGCTGGCGGATGCTCCGCTGGCCGAGCTCGTCCGAGCCTGGACGACGAACACGGTGCGCGTGCGCACCCCGCGCGCGGCCGATCTCGCCGCGGCCGTCGGCGGCCCCGACGTCGAGATCGTGAGCTCGGCTCCCGACCTCCTCGACATCGCGGGACTCCCTGCAGCCCGGATCGGCGACCTCGCCGCCGAGCGCGGCATCCCGCTGCACGAACTGACCCCGACCACCGGATCGCTCGAAGACGCCTACCTCGCCCTCACCGGCGATTCGGTCGAGTACCGCACCAAGGAGATCTCATGACCGCCGTGGCATCCGCTGTCACTCCGCACCGAGTGGACACGCACCACCGACTGTCCTTCATCCATGCGCTGCACGGCGAATGGATCAAGCTCGCCACCCTGCGCTCCACCTGGTGGTCCATCGGCATCACCGGCCTGCTCACCGTGGCCATCGCCGTCCTGATCGCGCAGAACGTGACCGATCCGAGTTTCGCTCCGATCGCGGCGGTCGTGTCTCCGATCCAGTTCACCATGCTGCTCGCCGGCATCCTCGGCGCGATCTCGGTCACCGGCGAATACTCCACCGGCATGATCCGCTCGACGCTCACCGCGAATCCCGTCCGTGGCTCCGTCCTCGCGGCGAAGTCCGTGATGATGGCCTCGGTGATGTTCATCTCGTCGCTGGTGATCTTCGCGATCGCGACGCTCGCCGTCACGTTGATCGTGTCGTCGCGCGACCAGAGCATCGACTGGTCGGACCCCGCGGCGTCCTCCCTGCCGATCCTCACGGCGTCGCTCTCGATGGCGCTCTTCACCCTGATCGGTGTGTCCTTCGGCTTCCTGCTGCGCTCCGGCGCCGGTGCCATCGCCGCGACCGTCGGTCTGCTGTTCGTGCTCCCGATCGTGGCCAGCATGTTCGCCATCGCCGGAGAGGGCGGACGCTGGGTCATGGAGGCGGCCCAGTACCTGCCGTCGTTCGCCTCGCAGAGCATCATCCTCCCCGGCTCCGGGCTGGAGGGCCCGGTGGCCTACCTCACCCTCGGGTGCTGGGTCGCCGCCGGACTGCTGTCCGCCTGGGCAGTGCTCCGCACGCGCGACGCGTAAAGTCGGCCTGTGAGCAGAACGCGAAGCCGCAGCACCTCGATCCGTGAGGACGAGGAGCTGCGGCTTCCGCGTCCTCCGGGGGTGTTCCGGCGCTTCTGGGCACGGCACCCGGTCGTCGCCGACATCCTGATCACGGCGGTCTGCCTGCTGCTCTCCATCGGGACGGTGGGCATCTCGGATTCCGGCATCGCCGAACGCGACGCCTCCGCCTTCGACGTTCTCGTGCAGGTCCTCGTCATCCTGGGCTGCGCCACGCTGCTCGTACGCCGGCGGGCGCCGCTGGTGCCGTTCGTCGCCGCCGTCGTGCTCGAGCTCGCGTTCCTGTTCACGATGCGCCCGGGCGGAAGTCCCCTCGTTCTCGCCGCCTGCTACGCGCTCGCGGTCTACGCCTCGACCCGCGCGGCCTGGATCGGCTACGGGGCCAGCGTGATCGCCATCGCCCTGGTCGTGTTCCCCCTGGCCTGGTTCGGTGTCGTCCCGCTGCAGAACGCGGTCAACTCGCTGCTCAACGGCGTCGTTCTCGGACTCATCGGCACCCTCGTCGGGGTGAACGTCGGCGGACGCAAGCGCTATGTCTCCGCCATCATCGATCGTTCCCGTCAGCTCCTGGTCGAGAGGGACCAGCAGGCGCAGCTCGCGGCGGCGAACGAACGCGCTCGTATCGCTCGCGAGATGCACGACATCGTGTCTCATTCCCTCACCGTCATCGTTGCGCTCTCAGAGGGTGCGGTCGCGACCCCCGATCACGCCCAGGCGCGCAAGGCCTCTGCCACGGCCGCCGAGACGGCCCGCGGCGCGCTCACCGAGATGCGCGCGATGCTCGGGGTGCTGCGCGCCGACGACTCACCCCTGCCGTTGGCGCCGATGGAGCCGACCCCGCCCCGCGACACCGTGGCGGCAGCTCAGCGCGCCGGGTATCCGGTGACGCTCTCGGTGGCGGGAAGCGCCGAGGTGTCCCCCGCCGTGGCGCACGCGATCGGCCGCATCGTGCAGGAAGGCCTGACCAACGCGATGCGCCACGCGCCACGCGCCACGACGATCTCGGTGCGGCTCGGCTACACACCGGAGACCGTGACCATCGAGATCATGAACGACGGCGTGACCGGGCCGATCGGCTCCGACGGATTCGGCGTGCGCGGCCTCGCCGAGCGCGCCGCGCACGTCAACGGTCGCGTCGACTCCGCCCCCGCCGACGGCGGTCGCTGGAAGCTGCACGCTGTGCTGCCCACCGGAGGGACCGGCCCGGTTGCCCAGAACCCGACGACGGAGGACCCCGCATGACCGATTCGATCCGAGTGCTGCTGGTGGACGATCAGGAGCTCATCCGGGTGGGCTTCCGGATGGTGCTCGAGGCGGAGCCCGACATCGCCGTCGTCGGCGAGGCGGTCGACGGTCGGCACGCGATCGCGCAGACCGCCGCCCTGGCCCCCGACCTCGTGCTGATGGACATCCGGATGCCGGGACTGGACGGCATCGCGGCGACCGAGGCGATCGTGCGCGAGCATCCGGCCACGAAGGTGCTGGTGCTGACGACCTTCGATCTCGACGAGTACGCCTTCGGCGCGATCCGCGCGGGGGCGAGCGGCTTTCTGCTGAAGGATGCGCAGCGCCACGAGATGATCGCCGCCGTGCGCGCCGTGCACCGCGGCGATGCCGTGCTCTCCCCCCGGATCACGCGGACGCTCCTCGAGCACGTGACCCCGCAGCTCGGTGCCGCCCGGCCCGTCGCGGACGCCGCCGACAGCGCCCGGCTCGCGGAGCTCACCGACCGAGAGCGCGACGTGTTCCTCGCGATCGGCCGCGGGCTGACCAATGCCGAGATCGCGCAGACGCTCTACGTCGGCGAATCCACCGTCAAGACGCACGTGGGCCGCGTGCTGGCGAAGCTCGAGGCGCGCGACCGCATCCATGCGGTGATCCTCGCGCACCGGCTCGGACTCGTCGGAGACGACTAGCCCTCGCGGTCGTCAGTGTCGTCCGCCTCGACCCGGAAGCCGTCCGGAACCGGTTCGTCGGAGTGCCGCGCGGTTCGCGCATCCCGCTCCAGCCCGGACGGCCGCGTCAGAACTCCGTACAGCTCCGGGCGACGCCCGAGCAGCCAACGACGCCCCGTCGAGAGCGGGAGAAGGCCGAGGTCGAGGTCCGCGGTGACCACCGCCTCATCGGCCACCGGCGTCTCTGCGACGATCCGGCCATACGGGTCGATGATCATGGCGTTGCCGGTGCGGATCTCGTCGTCGTCGACGCCGATGCCATTGCTGAAGAGCACGAAGATGCCGTTGTCGTGCGCGCGGGACGGCAGCCAGCGCATCAGCCAGCCGCGACCCGACGGCCCGTTCACCGCGGCCTGCAGCGCCTCCGGATCCGTCCGACGCTCGTGCCACAGGTGCGCGGGGATGACCTTCATCCCGTGCGGACTGCGTGAGCTGGTGCCGCCGGTCTGGTGCGGGGCGATCAGCACGGTCGCGCCGAGCAGCGTCACGGCCCGCACGTTCTCCACGAGGTTGTTGTCCCAGCAGATGAGGATCGCCATGCGCACGCCCCACGGAGTGTCGAAGACGGTGAACCGGTCGCCACTGGAGACGGCGACATGCTCGAAAGCGTGCAGCTTGCGGTGGATGTGCACGGCGCCGTCGGGAAGGCAGACGGCGTAGGAGTTGTACAGCGCGTCGCCGTCCGCCTCGAGGAAGCCGGCGCCGACCCCGACCCGCAGCTCGGCGGCGATCTGCTGCAGCGCGCGGACGACAGGACCGTCGGCCGGCTCCGCGAGGCTTCGGAGCCGATCGGTCGTCATCTTCGTGAGATGCCAGTACCCGAGCAGGCACATCTCGGGGAAGGCGACCAGCTCCGCACCCTCGTCGGCCGCGTTCCCTGCCAGCCGCCGCACGATCGCCAGATTCGCCTCCGTGTCGGACGGCACGGCCTCGAACTGGACCACCGATACGCGAAGGGCGGGTTTCTCAGCGGTCATCGGATCTCCTCTGGTTCGGATGCGTCCCAGTCAAGCGGCACGGGAGCATAACGTCCAATAAAGAAAGGGGCGGCTGCCATAAGCTGGAGGAATGGAAAGCCGGTTGCTCCGCGCGTTCGTGCAGACCGCTCGATCACTCACGTTCAGTGAGGCCGCGGCCGCACTACACGTGACGCAGCCGGCGCTGACCAAACAGATCCAGCAGCTGGAAGCCGTCGTGGGTTCGCCGCTCTTCCGACGCGGTCGCCATGGATCGGAGCTGACCGCCGTCGGCGCGGCTCTCATCGATGACGCGCAGGAGATCGTCGACCTCACCGCACGGTTCCGCGAGCGTGCCGACCGGATCGCGTCGGGTGAGGAGGGACATCTCTCGGTCGGCTTCGGTCTGTCCAGCATCACCGTGGCACCCCGCGCCGTCGCCCGCTTCCGCGCGAAGTCGCCCGCCGTCTCCGTGAGACTGGAGGATATGTCGTCCCTGACGCAGCTGGAGAGAGTGCGCGCCGGGCGCCTCGACGTCGCCTTCACACGGCTGCCGGTCGCCGGCGACCTCCGCAGCGTGACGGTGCTGTCCGACCGGCTCGCCGTAGCGCTCCCCCACGGCCGGGAGACCCCTGGCGACGAGTCGATGGTCGGGGCCTGGCTCGACACGCTGTCGCTCATCCGGTTGTCCACCGCCCGCGGACCCGGTCTCGCCGGCCAGATCTCGCGGTTCCTCGGCGGGATCGGCGCGGCGCCGGCGATCGTGCAGGAGGCCGACGACCTGCAGACCGTCCTCGCTCTGGTCGCCGGCGGCATCGGCGCCGCGATCGTTCCCCGGAGTGCTGAGAACATCGCGCCGCCCAGCGTGCACCTGGTCCCGCTCTCCGGGCTCGATGCCGCATGGGCGGTCGGCGCCGTCTGGAATCCCGCTACGGAGACACCGGTCGTGCGATCCTTCCTCGCCGAGCTGGGAGAGTCCGGCTCGGCGAGGAAGGCAGCCGGTCAGCCCTGAGCGGGCGCCCACTCCGAGACGCGGTTCAGGAGCTGCACCTCGTCGTCCGAGAGTTCCAGTCGTGCGCCGGCCAGCAGATCAGGAACCTGCTCCACCGTGCTCGCGCTGGCGATCGGAGCCACCACGGTCGGCTGGGCGCGCAACCAGGCGAGTGCCGTCGTCGCGATCGACGCACCGTGTGCATCGCCGACCTCTTCGAGGGCGTCGATCACGCGCAGTCCCGCCTCGGTGGCGTACTTCGCGGCGCCCTGGGCGCGCGGCGACGCCTGGCCGGCGGCATCCGTCGACCGGTACTTGCCCGTGAGGAATCCGCTGGCGAGGGAGTAGTACGGCACCAGCCCGAGTCCGAACTCCTGCGCGACCGGGATGATCGTCTCCTCGACGACGTTGCGGTGCACGAGGTTGTAGTGCGGCTGCACGGCGACCGGCAGCGCGGCGCCGATGCGCTGGGCGATGTCGAACCATTCGCGGATGCGCTCGGCGGTGTAGTTCGAGACGGCGACGTTGCGGACCAGGCCGTCGGTCACGAGCTGTCCGAACGCGGCGACCGTCTCCTCGAGAGGAACGGTCTCATCGTCGAAGTGTGCGTAGTAGAGGTCGATCGCGTCGACCCCGAGCCGGGCGAGCGACGCCTCGGCGGCCTTGCGGACATTCGTTCCGGAGAGTCCGGAGAAATCCGGATGCTGGCTCACCTTGGTGGCGACGACCACACCCGACGGCTTCCGCGAGGCCAGCCACTCCCCGATGATCGTCTCGCTCTCGCCGCCCGAGTTTCCGGGCACCCAGGAACTGTACGAGTCGGCGGTGTCGACGAAGTCGCCGCCTCCCTCCACGAACGCGTCGAGGACGGCGAACGAGGCGTCGCGGTCGGCCGTCCAGCCGAACACATTGCCGCCGAGGGCGAGAGGGAGGACGTCGAGGTCACTGTTTCCGATGCGGGTCATGCTTCGGGACAACGGTGAGCGGAGGCGAGGTATTTCCTCATGACGGCGTGTGTCAGATCTCATCGCACGCACGCCACGACATCAGGCTCACCGCAGAGAGCCGACTACGGGACTCGAACCCGTAACCCCCGTATTACAAGTACGGTGCGCTACCAATTGCGCCAAGTCGGCGAGCCGCGGTATTCCGCGGATCTTGCAGAGTCGGCGGCAGTCCGGTGGTAGCCGATCCCGCATAAACCCCGCGCATTTACACTGAATAAACGCTGGATCAGAGTCTACAGAATCGTCATCGATCAGGGACACGCGTCCTGACGCCTGAGATCTCGTGTCATGTACCGGATCGCGGCTACGAACACCGCGGTGGCGGCCGCGATGACAGTGCCGCCGATCGCCATCGCCCACGTGTACGGGCTGCCACCACCGTCCCAGGCGAGGGTCATCCAGTTCCCCAGCGCGAAAACCACCAGTCCCAGGACGACCACCGACCAGAGAATCGTGCTGCGTCGGATCGCTCGTCGCAGCCGGATCAGGCTTGGATCGGGCTGATGCCCGGGCTCGCTCATGCGCCGAGCCTAGCGACCCTCGTCGACGCGCGGCTCGTCTCGCAGTGTCCACACGACCACGCGTCGAGTCCGGAGCGAGGATTCGCTCTCCCACGGAAGAGGCGCCGGGCTCGGGTCACCATCGCTCATCGGCAGAGTCTAGCCGCGGTGGTGCAGGACGGAGAGGAGTGGTGAGCGCGCCGCTATTGTCGGCCTGCGTCGGCCCCGTGCCGGTCCTCGAACGCGCGAAGCTTACGGCGGTAATCGAACCACAGCTTCACGCCGTACAACGCGAGTGCCAGCGTGACCACGAGCATGACCCAGTCGACCACGTCAGCGACATCGAGGAAGACGACGCGGAGAACGGCCAACACGCCCCATCCGATCATCATGATCAATGCACCCAGACGCCGACGTCCGAGATCGATTCGCTGCTGGATCAGCGATCGGGTCGGCTTGGCATCGGGCTCAGTCATATACACACCCTAGGAGTCGGCCGGTCATCGGTGCTCAGCGACGGCATCGACCCTGCCTCGAATCAGGGTGTGGGCGTGGCCGTCGGGCTGGGCGTCGGGTTCGGCGTCTCGTTCGACTCCAGGGATGCGTCGCTGTCGATCGTGAGCATGAAGTTCGAGAACTCCGCCGGGTCGTCGAGCGCACCGACGTAGGCCTCGCCGTTCGCGACGATCATCGGCGCCGAGGAGAGCACGAGGTCGTCGGATCCCGCGAGGGGCCCGTCCAGAGCGCGAGTCGTCGCATCCTTCGCCCAGGTCACGAAGTCGCCGTCCCGGATGCAGGACCTGACGGCCTTGACGTTGTCCACCCCGACCGCGGCAGCAGCGTCGGCCAGCTGGGCATCCGAGAGACCGTCGCTGCCCACCTCGGGCTGGTTCTCGAGAAGATCGTGGTTGAACGCGTAGAACTGGTCGGGAGAGTGGGTCGCGACGCACGCCGCTGCGGCCGCCGCGCGGAGCGAGTACTTGGTGCCGTTGGAGCTGGCGGTGAGAAGAGCGACCGGGTGGTAGCTGACGGTCGCCGCGCCCTCGGTGATCCAGTTCGCCAGCTGACGCGAATTCGCGCGCTCGAACTCGCCCGCGTCGGGCGACAGGTAGTCCACGTAGACGTGGATCTCGACGCGCTCCGGTGCCGTCGGCTCGGGGCTGGGTGATGCTGTCGCACCCGTCTCGTCCGCGCCGGGAGCAGACGTGGCGGGGGTCTCCTCGGCTGCCGTGACGGCAGCGATGTCGTTGACGACGACGCCGTCGGCTTCCATCCCGGTCGGGGTGAGCTGCGGCTTGGACACCTGGGCGGAGACCGCGAGGGTGACCGCCGTGCCGATCGCGCCGACCGCGACCACGGCGACTGCGCCGATGATGATCCGTCGCATGAGGCGCGCCCTGGACTGCTGGGCGTGCACCTGCTGTGCCTTCTCCCGCACGGCCTCGCGGGAATTGCGAGCCGGGGGGACGTTCGGCGTTTCGTCGCTCGACATCGTTCCTCTTGAGAGTCTGAGGGGGTCCGGGTTGGCCCCGACCATCGCTCGGAACGATGATCGCCGCGATGCGCGGCCAGGTTCGATGTTAACCAGCCAGGCTGAGAAATACCCAGGTGCCGCAGTTCATGTCATACTGATCCCGACCCAAAGACGGGTCATGGCGGTTCATTCCGCCACTTCCATCACTACGGATCGTCCGGCACGTACCTGCCGGTGAGGAGAAACAATAATGGCATCTGTCACTTTCGACGACGCAACCCGCCTGTACCCCGGCGGCACCCGTCCGGCCGTCGACAAGCTCAACCTCGAGGTCGGAGACGGCGAGTTCCTCGTCCTGGTCGGCCCCTCCGGTTGCGGTAAGTCCACGTCGCTCCGCATGCTCGCCGGCCTCGAAGAGGTCAACGCCGGCCGCATCCTCATCGGTGACCGCGACGTCACCGACGTGCCGCCCAAGGACCGCGACATCGCGATGGTGTTCCAGAACTACGCGCTGTACCCGCACATGACGGTCGCCGAGAACATGGGCTTCGCGCTCAAGATCGCCGGCGTCAACAAGGAAGAGCGTGCGACCCGCGTTCTCGAGGCCGCCAAGCTCCTCGACCTCGAGGACTACCTGACCCGCAAGCCGAAGGCCCTCTCGGGTGGTCAGCGTCAGCGCGTCGCGATGGGCCGCGCGATCGTCCGTCAGCCGCAGGTGTTCCTCATGGACGAGCCGCTGTCGAACCTCGACGCGAAGCTGCGCGTGCAGACGCGTACGCAGATCGCTTCGCTGCAGCGTCGTCTCGGTGTCACCACGGTGTACGTCACGCACGACCAGACCGAGGCACTCACCATGGGTGACCGCATCGCGGTCCTCAAGGACGGTCTGCTCCAGCAGGTCGGCACCCCGCGCGACCTCTACGAGAAGCCGAACAACGTGTTCGTCGCCGGCTTCATCGGCTCGCCCGCGATGAACCTCTTCTCGGCGGACCTCGCCGAGGGCGGCATCCGCTTCGGCGACGAGGTCGTGCCGCTGGACCGCGACACCGTGGGCCGCGCGAACGGCTCGCAGGTCACGGTCGGCGTGCGCCCCGAGGACATCGTCGTCGGCCCGGCCGACGGCAAGGGCCTCTCGGTCACGGTCGACCTCGTCGAAGAGCTCGGCGCCGACGGCTACCTCTACGGCCACACGGAGATCAACGGCAAGCGCGCCGACCTGGTCGCCCGCGTCGACGGTCGCAGCCACCCGAACGCCGGCGAGACGGTCACGCTCGCGGCATCCGCCGGTCACGTGCACGCGTTCGACATCGAGTCGGGCGAGCGCCTCAACGACAAGCCGGTCATCTCGGCCTCGTAATTCCCTCAGACGCGGCGCGGGCCGACCCTCGGGTCGCCCGCGCCGCGTCTGCTTTTCCCCGACTCCCCCTCCCAGGAGCGCCATGAAGGACTCACTGCGCATCACCGCGAGCAAGGTCGACCCGGGACTGCTCGCGCTTCCGTGGTCCACGACGCTCGCCAGGTGGCCGTCCGAGCACATCGTGTCGCTGCCGAAGGGTCTCTCCCGTCACCTGGTGCGCTTCGCGGACCTGTCCGGTCGCGTCATCGCGATCAAGGAGACCACGGCCGAGATGGCGCAGCGCGAGTACGACATGCTCGGCAACCTCGCTCGCCTCGACGTGCCCTGCGTCGACCGGGTGGCGGTGATCGCCGGACGGACGGATGCCGGGGGCGAACCGCTCCCCGCCGCCCTGGTCACCTCCCACCTGCGGTTCTCGATGCCGTACCGCGCGCTGTTCACCCGGGTGCTGCGACCCGACACCGCCACCCGCCTCGTCGATGCCCTGGCGCTGCTGCTCGTGCGTCTGCACAACGTGGGCTTCTACTGGGGAGACGTCTCGCTGTCGAACACGCTCTTCCGGCGCGATGCGGGCGCCTTCGCCGCCTACCTCGTCGACGCCGAGACCGGCGAGCTGCACGAGGAGGGGCTCACCGACGGACAGCGCGCCTACGACCTCGACCTGGCCCGCACGAACATCGCCGGGGAGATCATGGACCTCGCGGCCGGCGGCCGGCTCGAGCACGGAGTGGATGCCGTGGCGATCGCCGACGGCATCGTCTCGTCGTACCGCTCGCTGTGGGCCGAGCTCACCGCGCAGGAGTCCTTCTCCGCGGCCGAGACCTGGCGCATCACGGAGCGCGTCGAGCGGCTCAACGCCCTCGGATTCGACATCGACGAGATGTCCATGTCGACGGCGGGTGACGGAACCGTCGTCGAGATCCAGCCCAAGGTCGTCGACGCGGGGCATCACCAGCGTCGTCTCATCCGCCTCACCGGACTCGACGTCGAGGAGAACCAGGCGCGGCGCCTGCTCAACGATCTCGACGAGTTCCGTGCCCGCTCGACGAAGCAGTGGTCCGACGAGGAGATGTACGCGCACGAGTGGCTGACCCGCGTGTTCGAGCCCGTCGTGCGCGCGATCCCGTATGAGCTGCGCACCAAGCTCGAACCGGCCGAGGTGTTCCACCAGGTGCTCGAGCACCGTTGGTACCTGTCACAGGCGTCGGGCCGCTCCGTGCCTCTCGCCGAAGTGCTCACGAGCTACATCAACGAGGTGCTGCGGCACCGGCGCGACGAGGCCACCATCATGGGGCCGCCCACCGAGACGATGAGCCTGCCCGTCATCACCGGATCGCTGTCGCTCGGCGATGAGGACGACGACGACGAGGCGATCGACTGGCGCGACCTGGTCTGAGCGGCCGGCTCAGCAGCCGACGTCAGCAGCCGACGTCAGCAGCCGAGATCAGTAGCCGACGGTGAACCGCTCGCGTCGGTGGTTGCCCTGCTCGATCTCGTCGACGATGGCGACCGCGAGGTCGGCGCCCGAGATCCACGACTTGCCGTCGGCATCCCGCACCATCACGTCGCCACCGTCGCGGTAGTGCCCGGTACGCTCCCCCTCGGCCCAGGGGCCGAACTCCTCGGCCGGGTGCACGAAGAACCAGTCGAGTCCGGCATCCGTGCCCTCGAGCAGTGCGAGCGAGTCGATGCCGACCTGCGCTTCGGCCTTGTACTCCTCGGGGAAACCCTGGTCGAACAGGCGCGGCCCGCCCGGGGCGACGAGGCTGCCCCCGGCGCCGCCGATCACACCGAGGCGGGTCTCGGTGCCGGTGAGCGCGGCGGCGATGTTCTCCAACGCGCCGAGCGCCTTGTCCTCCATGTCACCGCGCGCAGCGACCGCCCACACGACCGCATCCGCACCGTCGAAGGTCGCCGCGATCGCCTCGGAGTCGAGGGCCGATCTCTGCAGGTAGGCGGCACCCGCCACCGGGTCGGACGGTTCGGAGCGCGAGACGGCGATGACCGCGTGTCCGCGCGCCACCGCCTCCGCGACGATGTGACGGCCGGCGTAGCCGGTTCCTCCGAGGACGACGATGCGGGTCATGCGCTTCCCTTCCTAGGCCTTCTTCTTGCTGGCGCGGACCGTGGCCACCTGGTACAGCGCGACCGAGGTGGCGATCCCGGCGTTCAGCGATTCGGTCGACGCCGAGATCGGGATCGAGACGATCTGGTCGCAGGTCTCCCGGACCAGGCGAGAGAGACCCTTGCCCTCGGAGCCTGCGACGATGACGACCGGGCGGTCGGCGAGCTGCAGGTCCGGCAGCGAGACGTCGCCGTCGCCGGCCAGCCCGAGGATGAAGACGCCCTGCTTCTTGAACTCCTTGAGCTGCGTCGTGAGATTCGTCGCGAGGGCGACGGGCGTGCGGGCGACCGCTCCGGCGCTGGTCTTCCACACAGCGGAGTTGACGCCGGCCGAGCGACGCTGCGGCAGGATGACGCCGTGCGCTCCGAATGCGGCGGCCGAGCGGATGACGGCCCCGAGGTTGCGCGGATCGGTGATGCCGTCGAGGGCGACGAACAGCGGCACCTGGCCGCGATCGATCGCCTGCTCCAGCAGGTCCTGCGGGTGCGCGTACTCGTACGGCGGCACCTTGATGGCCACGCCCTGATGCACGCCGTCGAACCCGGCCATCCGGTCGAGCTCCTGGCGGGTGACCTCCATGACGGGGATGCCGCGGTTCGTCGCGATCGACAGCATCTCCTTGACGCGGTCGTCCATCTCCACGCGCTGCGCGATGTGGAATGCGGTCGCCGGGATCTTGGCGCGAAGGGCCTCGAGCACCGAGTTGCGACCGGTGACGGTCTCGGCCTCCGAGGTGTTGTCCTTCGCCCGAGCGGAACGGTTCGGGTTTCCACCGGCCGCCTGCCGCTGGTTCGGCTTGCCCTTGCCACCGGATGCCGCGTAGCGCTCGGCCGCGGCCTTGCGCTTGCCGGCGGGGTGCCAGGCGCGGTCCTCCGCCTTCGGGGTCGGTCCGCGACCTTCGAGGGCCTTCCGTCCGAGTCCTCCGGTGCCCTTGGTCGGGCCCTTCTTGTTTCCCTTGCTCGCGCCGGGGCGCTGTGGCTTAACCATCGATACTCCAATGAGTTCCGGCCGGAGTATCCTCCAGCGTGATTCCTGCGGCGGCGATCGCGTCGCGGATGCGATCCGCCGCCGCCCAGTCCTTGTCAGCGCGCGCCTGGGCGCGCTGGGTGATCATCGTCTGCACAAGTGCGTCCAGAGCGGATGCCTCGGCGCCCGCCCCGGTCGAGTTCCACTCGGACGAGCGCGGGTTGAGGCCGAGGACGCGGGTCATCTGCATGACATCCATGACGTCCTGCTTCGCCTCGTCGTGCTTGCCTGCATCGAGCAGGGCGTTGCCCGAGCGGATGCTGTTGTGGATGGCCGCGAGGGCGCGCGGCACGGCGAGGTCGTCGTTCATCGCCTCCACGAACTCGGTCGGCAGGCCCTCTTTGTACTCCGCCCACCCGGGCTTCACGAGTCGCTGGGCACGGTCGAGGAAAGTGCGGATGCGCGCGAGCGCGGCCTCGGCCTCGGCCCACGACGACTCGGTGAGATCCAGGCTCGAGCGGTAGTGGGCCGCGGCGAGTGCGTAGCGGACGACCAGCGGATCACGCTCGGCCAGGACCTCGGCGGCGAGGGTGAAGTTGCCCACGGACTTCGACATCTTCTGGCCGTCGACGGTCACGAGGCCGTTGTGCACCCAGTAGCGGGCGAAGCCGTCGCCCGCCGCTGTCGACTGCGCGAGTTCGTTCTCGTGGTGCGGGAAGCGCAGGTCGAGACCGCCGCCGTGGATGTCGAACTCCGCGCCGAGATAGCGCTTGGACATCGCGGAGCACTCGATGTGCCACCCCGGACGTCCGGCTCCCCAGGGCGATGCCCATTTCGCGTCTTCGGGCTCGTCGGGCTTGCCGCCTTTCCAGAGCGCGAAGTCCTGCGGGTTGCGCTTGCCTCGGGGATCCGCGTCTTCCGCCGCCTCCATCGCATCCACCGACTGGTTGGTGAGCTCACCGTAGGTCGGCCAGGAGCGCACGTCGAAGTAGACGTCGCCCGAGCCGTCCGGCGCCGGGTACGCGTGGCCCCGGTCGATGAGGGTGGCGATGATCTCCTGCATCTGAGGAACGGATGCCGTGGCGCGCGGCTCGTAGGTCGGCGCCAGGATGCCGACCGCGCGGTAGGCCGCGGTGAACTCCTGCTCCATCCGGTAGGCGAGAGCCCACCACGGCTCGGCATCCGTCGCGTTGGCGATGACCTTGTCGTCGATGTCGGTGACGTTGCGCACGAAGGTGACACGGCCGTAGCGATGCGCCAGCCAGCGGCGCAGCAGATCGAAGCTCAGCGCCGCCCGGACGTGTCCGATGTGCGGGCCCGACTGCACCGTGGGTCCGCACACGTACATCGTGATGTTCTCGGAGTCGAGAGGCACGAAGTCGCGCAGCTGCTGTGCGCGGGTGTCATAGAGGCGGACTGTCACCGCTCAAGCCTACTCGGGCGCGGCTGGACGCCCGCCGCCGGACGACGATTCGCGGACGATATGACGATTCACGGACCGATCGGGGGAAAGGCTCCGTGAAACGTCACAGTCTCCGTGATTCGTCGGGCATCACGAGGGCGATCGCCGTGACCGAGATGCCCTCCCCCCGCCCGGAGAATCCGAGCCCGTCCGTCGTCGTCGCCGTCACCGTCACCGGGACTCCGCCGAGCGCACCCGACAGCACGGCCTCGGCCTCGGCGCGACGCGCACTGAACCGCGGCCGATTCCCCTGGAACTGCGCGGAGACGTTGCCGATCGTAAAACCGGCGTCCGTCAGCAGTTCCCGCGTGCGGGCGAGGAAGACGTCGGCATGCGCCCCCGCATATTCCGGATGCGAGGTGCCGAAGTGCTCGCCGATGTCGCCGAGCCCTGCGGCGCCGAGCAGCGCATCGACGATCGCGTGGGCGACCGCGTCGCCGTCCGAGTGCCCCGAGAGCGCGGGCTCCCCCGGCCACTCGAGGCCGGCGAGCCACAGGCTGCCCTCCCCACCGAAGGCGTGCACGTCAGTGCCGAGACCGACCCGCGGCAGCAGCGGAGGCGCAGGGCGCGGGACAGCGGGCATCGAGGGCGCGTCGACGGCCTCCGCGAGCAGATGCCGCGCCCGATCGAGGTCGGCGGGCGTCGTGATCTTGAAGGCACGGGCAGCGCCGTCGATGCGGCGGACCGAATGCCCCGCCGCCGCGAACAGCGCCGCATCGTCGGTGTACTCGACGCCCGATTCGAGTGCCCCCGCATATGCGGCTTCGAGAAGAGCGCGGGGGAATCCCTGCGGCGTCTGCGCGGCGGCGAGTTCGGCGCGATCGACCATCCCGACGACCGCGTCGGCGTCGACCCTCTTCAGGGTGTCGATGACCGGCAGCGCCGGAATGACCCCGGCATCTGCCGTCACCGCCGCGGCCACCGCGTCGATCTGGGTCGCCGGCGTCAGCGCGCGGGCCGCGTCGTGCACGAGAACGGTCGTCACATCACCCCAGAGTGCGGCGAGCCCGGCGGCGACCGACAACTGACGGCTGGCACCGCCGGTGACCACGCGTCCGAGATCCCGTCGTTCCCCGGCTGCGGCCTCGAGCTCCGTCAACGCGTCGCCCTCGTACCCTGCGGGCGCGACCACGACCACCTGTGCGGGCGCTGCGGCGAACACGCCGTCGAGCGCGTGGCGGAGGATCGAATGCGCGTCGATGCCGACCAGCGCCTTCGGCGCCCCGGCATCCAGACGGGTGCCGGAACCTGCGGCGACGACGATGATCGCGGTATCGGGAACGGGAAGAATGCTCACCGCCTCACGCTACCGCGCGACCGGGTACGACGAAGGGGCGGATGCGCGCTGCATCCGCCCCTTCGTGGACGACTCAGGAAGCGAGGACCTCGTCGAGCAGTGCGCCCGCCTTGTCCTCGTCGGTCTTCTCGGCCAGTGCGAGCTCGGAGATGAGGATCTGACGAGCCTTCGCCAGCATCCGCTTCTCGCCCGCGGAGAGACCGCGGTCCTGATCACGACGCCAGAGGTCGCGGACGACCTCGCTGACCTTGATCACATCGCCCGAGGCGAGCTTCTCCAGGTTGGCCTTGTAACGGCGCGACCAGTTCGTGGGCTCCTCGGTGAAGGGCGCACGCAGAACCTCGAACACGTGGTCGAGACCCTCCTTGCCGATGACGTCGCGAACGCCGACCAGGTCGACATTCTCCGCCGGGACCTCGATGATGAGATCACCCTGCGTGACGTTGAGCTTCAGATATTTCTTCGCCTCACCCTTGATGATGCGTTCCTTGACCTCGATGATGGTCGCGGCGCCATGGTGCGGATAGACGACTGTTTCGCCAACCTCAAAAAGCATAAAAACGTGTCCTTTCGGCAACCTCAAGGATACCACAGGGAATATGCGCTAAGGTTCGCGCCTCGGCGTCCCTGAGGCCGCGGCCGCATACCCGTAGAATGGTTGCGGATACCCCGCCGGACCTCAGGAGGACCCGTGAAATCGCGCCTTGTTGCGTCTGCCGCCCTCAGCGCCCTCGTTCTTCTCGGCGCCACGGGCTGCACGTTCATCTCGCCCCAGGCGACGACGATCGAGTACTCCGCCTCGGACGGCGTGAACGTCTCGGACGCCGACGGGCCTCTCGATGTCCGGAACGCCTTCATCGTGGCCACCGAAGACGGATCGGTCGGCAACTTCATCGGGGCCATCGTGAACCCGACCGGCGAGAGCGCCACGATCAGGATCGCCCTCGCGGGCAGCGAGCCGTTCACCATCACCGTCCCGGCCGGCAAGACCGTGAGCCTCGGGGCCGAGGACGGCGAAGACCCGCTGCGGATCGTAGACCTCGACACCATCCCCGGCGCGACCGTCGAGATGCACTTCCAGTCCGGCGACTCCACGGGCGTCAAGACCGACGTGCCCGTGCTCGACGGCTCTCTCCCCTACTACGCGGACCTGGTTCCGGAGATGGTGACGAGCACGCCCACCCCGTCGCCGATGCCCACCGACACCGCAGCCCCTGCTCCGCAGGAGTGATCTGCACCCAGACGTACGCAGGGAGGCCGGTCACCCCTGGGTGACCGGCCTCCCTGTATTTCCGGCGCTCAGCCCTCGAAGCGATATCCGAGGCCGCGGACGGTCACCAGCATGACCGGTTCGCTCGGGTTCTCCTCGATACGGGAGCGGATGCGCTTGATGTGCACGTCGAGCGTCTTGGTGTCGCCGAAGTAGTCGCTGCCCCAGACGCGGTCGATCAGCTGGCCGCGCGTGAGCACCCGGCCGGAGTTGCGCATCAGCACCTCGAGCAGCTCGAATTCCTTGAGCGGCATGTTGATCTGCGCTCCGGCGACCGAGACGGTGTGCCGGTCGATGTCGAGCGTGACGCGACCGCCGTCGAGCACCCGCTCGTCGAGCTCGCTGTCGGCCTGCACGATCCGGCGCAGCACCGCCCGCATCCTCGCCAGCAGCTCCCGCGAGGAATACGGCTTGGTGATGTAGTCGTCGGCGCCGAGCTCCAGCCCCACGACGATGTCGACCTCGGAGTCCTTGGCCGTGAGCATGATGATCGGCACGGCCGACGTCGACCGGATCTGACGACAGACCTCGGTGCCGGGCATCCCCGGGAGCATCAGATCGAGCAGGACGATGTCGGCTCCGCGGTCGCGGAAGGCGGTGAGCGCGCCGGGACCGTCCTCGGCGATCTCGACCTCGTACCCCTCCCGCCGCAGCAGGTAGGCGAGCGGGTCGGCGAGGTCGGGCTCGTCTTCGACGAGAAGGATTCGGGTCATGCGTTCTCTCCGTTTCGGATGCGAGCGGGGGCTGCGGTCTTGGCGGCCTTGCGCGCGCGCTTCTTCTTGCTCTTCTTGCCCTCGTCGGCGTGCGCCGGGGCGTCGATGCGAGGAAGTCTGATGGTGAAGGTGGAACCGCGCCCGGGGCGCGACCAGAGGCGCACCTCGCCGCCGTGCCGCTGGGTGGCGTGCTTGACGATCGACAGCCCCAGGCCGGTGCCTCCGGTGCGCCGCGAGCGCGCCTCGTCGGCGCGGTAGAACCGCTCGAAGATGCGCTCCCGGTCGCCCTCGGCGATGCCGATGCCCTGGTCGGACACGGCGATCTCCACGACCTGGTCGTCGGCCTTCACGCCGACGCCGACGCGCGATCCCCGGGGCGAGTACACGATCGCGTTCGCGATCAGGTTGCCGACGGCCTCGATCAGGATCTGCGCGTCTCCGCGCACCCAGATGCCGCGGTCGCCGCCGCGCGCGAGTTCGACCCCGGCGGAATCGGCCTGTACGACGTGCGCCTCGATGGACGACGCGATGACCTCATCGATCGAGACCGGGCCGACCTCGGTGAGGCCGCCTTCGGCCTGCAGCCGCGACAGGCTCATGATCCGCCCGGTGAGCTGCCCGAGGCGACCGGCCTCCGCAGAGATCCGGGCGGCGAAGATGCGCACCTGCGCCGGGTCCTCGGCGGCGGACTCGATCGCCTCTGCGAGGAGGCTCACGGCACCGACCGGGGTCTTGAGCTCGTGACTGGTGTTGGCGACGAAGTCACGGCGCATCTGATCGAGGCGCTCCTGCTCGGTGACGTCGCGGATGATCAACAGGACCAGCCGCGCCGCGATGATGCTTGCCCGTGCCGAGACGAGTCGCGGATCGAGGCTCAGCCCCCCGCGGGTCATCCGGAACGATTCGGTGTGCGAACCGCCTGCGACCTTGACGCCGCGCACCAGCTGCCGGAGCTCCGGATTGTCGAGCGTCGAACCGACTTCGATGCCGAATCGGGTCGCGGCGTGCGAGACGGCGAGGACCATGCCGGAGGAGTCCACGACGCAGGCCGCGTCATCCATGCTGCCCAGGACGTCGGTGATGCCGGGAGGAAGAGCGAGCGAGGTCTCCTCCTCCGCCCGGGCCCGTGCCCGATACGCCCACGCCACCAGAAGGGAGACGCCGACGCCGATCACCAGCCCGATGGCGAGCGAAGACAGCGCGAGCTGCGGCAGGGTCATGTCACCAGCGTAGAGTGCGTTCACCGTCCATCCGGCGGGTTTCTGCGCGCTGGCGGCGACCGGCGAACTACTATTCACATGCTGGGCACCGTTCGTTAACCTTCGGGGCAGACAATCTCCTCGGGCCTGCGCGTGCGAGCAGACCTGCTCTCGTGCGGACGAACCGTCTCGCGCCGTGCTCACAGCCGAGATCCGAATGAAAGGGTGCGCCCCACCATGCGCGAAGTCTTCCACCAGTCCCTCGAGGACTTGCAGAACCGCCTCGTCGAGATCGCGGACCTCGTCACCATCGCGATCGACAAGGCGACCCGTTCGTTCGCGACCAGTGATGTGGCCCTGGCCGAAGAGGTCATCGCCGATGACGCCAAGATCGACGCGCTGGCCGTGCAGCTCGACGAGCAGGCCATCGAGATCCTGGCCCGCCAGCAGCCGGTCGCCCGCGACCTGCGCATCGTCGTCACCGCGCTGCGCGTCAGCGCCTCGATCGAGCGCATGGGCGACATGGCCGAGCACATCGCCCAGCTCGCGCGTCTGCGCTTCCCGGAGCGCGCCATCCCGAAGGGCCTCAAGGGCACCTTCGTGAAGATGGGCGAGCTGGACGTCGAGATCTCCCGCACGCTCTCCGAACTGCTGCGCACCGGCGACCTGCGCCTCGCCGACCAGATCCGCAACGCGGACGACGATGTCGATGAGCTGCACGCGAACGTCTTCGAGAAGGTGCTCAGCGACAACTGGAAGGGTGAGACCACCGCCACGGTCGACGCCACGCTCGCGAGCCGCTACCACGAGCGTTTCGCCGACCACGCGGTCGCCATCGCGAAGAAGATGGTCTACCTCGCCACCGGCGACTGGCACGTGTCCGAGGCGGAGATCGCCCTGGCCGTCGAGCAGCAGCAGGAGCTCGGGCACGCCTGAGACCTGCAGATACCCTGCGACCTGCGGGCGCGAAGAGGGGCGGATGCTGTCACAGCATCCGCCCCTCTCGTGTGCGTGGTTACTTCTTGCCCTGCGCGGCGACGGCGGCGGCGCCCGCGGCGGCGGCCTCCGGGTCGAGGTAGCGGCCGGGGCCGGTGGGGACGTTGTTCTCGTCGAGCTCGTAGACCAGCGGGATGCCGGTGGGGATGTTGAGTTCGGCGATGTCGTCGTCGCTGATGCCCTCGAGGTGCTTCACCAGTCCGCGGAGCGAGTTGCCGTGCGCCGTGACGAGCACGGTCTTGCCGGCCTCGAGGTCGGGCACGATCGCGTCCTCCCAGTACGGGAGCAGGCGGTCGATGACCAGCTTGAGCGACTCGGTGCGGGGCACCTCTCCGTCGATGCCGGCGTAGCGGGGGTCACCTACCTGGCTGAACTCGCTGTGGTCGTCGAGCACGGGCGGCGGCACGTCGAACGAGCGGCGCCACAGCTGGAACTGCTCCGGCCCGAACTCCTCGAGGGTCTGCGCCTTGTCCTTGCCTTGCAGCGCGCCGTAGTGGCGCTCGTTCAGACGCCACGAGCGCGTGACGGGGATCCACAGGCGGTCGGCGGCATCCAGAGCGATGTTCGCGGTCTGGATCGCGCGGCTCAGCAGCGAGGTGTGCAGCACGTCGGGGAGGATGCCGGCCTCGGCCAGCAGCTCGCCGCCGCGGCGAGCCTCGGTGATGCCCTGCTCGTTCAGGCGGACATCCACCCATCCGGTGAACAGGTTCAGTTCGTTCCACTCGCTCCGGCCGTGGCGGAGCAGGATCAGGGTGCGGGTCGCAGTCATGCCGTCAGTTTATCCGCGACGGCCGCTGCGGATTCGTTCGAGGCGCATCCAGGGAGGAGGATTGACGCATGGCGTCATCTCCCCTCGGCCGGCCGACGCGCGGGACGACCGGGACCAACCGTCTGCGCCGCAACGATCGCTGGATCGCCGCGAGTCCCTCTTTCCGCCGCGCTGCCGATCCGCTGGTCGTCGACCTCGGGTACGGCGCGAGTGGCGTGACCGCCCTCGAGCTGGCGGCGCGGTTGCGCGACGCACGACCGGATGCCGAGGTGCGCGGCCTGGAGATCGACCCGGTCCGCGTGGCGACCGCCGACCGCCAGCTCGCGGAGGTGCGCGCGGGCCGCACCGCTTTCCCGAGCGACCTCCGCGTCTCGTTCGGCCGCGGGGGCTTCGAGGTGCCGCTGCCGGACAGTCGACGGCCGGCGATCATCCGGGCGATGAATGTGCTGCGGCAGTACGAGGAGGGCGATGTGCCGGCGGCCTGGCGCACGATGGCGGCACGCCTGGCACCGGGCGGTCTACTCGTCGAGGGCACCTGCGACGAGATCGGTCGCGTGTCGAGCTGGATCGATGTGGAGCCGGATGCTGCGCCCGTCCGCTTCACGATCTCGTTGCGGTTGTCCGGGCTCGAGCACCCGAGCATCGTGGCCGAGCGGCTGCCGAAGGCGCTGATCCACCGGAACGTCCCCGGCGAGCGCATCCACGCTCTGTTGGTCGACCTCGACCGGGAATGGGATCGCGCAGCCGCGCTGGCGACATTCGGCGCGACGCAGCGGTTCCTGGCCGCGGTCAGCGCACTCCGCGCTCAAGGCTGGCCGGTGCTGGGCGGCCGAAGCCGTTGGCGTCTCGGCGAGCTCACGCTGCCGTGGGGCGCCGTCGCGCCGGTCGAGTGATGACCGAACGCGGGACTCGGAGAATCCGCTAGCGGGCGTCCCGGGGATCGGGAGCGGACGGGCGACGCGAGAGCCGCGTGAGACGGGGGATGTCGGCGACTGCACCGGCATCCGCCGGCACGATGACCTGCTGCGAGGCCGCGATCTCGATGCCGTCGGCCCGCACGACGAGGTCGCCGATCGGGGCGCGCCGGGACAGGATGGCGAGCGCGATGGGGCCGTCTTCGTGGTGACGGGCGACCGAGGTCACGCGACCGATCTCGTCGTCGCCGGCGAACACGGGCGAGCCGGGTTCCGGCAGCACCGCCCTCACTGCCGTCGAGCTGGAGCGCGGCGAGCCGGCGCGGCGGGTGCCCGAGATTGTGCACCTTGGCGACCGTCTCCTGACCCCGGTAGCAGCCCTTGCTCAGGTGCACCGCGGTGCGGAGCCAGTCGGACTCGTGCGGCAGCGATCGGTCGTCGACCTCGGCAGCCCAGCGCGGCCGCCACGCGGCGATGCGCAGGGCTTCGGCCGCGAGAAGACCGGCCACGGAATTCTGGTCGACGGCGGCCGACAGCGCCTCCGCCTCCGCGGCGGAGAGGATGCCGATGCGCCAGGCGAGCGCGGCACCGGGGTGGTCGACGATCTCGGAGTACTGGTGTCCGCCGACCGCCACGTGCTGCCAGGGGTCTTCCCAGACGAGCGGAGGGCGGCCGTCGGACGATGCCGCCGCGTGCACCGCGCGGGCAGCGGAGCCGCCGTCGACGTAGCCGAACAGGACGAGGTCGGGTCGGAGCTCGACGGTCGCCTGCGTGCGGAACTTCATGCGCGTCAGCCAGGTCGCGAGGCCCTCGGCGTCGGCGGCATCCGCGATCAGCCAGGTCGTGGACCCGTCGTCGACGACTCCGGCCGCGTGCTCGACCCGACCCTGGGGGTCGAGGACCAGCAGCTCGGTGCTGTCGCCGGCGGCCAGCCGTCCGACGGACTGAGAGGTGATCGAATCGAGCCAGGCGAGGCGTTCGGGGCCCGAGACCTCGATCACCGTGCGGTCTTCGAGCGGGGCGATCGCGTCCCCGGCGGCGAGCCGCCGCTGCTCGCGGAAAGGATCGCCGAAGTGCGCGGTGCCGAGCTCTCCCGCGACGGCACCCTCGATGCTCTCGAAGACGGCCATGTCAGACCCGCGCCAGTCGCGCGGAGGCGTGGGCGCGCAACGGTGTGCCGAGCGCCGCGATGTCCCAGGCCCAGAGCAGGTGGTTGTCGACCAGACCGTACATGCGCGACGCAGCGCCGTAGTCCTTCGTGCCCGCTCCGCGGACGATCGCGTCCGAGGCGATGTCGACTCGCGGACCGGCGATCTCGCCGAGGTAGAACTCGAGGATCCCGTCCGAGTGCGCGATCGACACCTCGATCGGGAAGGAGCCGTTCTCGCTGCGCAGGCTCTCGACGTCATCGACGGTGCGCGGGGCGGAGGGAGCCTGGGGCGGCAGCAGGGCCGGACCGGCATCCGTCGCCTCGGCGGGTCGCGAGAGGCGCCAGAAGCCCGACTCCGCGATCAACGGGATCGAGACGGCCTGATCTTCACCGGTGAAGGTCGCCGTGGCCGAGTAGTTGAGGAACGGGCCGCCGTCGTGGCTGAAGCTGACCCGGTGCACGAACTCGCCCTGCAGGCGCTCGTCCCCCACGGGATAGTCGATGACGCCGGTCCCCTCCCAGACGCCGATCAGCCACGCGAGCGGGGCGAGGTCGGCGGGAAGGTCGGTGGGAAGGTCGATCACGAGCGTCAGCGCTGGCCGCGGAAGAGGTTGACCAGCACCACGGCGGAGACGAAGACGATAGCGAGGCTCGCGAGGCCCAGAAGGCCGATGTAGAAGAGTTCGAGCGCCATGAGATCCATGCCCTCCACCTTACCGCGCCCGACAGGCGCCGGGCAGAACTCAGGTCGGGATCAGCGCGGCCAGGCCGAAGCCCACGGAGATGATCCCCATCAGCAGGAGTGCGCCGGTGACGCTCCCCGCCACGCGGAAGATGAATCCCTGGGTGCGTCCGTACCAGAGCTGCACCGCGAAGGAGAGCAGCACGACACCGCCGAAAGCGACGAGCAGCCACGGGATGCGCCACTCCTCCGGCACGAGGATTCCGACGGCGACGGTCGCGACGAAGGCCGTCGCCCAGACGGCGACCACGCCGCCGACGGCGTTACGCGGTGCGAGAGCTGGATCCGACATGACTCCATTGTTGCGCATCGGCTGCCGGTATCATGGCGGCACGGCGTCGACCCCCGCGCCGGTGAGGAGTGCGCGTGGCTGTGGTGCTGGTTCTGACCAACGCTCCCCTCACGGAGCAGGTGCTGCCCGCCCTCGAGCTGCTCAGCCACCGAGTGCGACAGATCCCCGCAGAGCCCGCGCAGCTGGTCAGCGCGCCGGACTACGACGTCGTGATCGTGGACGGTCGCCACGACCTGGTCGGCGCGAAGTCGCTGTGCCGTCTGCTGCGCGCCACGGGGCAGGACGCACCGCTGCTGCTCGTCGTCACCGAGGGCGGCATGAGCGCGCTGTCCGGGGACTGGGGCATCGACGACGTGCTCCTCGCGAACGCCGGACCCGCCGAGATCGACGCCCGTGTGCGCCTCGGTCTCGCGCGCCGCGACGAGGTCGCCGAGCCGTCGCGCGTACAGGCCTCCGGCGTCTCGATCGACGAGCAGTCCTACTCGGCGAAGCTGCACGGCAAGCCGCTCGATCTCACCTACAAGGAGTTCCAGCTCCTGCACTTCCTGGCCACGCACCCCTCGAGGGTGTTCACCCGCGAGCAGCTGCTCAGCGAGGTGTGGGGCTACGACTACTTCGGCGGCACCCGCACGGTCGACGTGCACGTGCGACGACTGCGGGCCAAGCTCGGCGATCAGGAGCAGATCATCGGCACGGTGCGCAACGTCGGCTATCGGTTCAACGTGTACGAGGACGAGACCCTGGCCGGTGCGAGGTGACGGAAGCGCCCCGTTCACGCGTGCGTCACCTGCCGGTGCTTAGATGTACCCCATGATCGATCCCGCACTCGCCGACGCAGGCCTCGGTGACGCCGAAGACGACGACTTCGACGCCGTCGAGGCGCCGGACGCCCACCTTCCCGACCACCGCTACCTCGACAGGGAGCTGAGCTGGCTCGCGTTCAACCAGCGGGTGCTGGAGCTCGCGGAGGATCCGTCGCTGCCCGAGCTCGAGCGGGCGAACTTCCTCGCGATCTTCGCCAGCAACCTCGACGAGTTCTTCATGGTCCGCGTCGCCGGCCTGAAGCGCCGCATCCTCACCGGTCTCGCGGTACCCACCAACATCGGCCGTTCCCCCGCCGACGCCCTCGCCGACATCGCCCGCGAGGCGCACGCCCTGCAGGTGCGGCACGCCGAGGCGTGGACGTCGCTCGTGCGTCCGGCGCTCGCGGAGTCGGGCATCGAGATCACGGTGTGGTCCGAGCTCACCGACGAGGAACGCGCCAAGCTCTCCGAGTACTTCGGCGCACAGGTGTTCCCGGTGCTCATGCCGCTCGCGGTCGACCCGGCGCACCCGTTCCCGTACATCTCGGGCCTCTCGCTGAACCTCGCGATCCGCATCCGCAACGCCCGCACCGGCCGCCAGGAGTTCGCGCGTCTCAAGGTGCCGCCGATGCTGCCCCGTTTCGTCGAGGTGCCGGGCTCCTCGGAGATCAAGCGCTTCCTGACCCTCGAAGAACTCATCGCGAACCACCTCGGAGACCTGTTCCCCGGGATGGAGGTGCTCGATCACCACGCGTTCCGCCTCACCCGCAACGAAGACGTGGAGATCGAGGAGGACGAGAGCGAGAACCTGATCCAGGCGCTCGAGGCCGAGCTGCTGCGCCGCCGCTTCGGTCCGCCCATCCGTCTCGAGATCACCGACGACATGGACGAGGTCACGATGGACCTCCTGGTGCGCGAGCTCGACATCACCGACCAGGAGATCTACCGCCTCCCCGGCCCGCTCGACCTGCGAGGACTCTTCGACCTGTCGCGCATCGACCGCCCCGACCTGCGGTATCCGCCGCATCTCCCGACCACGGCTGTGCCCTTCCAGCCCACCGGCAGCAACACGCGCGCCGACATCTTCAAGGCGATCCGCAAGGCGGACGTGCTCGTGCACCACCCCTACGAGTCGTTCACCACCAGCGTCGTCTCCTTCCTCGAGCAGGCCGCGCGCGACCCGCACGTGCTCGCCATCAAGCAGACGCTCTACCGCACCTCCGGCGACAGCCCGATCGTCGAGGCGCTGATCGACGCCGCCGAGGCCGGCAAGCAGGTGCTGGCGCTGGTCGAGGTCAAGGCACGCTTCGACGAGGCGAACAACATCGTCTGGGCGCGCAAGCTCGAGAAGGCCGGTGTGCACGTCGTCTACGGTCTGGTGGGGCTCAAGACCCACTGCAAGCTCGCCCTCGTGATCCGCGAGGAAGAGGGCAAGCTCCAGCACTACTCGCACGTCGGGACCGGCAACTACAACCCGAAGACCAGCCGCATCTACGAGGACTTCGGACTGTTCACAGCCGACGCGCAGGTGGGCAAGGACCTCACCCGCCTCTTCAACGAGCTCAGCGGCTACGCCATCGAGAAGAAGTTCAAGCGCCTTCTCGTCGCCCCGTTGCATCTGCGCAAGGGCCTGGTCCGGCAGATCGACGCCGAGCGCAAGAACGCCGAGGCCGGCAAGCCCGCCCACATCCGCATCAAGGTCAACTCGATGGTCGACGAGGAGATCATCGACGCGCTGTACCGCGCGAGTGCCGCGGGCGTGAAGGTCGACGTCTGGGTGCGCGGGATCTGCAGTCTGCGCACCGACCTCGACGGCATCAGCGGCAACATCACGGTGCGCAGCATCCTGGGCAGATACCTCGAGCACTCGCGCATCTTCACGTTCGAGAACGGCGGAGACCCCCAGGTCTACATCGGCAGTGCCGACATGATGCATCGCAACCTCGACCGTCGCGTCGAGGCGCTGGTGCGGGTCACCGACCCGGACCACCTCAAGGAGCTGCAGTCGTTCTTCGACCTGGCGATGGACCCCGGAACCACGTCGTGGCACCTCGGTGCCGGCGGAGTCTGGGAGCGGCACGCCGAGGATGCCGACGGCAACCCGCTCGTCGACCTGCAGGACAAGACGATGGGACTGATCCAGCGACGACGGCGAGCGCGGGCGGCTCGATGAGCGTCCGGCAGACGCAGAGCGCCCACGGCAAGACGCAGTCGCCGTCCTCGAAGTGGACCGACAAGGCGGTGTACGCCGCCGGGGCGGTGGTCTGGCGCATCGTGGACGGGAAGCTCCGCATCCTGCTGATCCACCGCACGAAGTATCGCGACGTCACCCTGCCCAAAGGCAAGGTGGATCCAGGCGAGATGCTCGCCGAGACCGCGGTGCGCGAGGTGCATGAGGAGACCGGCATCCGCGTCTCGCTGGGCGTGCCGGTCGGGGTGAGCCGCTATCACCTCGCCTCGCAGAAGCAGAAGGTCGTGCACTACTGGGCCGCCGAGGCCACCGACCGGGCGATCCGGGAGTCGACCTTCGTGCCCAACCGCGAGATCGCGGCGGTCGAATGGGTGAGCGTGAAGAAGGCCCGGGCGAAGCTCAGCTACCCGGTCGATCTCGAGATCCTCGACTTCTTCGCGCACCTCGTCGACGACGGGGCGCTGCGCACCTTCCCGGTGATCGTGCTGCGGCACGCGAAGGCCATGCCCCGCTCGGAATGGGACGGAGCGGATGCCGCCCGGCCGCTGACCGAGCGCGGGCGCCGACAGGCAACGTCGATCGTGGGGCCGCTGCGTGCCTTCGGCGTGCGCAAGATCGTGACCAGCGACGCGGTGCGTTGCGTCGAGACGGTGACTCCCCTCGCGCAGGAGCTCGAGCGGAAGTTCGTCACGACGGAGAAGATCAGTCAGGACGCCTGGGAGGACGGCACGGACGACCTCCGTCATGTGGTCGGACGACGCGTGCGCTCCGGCAAGGCGGCCATCCTCTGCAGCCACGGCCCCGTCCTTCCCGGGCTGCTGTCCGAGATCGCTCTCGCCACCGGCACGATCCAGGGCTCCTACCTCAGCAGCGCTGCGGACCTCGAGCCCGGCGCGTTCTCGGTGGTGCACCTCTCGGCCACGAACCCGGGCTCCGGCATCATCGCGATCGAGACGCACATCCCCAAGGTCTGAGTTCTCGCCGCCGAGCGTCACGTCGTCGCATCGCGTCGGCGGGCCCCGCCGCGCGCCCGCACGGACGCTGGGATCGGCCCCAGAGAGTCGTCCGTCGTTCACCTGCCGTTCACCTGTGCGGGAGAGTCTCGTTAACCGCCGCACATAGCGTCACTGTGTGCCCTGCACCGGGCCCCACCCATCCAAGATCGAAGGATCCACAGTGAAGATCTCCCGAATCGCACGAATCGGCGCCATCGGCGCCGTCGCCGCTCTCGCACTCGCCGGCTGTGCCGCGAACGAAGGCGGAACGGGCGGAAGCTCCGACGCCCCCTCCGAGTCCACCCTCTCCGGCACGATCGAGGCCACCGGCGCCTCCTCGCAGGAAGCCGCCCAGCAGGCCTGGGTCGCCGCGTTCCAGACCGCGAACCCCGACACGACGGTCAACTACACGGCGACGGGCTCCGGCACCGGCCGCGAGAACTTCATCGCCGGCTCCTCCAACTTCATCGGCTCGGACCGCGCGTTCAACGCCGACGAGCTCGCCGCCGGCGGCTTCGGCTCGTGCGCGTCGGACGAGATCGTCGAGATCCCGGTCTACATCTCCCCGGTCGCCGTCGCCTTCAACCTCGAGGGCATCGACGAGCTGAACCTCGACGGCAAGACCATCGCGGGCATCTTCGCCGGCACGATCACCAACTGGAACGACGAGGCCATCGCCTCGCAGAACGAGGGCGTCGAGCTCCCCGACCAGGCCATCGTCCCCGTGCACCGCGCAGACCCGTCGGGCACGCAGGAGACCTTCACCAAGTACCTCAGCGCCGTCGCTCCCGACGTCTGGACCTACGAAGCCGCCGACGAGTGGCCGCTGCAGACCGGTGAGGCCGGCGACGGCACCTCCGGCGTCGTGAACGCCATCACCAACGGCGTCGGCTACATCGGCTTCGCCGACGCCTCGCAGGCGAAGGACCTCGGCCAGGTCGCCGTCGAGGTCGAGGGCGAGTACGTGCCCTACTCGGCCGATGCCGCCGCCGCGCTCGTCGCCGCGTCGCCGCTCGAAGAGGGCCGCTCGGACCACGACCTCGCCTACGACGTCGACCCGGCCGCCGCCCCCGCCGGCTCCTACCCGATCGCACTGGTCTCGTACCTGATCGGCTGCGTCGAGTACGACGACGCCGAGGCCGCCGCCGTGGTGAAGGCCTACTTCGAGTACGTCGCATCGGAGGACGGCCAGAAGGTCGCTTCCGAGGCCGCCGGCAGCGCGCCCATCTCGGGCGAGCTGCGCGACCAGGTCAGCGCCGCGATCGACGCGATCGTCACCGAGTGATCCGGTCCTCGGCCCCGCGCTGAGGACCCCGTCGCCCCCGCGTGTGCTGCGCGACAGCAGCTCAGCACACGCGGGGGCACCCCCATGAAAAGCCCGAACGTCCCGCCGAACCAGTGGAGCCGCTCCGATGACAACCACCACGACGGATCCCGAAAGCGACGTCCGTCCGTCCGAAGCGCGCCCCACCCTGCGCCGGCGCGGCGATCGCATCTTCTCCGGAACCGCTCTCGGCGCCGGAATCATCATCCTCGTCACCCTCGCGGCCGTCGCGATCTTCCTGATCATCCAGGCCCTGCCCGCGCTCGCCCCCGACACCTCGGGCAACCACATCCTCGAGGGCGAGGCCTTCGCCTCCTGGGTCTGGCCCTTCGTCTTCGGAACTCTCTGGTCGAGCGCCATCGCCCTCGTCATCGCGGCGCCGATCGCGATCGGCATCGCACTGTTCATCTCGCACTACGCCCCGCGCCGCCTCGCCGGGGTGCTCGGCTACGTCATCGACCTCCTGGCCGCCGTGCCCTCGGTCGTCTTCGGTCTCTGGGGCGCGCTCACCTTCGCCCCGATGCTGGTGCCCTTCTACAAGTGGCTGAACGAGAACCTCGGCTTCATCCCGCTCTTCTCCGGCACGCCCTCTGGTACCGGCAAGACGATCCTCACCGCCTCCCTGGTGCTCGCGGTAATGATCCTGCCGATCATGACCGCGATCTGCCGCGAGGTCTTCCTGCAGACGCCGCGGCTGCACGAGGAAGCAGCTCTGGCCCTCGGGGCGACGCGCTGGGAGATGGTCCGCATGGCGGTGCTGCCCTTCGCCCGCAGTGGCATGGTGTCGGGCGCGATGCTCGGCCTCGGCCGCGCTCTCGGCGAGACCATGGCGGTGACGCTCGTGCTGTCGCCGCTCGGCATCGTCACCTTCAACCTCATCAATCCGGAGAACCCGACGACGATCCCCGCGATCATCGCCCTGCGGTTCCCGGAGGCGCACGATGAGGGCGTCAACACGCTCATCGCCGCCGGTCTGATCCTGTTCATCGTGACCTTCGCGGTCAACTTCCTCGCTCGCTGGATCGTCTCGCGTCGCGCCGAGTTCTCGGGAGCCAACTGACATGACCGCCACTGCCACCCCCATCGCCCCGGCGTCGACGACCATGTCGACCACCGCCGGCCACCTGCCGAAGTGGGCGCCCTGGGCGCTGCTCCTCGGATGCTTCGCGGTCTCGGCCGTGATCTTCGCTCTCGCGAACAGCGGTGGCGACCCGGCCGACTTCAACATCGCACTCACCCTGGTGGTGGGCCTGCTCATCTACATGGTCGCCATCTTCGCGCTGTCGACGGTCGTCGAGAGCCGCCGCCACGCGACTGACCGGCTGATGACGGCCCTGGTCTCCTCCGCGTTCGTGGTCGCTCTGCTCCCCCTGATCTCGCTCCTCTACACGGTGGTCGTCAACGGACTCACCCGCTTCGACGGAGAGTTCTTCAGCTTCTCGATGCGCAACGTCGTCGGCGAGGGCGGTGGCGCGATCCACGCCATCTGGGGCACCGTGCTCATCACCCTCGGCGCGACCATCATCTCCGTGCCGATCGGCCTGATGACCTCGATCTACCTCGTCGAATACGGTGAGGGTCGCCGGCTCGCCCGCGGCATCACCTTCCTCGTCGACGTCATGACGGGCATCCCGTCCATCGTCGCCGGTCTGTTCATCTACTCGGTGTTCGCCCTGATCATGGGGCCCGGAACACGAATGGGCATCATGGGCTCGCTTGCCCTGTCGGTGCTGATGATCCCGGTCGTCGTCCGCGGCTCGGAGGAGCTGCTGCGCATCGTGCCGAACGAGCTGCGCGAGGCCGCTTATGCCCTCGGTGTGCCGAAGTGGCTCACGATCCTCAAGGTCGTGATCCCCACCGCGATCGCCGGCATCACGACGAGCATCATGCTCGCCATCTCCCGCGTCATCGGCGAGACGGCTCCGCTGCTCCTCACCGTCGGCATCGTGCCGAGCCTGAACCTCAACATGTTCAGCGGACAGATGGCGACCCTGCCGGTGTTCTCGTACATGCAGGCCAAGTACCCCGGCATCCCGTCCGACGCGTTCATCGAGCGCGCCTGGGCATCGGCGCTCACGCTGATCGTCATCGTGATGCTCCTGAACCTCCTGGCGCGCGTCATCGCCAAGGTGTTCGCCCCCAAGACCAACGGCCGTTGAACCGGCTCCCCTTTCCCGATCGAGAAGAAGGATCCCAGGTGTCCAAGAGCATCGAAGTCAACGACCTCAACGTCTACTACAGCGACTTCCTCGCCGTCGAGGGCGTGAGCATCGACATCAAGCCGAACACCGTGACGGCGTTCATCGGCCCGTCCGGCTGCGGCAAGTCGACCTTCCTCCGCACGCTCAACCGCATGCACGAGGTCATTCCCGGAGCGCGCGTCGAGGGCGAGGTCCTGATCGACGGACGCAACCTCTACGACTCCAACGTCGACCCCGTGCTCGTACGCCGTCGCGTCGGAATGGTCTTCCAGCGGCCGAACCCGTTCCCGACGATGTCGATCAAGGAGAATGTGCTGGCGGGCGTCAAGCTCAACAACACGCGCATGGCCAAGAGCGACCAGGATGCCCTGGTCGAGCAGTCGCTGAAGGGCGCCAACCTCTGGAACGAGGTCAAGGACCGTCTCGACAAGCCGGGCTCCGGTCTCTCCGGCGGTCAGCAGCAGCGTCTGTGCATTGCCCGTGCGATCGCGGTGTCCCCCGACGTGATCCTGATGGATGAGCCCTGCTCCGCCCTCGACCCGATCTCGACCTTCGCGATCGAGGAGCTGATCGCCGAGATCAAGCAGCAGTACACCGTCGTCATCGTCACGCACAATATGCAGCAGGCGAGCCGCGTCTCCGACCGGACGGCGTTCTTCAACATCGCCGGCACCGGCAAGCCCGGCAAGCTCATCGAGTACGACGACACGAAGACCATCTTCACCACGCCGTCCATCCAGGCCACCGAGGACTACGTCTCGGGTCGCTTCGGATAGGTCGCTGGACCTCGGGAAGGGCTCGGATGCTTCGGCATCCGAGCCCTTTCTCCGTCCCCGCCCCGGGCCGACCGCCGGCCGCCGTGCACGACTTCGGACTGGACGCGCGACTCGCCGCTCGAAAGCCCGGTTCTGCGGGGTGTGCGGCTGCAACTCCGAAGCTGTGCACGCGCGACTGTTCCTCCACAGAAGGGAAGACGAAGAGGTCATCCCCGAAGAGTGGCACGAGGGCGGATGCGGATGCCGGGGGCGCGGCATCCTCGATCGATGTGCACGATGGACGGCGATCAAGTGTGGACCTACCGAGCGCTGAGAGAGAGGATGACCCGCCGCGAGATAGAGCGCCGGCTGCGCCGCGGTGGAATCTCCCGAGTTCGGCGGGGCGTGTATGCCGGGGCGCACGCCTGCGCGGCGGTGATCACGGCCGCCGCGCACGGTGGAGCTCTCGGCTGCGAGTCGGCGGCCCGACACCTCGGCCTCTGGGTGCTCGGCGACCCGGAGCTCCACGTATGGATGCACTCGGATCGCCATCAGTACCCGCACGACGAGGAGACCTGCGCCTGCGTCGCGCACTGGGATGACGGATCCGCGACGTCGCCGTTCGCGCTTCCGACTGTCCCCCGAATACTCGTCCAGATCTTCCGCTGCCGCGGTGACGAGCACTTCTTCGTCGCCTTGGAGTCCGCCCGGCGGCAGGGCGTCATCGACACTGCCGGACTCCGATGGCTGCGCAAGTCGCTGAGCGCGAGGGGCCGAGACCTCGTGATGTTCTCGCGCGCCGATTCCGACAGCGGGCTCGAATCCCTTGTGCGGCTCCGGCTGCGCCCGTTCGGCTGGACGGTTCGCACGCAGGCACCGATCGTCGGAACCGGTCGTGTCGACCTGCTCATCGATGGATGGCTCATCATCGAGACCGACGGGCAGGGCAATCACGACGGACCGTCACATCGACACAAGGATCTCGTGCGGGATGCCAACGCGGCATTCTGGGGACACCCCACTCTGCGGTTCGACTACGCGATGGTCGTGCACGACTGGGACCTGGTCGAGCGGGCAGTCGTCGCGACGATCCGCCGTCGGGATCGCCCACCGGCATCCGCCCGCCGTGCATGACTTCGGAGCCGAGGCGCGACGCGCCGCGTCCAGCCGCCTGCCGTCGGCGTGTCGCCCCGGCCGTCCGAAGTCGTGCTCGGACGGAACCAGCAAGACGCCCCCGGTGTCAGTCGCGCGGCGACAGCAGGTACGCGTTCAGCTCCCCCGTCAGCGCGTGATCCACCGGGAGCACAGCATCGTCGATCGCGGTGATCGGGGCGGCGAGGCGCACGCTCGAGACCAGCCACGCAGCATCCGCGCGGGGCAGATCGTCGGCGGGGATGCGGTCGTATCCGGCTTCGAAGCCTCGTTCCGCCAGGTGCTCGTAGACGCTGAGCTGGGTCGTGCCGTGCAGGATGCCGCCGTTGGGCGCCGGCGTCACGAAGCGGTCACCGAACCGGAGCACAAGGGACGCCGTCGGCGCCTCCAGCACGAACCCGTCGCTGGAGAGGAAGATCGCGTCGTCCGCGCCGCGGCGGTGCGCCTCGCGCAGAGCAGCCATGTTCACCGCGTACGAGAGCGTCTTCGCTCCGAGCAGGAGCCAGGGCGCCCGTTCGGCCGCGCCGAGGTCGTAGCCGCGGTCGAGGGTGACGACGCGCACACCCTCGGTGCGCACAGTGCGGAAGTCGGATGCCGGGGCGGCGGTGACCCATGCCGTCGGGGTGGGTCCGTGCTCGACGCCGCGACTGAGGATGAGCTTGATGACCGCCTCGCCGTCACCGCACTCCGCCGCAGCCTGCTCGATCGCCTGCCGCCACTGCGCGAGATTCGGAGCCGGCAGGTCGCACAGCCGCGCCGAATGCGCCAACCGCTCGAGGTGCGGCACGACCTCCTGCGCGTGCCCGTCGACCACGCCGATGGACTCGAAGACACCGTCTCCGCGTTGTGTGCTCAGCTCCCCCACGCTCAGTGCCGGCGCCGCGGCATCCACCGAGGTGAAGGTGCCGCGGAAGTCGGGGCGGTCCTCGTCGGCGGTGACGGGATCGATCATCAGTGCGAAGCGCCGGGTCATGTTCCGAGCCTAGAGGCCGGGAATACCGACGGGGGCATGGCGTTATAATTGAGTGGCCGGGCCGCATAACCCCGGGCTCCATTTTTTGCCGCTTTGAGCGGCCTTCCGCCGTGAGGCGTTTTTGCGGCCCGGTCTTTCTCTGCCCGGAGGCGGTGCGAATCGGCGGCGCGGCCTCAGGCCAGCATCCCCGTCCGCCACAGAACGGCGGCCCGCCGACAGATCCTGTCCGTAGCTGCTCAGCCGGAGCGCGCGTGTCGTGAGCTCGCTGGCCCGCGACGGCTCCGTGGGCTCGTAGTCGTCAGCGGTGTGCGTGGCGCCCGAAGCCTGCACACGGCAGAACGCCGCGGCGCGGTCGAGTGCCACGGCGAAGTCGCCGCGGAACGCCCCGCGCAGGATCGTGTCGATGAGCGCGACGAGTTCATCCGGGTCGGCCGGGACCGGCGCGCCGGCGACGACGACATCCGCCGACGGCAGCTCGATGCGGCCGCGCTCGTACAGCAGCGCCGCCGTGCGCGGGTCGCCGTGGATCGCCAACTGCAGGATGTACAGCCGCCACAGCGCTCCCGGCAGGGTGCGGGACGGCGCCTTCGACCACAGTTCCGCGATCGCGTCGATCCCGTGCTCGGCGGTGAACGCGACCAGACGTTCGGCACTCGCGCCGCTCTCGTCCGCCCGCACACGGGTGAGGAGAGCGGATGCCGTCGCGTGCGCGACCCGCGTCTCCTCGGCCGGGTCGTGCGCGCCGACGAGGTTGTCGAACGAGCTGGTCGGTCGACGGACAGGGCGGTGGTGCTGTTCGGGCATCGAACCAGGCTACCCGCGAACGGCGCCGCTCAGGCCGTGGGGATCACGATCACCGGGTCGGTCGTCGGCGTGCCGGTGGGCGAGCCTCCGGCCTGTTCCACGGTCACCGCGATGACGTCGCCCGCCTGCATGTCCCCGTCGAGGGCCGCCGTCGCGCGGCCGTCTTCGACGTCGAAGACACCGGCCGGGATGGCGTCATCGCCGCGCACATACCAGAGCTCATAGTCCTTGCCGTCTGCCGGGGCCGGGATGCCGTCGGTGACGAGCACGGCTGCGCCGGCGGAAGCCGACCAGTGCGCGGTCGCCGTGCCACCGTCGGGGAGCTCGACCGTGGCCCGCTCCGCATCATCAGCGGCCTGGATCTGCTCCAGTGCGATCACGGATTCCGGACGGTTCAGCTGCCCGTTGAGGGCAGCGGCGGCGATTCCGACGCCGACCAGCACGGCGAGGCATGCGGCAAGGGCGAAGATCGTGCGCGTCCAGCGTCGACGAGCGGGCGTCGGAGGTTTCGGGACCTCCGCGTCGTCGGCCGAAGCCTCGGCGTAGGTTTCGGTAGCGGCGGACGAACCGTCGTCGTGCCCGGAAGACTGTGCGTCGCCGTTCTGCGGCGTCACGGCGATCTGCGCGAGCAGTGCCGAGCGGATGCCGGCGGGCGGGGTCACGAGCGCGGCGCCGCCGGCCAGGAAGTCTGCCGTCTCGGCATCCGCCTCTGCGATCGCGCGCCACTCCGGACGGGCGTCGAGCGCCTCCCGGAAGCGCCGCTCATCGTCGGGCGACAGCGCGTGAAGGGCAGCGCCTGCCGCCAGTTCTGCGAAGTCCTGCTCGTTCATGCTGTCACCCCCATGGCTGCACGCAGACGGCTGAGACCGTCCCGCATCCGTGTCTTGATCGTCCCCAACGGCGCTCCCACGAGCGCCGATATTTCGTTTTGACTGTAACCGCCGTAGTACGCCAGCACGAGTGCTTCGCGCTGCACCTCCGGCAGTCCCGTGAGTGCTTCGACGACTTTCTCACCGTCGATCCCGAGTTCCACCTGTTCGGCCACACTGTCGTGCGCCACACCGATGTCCCTGAGACCCGCCCGCACATCACGGTCCGCACTCGACTGGGATGCACGCACCCGGTCCACGGCCCGACGATGTGCGATTGTCATCACCCACGATCGTCCTTGACCCTTATTCGGAGCGAAGCGCGAAGCGGATTGCCAGATCTCGAGAAAGACCTCCTGCAGCACCTCTTCACTCTGCGAGCGGTTCACGAGTACGCGCAGGATCAGACCGAACACGCGCGAGGAGAGCACGTCATACAGCTCTGCGAAGGCCCGCTGGTCGCCGTCGCCGATGCGCACGAGGAGAGCCGCGACCGCATCGCTCGCCGTTCCGTCCTCGGGTACGTCTATCCCGTCAATGACCATCCCCTCCAGCATGCCGTATTTCCGCATCATTCCCGTGCAGACGTCACCCGAACGTGACTAATGGATGAGGGGGATTTCAATCAATCTCAGATTTCTCCCATCCGATCGAGGGGGGGCTCCGAACAGCTGTCAACGCCACGGAGAGGCCGTGGCTCAGTTCTGAAGGAGCTCGAGATGTTCAGCACCAAGAAGAAGGTCACCGCAGCAATCACCCTCACGCTGGCGAGCGCATTCCTGCTCTCCGCCTGTTCGATGGGCAGCACCCCCGCGGAGGAATCCACGGCCCCGGAGAGCTCGGAGTCGTCGGAGCCGTCGACGGAGCCCATGGACCCGGCCGCGAACCTCGTCGGTTCCGGTTGCGCCGCATACGCCGAAGCAGTGCCGGACGGCGCAGGCTCGGTCGAGGGCATGTCGAAGGACCCGGTCGCCGTGGCCGCCTCCAACAACCCGCTCCTCAAGACGCTCGTCGCTGCAGTGAGCGGCCAGCTGAACCCTGACGTCGACCTCGTCGACACGCTCAACGGTGACGAGTTCACGGTGTTCGCTCCGGTGGACGACGCCTTCGCGAAGATCGACCCGGCCACCATCGAGGCCCTCAAGACCGACGCTGACACCCTCAGCGCGATCCTGACGTACCACGTCGTCCCCGGCCAGATCGCTCCGGATGCCATCGCCGGCACCCACCCGACGGTCAACGGTGCGGACCTCGAGGTCACCGGCAGCGGCGACGACCTGATGGTCAACGGAGAGTCGGCCGTCATCTGCGGTGGCGTCCAGACCGCCAACGCGACCGTGTACCTCATCGACACGGTTCTGATGCCCCCGATGTAATTTCGGACTGAACCTGCTGGGAGGGGTTTTCCCGGCAAGCGACCTTCTCTCGTCTCGGGGGAGGAACGCGAGAAGGAGAAGGGCCCGTCGGTGATCTGATCACCGGCGGGCCCTTCTGTGCGCACTAGACTTGATCCCAGGGGCCTCTAGCTCAGTTGGCAGAGCATCGGACTTTTAATCCGCGGGTCGTGGGTTCGAGCCCCACGGGGCCCACCGCACAGACTCGGATACGTTCGAGGACGAGAACGTCGTATCATCGCCGACTCCGATCGGCCACCCCCTTCACCCGTTGCGCGCTTCGCGAGAGGGTCGAGTGACATCCCGATATCGGGATGCGACTCCCCCACGGAAAGGATGAATGATGACTCTCACCGGTAGCCGAGTGGCATTCCTGGCGACAGACGGATTCGAGGACAGCGAGCTCACGAGCCCGTGGGACGCCGTGACCGGAGAAGGCGCGAGCGCCACCCTGATCGCCCCCGAGAGCGGCCGGATCACCGGCAAGAACGGGCATGAGCAGTCCGTCGACCTTGCCGCGGCCGACGCGCAGGCGGATCAGTTCGATGCGCTGGTGCTTCCCGGCGGCGTCGTGAACGCAGATCACCTGCGACTCGACAAGGCGTCCATCGCCCTGGCGCGCGCGTTCTTCGAGCAGCACAAGCCGGTCGGTGTGATCTGCCACGGCGCCTGGATCCTCATCGAGGCCGGCGTCGTCGACGGACGCACCCTCACCAGCTATCCCAGCCTCACGACCGACCTCCGCAACGCCGGGGCCACCTGGGTCGACGAGGAGGTCGTGGTCGACGAGGGCCTGGTCTCGAGCCGTACCCCGGACGACCTGCCTGCGTTCAACGCGAAGCTCGTCGAGGAGATCGGCGAAGGCCCGCACGCCGGACAGACGGCCTGATCACGAGCCTGAGCCTGAGACGCGAAGACCGCCGGTCGGCCGACCGGCGGTCTTCTGCTGTCCGGCTCCGGCGGGTCAGGCAGCCCGCGCCCTGTGACGACGCACGGCCGCGCGGTTGGCGCAGCGCACGGAGCAGAACCGCTGGCGACCGTTGCGCGTGACGTCGGCGACGACGTTGGTGCACGGAGCTGCCTGGCAGCGCCCCAGTCGGCTCATGCCTCGGGTGACCAGGTGCAGCGACGTTCCGAGGTTGATGATCGCGCGGAGCACGTACGGCAGCGATGGTACGTCGTCCCGGTAGTGCAGATGCCAGCCCTCCCCGTCGTGGTTCGTCAGGCGCGGGTAGGCAGCGGCGGCGGCGAGTTGCGTGTTCAGCAGCTCAGCGCGCGCATCCGCATCGGGTTCGTCGACGATCCGGAGCCAGTCGTCGATGACGCCCCTGACCGCGGAGTGATCGCCGGGCGCGGGTGGGAAGGTCTGCGTCATGCCGAGCTCGAGCGTGCGGGCCTCGATACCCGCGCGATCCGCCGGCCAGTCGTTGGCGAGTGATGCAGCCAGCAGTACGGCATATTCACCGTAAGGGTTGAGATGCATAAGAGCATTACATCACGCTGGAGGCATGACCTCATCGAACACCCTCCCGATCCGCCGCATCTCGCCACCCGTCCCCGCCCACGAGCATGCCTGGCTCGTCGAGTCACGGCATCCGACGAGCGAGGGCACGGTCGTCTACGTGCGCTGCGCCGGGTGCAGCACGCGGCGCGTCGACATGCAGCAGAATCCATCCGCGCCGCCGATGGCGCTCTCGACCGAGGTGCAGGTGGAGAGACCGTGACCGAGCCGTCAGGCCTCGACGATCTCGCCGTTCCTCGGGACCCAGCATCCGCCAGACGGATGCCGGAAGCACAGCGGTATCCCCTGCGCCTGGCGGTCGAAGGATGCTGAGACCTGCACGTGCACGTGCGGCTCGGTGCTGTTGCCGGAGTTGCCGCACTCGCCGACCTGCTCCCCCGCAGCCACCTGCTGCCCCGGCCGCACGAGCAGGGATCCATTCCGCAGGTGCGCGAGCAACACCAACGAGCCACCCGCGCGAATCATCACGTGATTGCCCGCGATGGCGGCAGCTCCTCGCCGAATCCGGGCACCCTGGGTGAGCGCGTAGCCGATCAGCGCGGGCAGCGAACGGCGTGCAGCGTGATCCTGCTCCCCGTCGAGGACGGCGACGACCTCACCCGACACGGGGGCGAGGAGTGGCCGCCCGAAACCGACGAAAGCCTCCGGGGACTCGGTCGCGAACAGGCTCCTCACTGTCCGCGGCGCACTGCGCCCGTCGGCTCCCACCGGCACGAAGTCGATCGCGTGGGAGGTGCCGAAGAGCGTCGTCCCGTGGCTGGGCACTCGGGACGCGGGGCTGTTCTGCACCGTCCAGCGGCCAGTGAACGGCAGCGACAGCTCGACCGGCCCGGTCGGCATCAGACGGTGAGCTCGATGAGCTTGCGCGTGGTGCGCAGGTTCCGTGCCGTGCCGGCGACGCCGAGCGCACGATCCAGCACGGCCTTGGTGAGCTTCGTCGAGTGCACGCCGCCCGGTCCGTAGTCGATCCACAGATCGTCGCCCACGAGGGCGAGGTGCTCACCTGGCTGCAGTCGTTCCTCCAGGGCCGCGACGGCTCCGGGGCTCGCGGCCCCCGCGAGGAACATGGCATGAACGAACTTCTCCTCGCCGTCCGGGAACGGCTGAGCCTTCTCGGATGCCACGAGCTGCGCGTGAGTCCGATGGATCACCGGGGTGTCGACGCCGAACTCCGCGGCGATCGCCTTCTGCACGGAGGCGCAGGCGGCGGCGGGCTTCCGGGGAGTCGCGCACACGATGTTCCCGCTGGCGATGTACGTGGCGACGTCGGTCAGGTCGGTCTCGTCGGCGAGCACCTCTCGCAGCCGCGCCATCGGCACGCTGTTGCGCCCGTTGACGTTCACGGCACGCAGCAGCAGGACGCTGCGACTCATCCGTCGGTGCTCGGGACGAGCTCGGCGCCCGCGTGTGCCAGCTCGGCCAGCGCCGCCTCGCTCGACTCCGCCCCGACACCCGCCACGAGGTCGGTGAGGATCCGCACGTGGACTCCGTGGGTGATCGCGTCGAGCGCCGAGGCACGCACGCAATGATCGGTGGCGATTCCGACGACATCCGCGCTCAGCACGCCCGCGGCGGTCAGCACGGCGCCGACGGTGTCGCCGTTCTGCGTCGTGCCCTCGAACATCGAGTACGCCGGCTTCCCCTGCCCCTTCTGCACATGATGGGTCACGGCATCCGTCGAGAGGAGCGGATCGTACGCGGCCCCGTCGGTCCCCGCGACGCAGTGCCGCGGCCAGGTGTCGATGAAATCGGGAGCCGCGGCGAAGTGCCCGCCGTTGTCACCGTCGGCGTGGTGCCAGTCGCGGGAGGCGACGATCACCGCGTAGTCGGAGGCGTGCGCCGCCAGGAAGGCGGAGACAGCGGATGCCACGGCATCCCCTCCGGCGACCGCGAGAGCGCCACCCTCGGTGAAGTCGTTCTGCACGTCGATGATGAGAAGTGCTCTGCTCATGCTTCGAGGGTACGCGGTGGGAACGGGAAAGGCCCCGTGATGTTCTTCGCATCACGGGGCCTTCGGAGCCGCCTGTCAGAATCGAACTGACGACCTTCTCATTACGAGTGAGATGCTCTGCCGACTGAGCTAAGGCGGCGTGCGACGCGTGAGCGGCACGATCACCGATATTACCCTGTCTCGCGGCTCGTCGCGAATCGAGCCGCGATCACTCGCAGCGCAGACCGTCTTCCGGAACCACGTCGTCGAGGAGGAAGCCCTCGACGGCATCGTCGACGCACGAGTTGCCCTTGTTGTAGCCGGTGTGCCCCTCACCGACGCGGGTGATGAGCACGCCTTCCTCGAGCTGACCCGCGAGCGATTCGGACCACTCGTACGGAGTCGCCGGGTCGTTCGTCGTGCCGATCACGAGGATGGGGCCCGCCCCCTCGGCCGTGATCTCGGCGCGGGTGCCGGTGGGCGGGTACGGCCAGACGGAGCACGAGTCGGGACCGGTCCAATACGGCGCGATCGTCGGCGCCCCCTCGGCGATCTTCTTCTCGATCGCGGCCTCGGCGTCAGGGTCGTCCTCGACCGGGTAGTCCATGCAGTTGTACGCGCGGAACGCCTCGGTCGAGTTGTCGGTGTACGTGCCGTCCTCGCGCGAGTTGTAGAAGTCCGCGAGGTAGAACGCGTTCGTCGGATCACCCTGGAGCACCTCGCCCAGCGTCTCCCAGAGGAAGCTCCAGTTGTCCTCCGAGTACAGGGCGGCGATGACGGCGGTCATCAGCGAGTCCGCGCCCAGCAGGCGTCCGTCGCCGTTCTCCAGCGGCGCTCGATCGGCGCTGGCGAGCAGCGCTCCGAGATCGGCCATGGCATCGTCGACCGAACCGTTGAAAGGGCAGGAGCCGGAGTCGAGGCAGCTCTGCATGAAGGCGCGCAGCGCCGATTCGAAGCCGAGAGCCTGGGTGGCGCCGACCTCGAGCCCGGGGACGGCGGGGTCGATCGCGCCATCGAGCACCAGTCGGCCGGCCTTCTCGGGGTAGAGCTTGGCGTACGTCGCACCGAGGAACGTGCCGTACGAGTAGCCGAGGTAGTTCAGCTCCTTGTCGCCCAGCAAAGCGCGGATGAGGTCCATGTCGCGGGCCGCGTTGATCGTCGTGATGTGCGGGAGGATGCCGCCGCTGTTGGCGTCGCACGCCTCGGCGAACGCCGTGTGCGCATCGAGCAGCTCGGCCTCCCACTCGGCGCTCCCCCGCTTCGCGGCCGGGATCGTGTAGAGGTAGGCGTCCATGTCGGTCGCGTCGTAGCAGGTCACGGGCGTCGACTCCCCGACTCCGCGGGGGTCGAATCCGATCACGTCGTAGTTCTCGATGAGGTCGGCTCCGACGGCGAAGTCAAGGCTGTCCTTCACGAGTGAGACGCCGCTGGCGCCCGGTCCGCCCGGGTTGGTGAGCAGCGAGCCGATCGCCGTGCCCTCGGCCTGGTGACGCACGACCGACAGGGTGATGTCTCCCTCGCCGGGGTTCTCCCAGTCGAGGGGCGTCGTCACCTCGGTGCAGTCGAAGCCGGTGCCGCAGTCGGTCCACTCCAGCTTCTGCGAGTAGAACGGAAGCAGATCGGCGGCGACACCCTCGGTGTCGGGCGTGTTCGTCTTCGAGGGACGCGGTGCGGCCTGCTCGGGGATCATCGCGTACAGGCACCCCGAGAGCGCCACGGATGCCGCAGCGAGACCCGCGATGACGACGGCGAGGCGACGGAAGCGGGAAGTGGATCGAGTGTTCACGGTTTCCTCCCGCTCGTGATGGTCACGAGCAAGCTCTCCAGGGCGAGCAGCGGGGCGATGTTGCGCTCCAGCGACTGCCGCGTCTCGGCAAGGTGGTCAAGTACGACAAGAGTACGGGTCTCAGGCCAGGCGGACGCGAGCGCGCTCAGCTCGTCACGCAGCTCGCGGTTGATCAGATCGTCCCCCCGGCCGAACTGCAGCATCACGACATCGCGGAAGAGCGACTGCAGATCGGTGAGCACGCGGTCGATGCCGTCGCGCAGGCTGCGGGTGGCCCGCTTCTTCTGATCGTCTTCGAGCGCGGACAGCTGGGTGCGCAGTGCCGGCGGCACGGCCTGTCCCTCGGCGATGCCGATCGTGTGCAGCAGCGAGGCCCGTTCGGTCGCGTCACGCTCAGCGGTGAGGGCCTTGGCGTCTTCTGTCGCTGCCTGGATGATACGACCGGCGACCTCGACCGCGTCGCCGACGCCGCGTACTCCCAGCACGGACCGGAGCGTGTCGTCGCGACGGCGTCGCGCGGATTCGTCGGTCGCGAGCCGCTGCGCCATGCCGATGTGGCGCTGCGCGTGGCGGGCGGCCTGCTCGGCGATGGTCTCGTCGACACCGGTGCGGAGGCTGATCAACCGTGCCACGTCGGCGACGTCGGGCTCGCGGAGTCGCAGCGAGCGCACGCGGGAACGGATGGTCGGCAGCAGATCGGCCTCGCTCGGGGCGCACAGGACCCAGACCGTCTGCTCGGGCGGCTCCTCGAGGGCCTTGAGCAGCACGTTCGATGTGCGCTCGACCATGCGGTCGGCGTCTTCGACCACGATGACCCGGTAGCGGCCGGCGGACGGCGCGAAGTACGACCGTTCCACGAGGGCGCGGGCCTCGGCGATCGTGATGATCACCTTGTCGGTGCGGAGCGCCGTGACATCGGGATGGGTGCCGGCCAGCACCTGCCGCATGGTGTTCTCGTCTTCGGGGTGGTCCGCGATCAGTGCCGCGGCGAACGCGTGCGCGAGCGTGGAACGACCGGAACCGGGTGGGCCCGTGATGAGCCAGGCGTGCGAGAGGGCGGCGGGATCGGATGCGGCGGCGCGCAGTGTCTCGACAGCGGCGTCTTGCCCCCATACGTCGGCCCACGGGAACGGGGCGGCGACGGTCTGGGGCATGTCCTCAGCCTAATCGGGAGCACCGACACCCACGGCACCCACCCCGGGTGGGACGCGCGGGTCAGCGGGAGGCGAGCAGTTCGTCGACGCGGTCTCGGATGCGGGTGGCGATCTCATCGGCGGATGCCGCAGCATCCACCACCAGGAACCGCTCCGGCTCTGCGGCGGAGAGCGCGAGATATGCGTCGCGGACGCGACCGTGGAACTCGGCCTTCTCGGCCTCGAGGCGGTCGAACGGCTTGTCCGCCGAGTCGAGACGGACGCGGGCCGCGGCCGGATCGAGGTCGAGCAGCACGGTCAGGTCGGGCAGCGCACCCTCGGCGGCCCAGAGCGACAGCTCGCGGATCTCGGTCGCATCGAGCACCCGTCCGGCGCCCTGGTAGGCGACCGAGGAGTCCAGGTAGCGGTCCTGCAGCACCACCTCACCGCGGGCGAGAGCCGGGCGGACCACCGCGGCGACGTGATGGGCGCGGTCGGCCGCATACAGCAGCGCCTCGGCGCGGGGCGCGATGTCGCCGCGGTGGTGCAGCACGATGTCGCGGATCAGCTGCCCGACCTCTGAGCCACCCGGTTCACGGGTACGCACGACCGTGTGTCCGGCATCCGTCAGCCACGAGGCGAGCAGGTTCGACTGTGTGGTCTTGCCCGAGCCGTCTCCGCCTTCGAGCGTGATCCACACACCGGGACCTGCGGTCACGAGTCCGCCTTGGCAGCGGCATTCGCCGCCCGGGTGGCGGCCGCCTTCTTGGCTGCCGCCGACCGGGCTGCGGCGGTCGCGGTGCCGGTGGCCTTCTTGGCGGCGGGCTTCTTCGCCGTCGAGGTCGCGGCCGTCGTCTTGGCGGCGGGCTTCTTCGCTGCCGTCTTCTTCGCCGGTGTCTTCTTCGCGGGTGCCTTCTTCGCGGGTGCCTTCTTCGCGGCCGTCCGGGCACCGCGCTTGGGAGCCGGACCCTTCGCGCGCTTTTCCGCCAGCATCTCCACAGCGACCTCGAACGTGATGTCCTCGACCTTCTGCCCGCGCGGGATCGTCACGTTCGTCTCGCTGTCGGTCACATACGCGCCGAAACGGCCGTCGCGGATGCGGATCGGCTTGCCGCTGACCGGGTCTGCCTCGAACTCGGCGAGCGCGCTGGACGCACGGCGACCCGCTCCGTACTTCGGCTGCGCGTAGATCTCGAGCGCCTGCTCGAGCGTGACGTCGAAGATCTGCGATTCGCTCTCGAGCGAGCGGGAGTCCGTGCCCTTCTTCAGGTACGGACCGAATCGGCCGTTCTGCGCCGTGATCTCGTCGCCCGATTCCGGGTCGACGCCCACGACGCGCGGGAGACTCAGCAACTGGAGAGCGGTGTCGAGGTCGATCGAGTCAACCGACATCGAACGGAAGAGCGATCCGGTGCGCGGCTTCGGGGCCGTGTCCTTCTTCGCCCCGCGCTTCGGCTTGGGCTTGTCGACGACCTCTCCGGTGGACTCGTCCACCGCGGCATCTTCGGACACCGGATCGTTCTCCTGCACGTACGGACCGAACCGGCCGTCCTTCACGACGACGATCTTGCCGTTCTCGGGGTTCTCTCCCAGCACGCGGTCTCCGGCGACCGGAGCATCGATGAGCTCCTGCGCCTTGGCCGCGGTCAGTTCGTCGGGAGCGAGGTCTTCCGGCACGTTGACGATGCGCGGCTTCGCCTCGGGGTTCTCCGGGTCGGCGATCTCGAGGTACGGGCCGTACTTGCCGAACCGCAACGTCGCCGTGTCGGTGATCCGCGTCGAGTTCAGCGCGCGGGCGTCGATCTCGCCGAGGTTGTCGACGACCTGACGCAGACCGGTGCGCGAGTCCGAGCCGAAGTAGAACGACTTCAGCCACTCCACCCGGTTGCGCTCTCCACGGGCGATGGTGTCGAGGTCGTCTTCGAGTGCGGCCGTGAAGTCGTAGTCGACGAGGTCGGCGAAGTGCTCTTCGAGGAGGCGCACGACGCTGAAGGCGAGCCAGGTGGGCACGAGCGCCTGACCGCGCTTGACGGCGTAGCCGCGATCGAGGATCGTCTCGGGGATGGAGGCGAAGGTCGACGGGCGGCCGATGCCCTTCTCCTCGAGGACCTTGACGAGCGAGGCCTCCGTGTAGCGGGGCTTGGGCGTCGTGCGGTGGCCCTTCGCCTCGGCATCCGCCACGGCGAGTTCGTCGCCCACGGCGACGGCGGGGAGGGACTGGTTCTCGGCGGCATCCGCATCGCCGCGCTTCTCGTCGCGCCCCTCTTCGTACGCTTCGAGGAATCCCTTGAAGGTGTACACGGTGCCGGATGCCGTGAACTCGGCCAGCTGGGCGGCGCTCGCTCCCTTGAGCTCGGACGACGTGTCGACGGCGATCGTGACCGTGGTCGTCTCATACTTCGCGTCGGCCATCTGGCTGGCGACGGTGCGCTTCCAGATCAGGTCGTACAGCCGCTGCTCGTCTCGGTCGAGTTCGCCAGAGAGCGACGAGGGCTTCCGGAAGTTCTCACCCGAGGGACGGATCGCCTCGTGCGCCTCCTGGGCGTTCTTGCTCTTGGACTTGTAGACGCGCGGCTTCAGCGGCACGGCGGCGTCGCCGTACAGCGCGACGGCCTGGCTCCGCGCCGCCTGCACCGCTTGGGTGCTCAGCGCCGTGGAGTCCGTTCGCATATAGGTGATGTACCCCTTCTCGTACAGACGCTGGGCGACGCCCATCGCCTGCTTCGCACCCATCGAGAGCTTGCGGCCGGCCTCCTGCTGCAGGGTCGAGGTCGTGAACGGCGCGTACGGGCTGCGCGTGCCGGGCTTCGCCTCGACCTTGGTGACGGTTCCCGCGCCCACCGCGTCGACCGCCTGCGCGAGTGCGGCCGCGGTGGCCTCGTCGAGGATGACGACGGCCTTCTTCAGCTTTCCCTCGTCGTCGAAGTCGGTTCCCCGGGCGAGCTGCCCGCCGTCCACGCGGACGAGCCGGATCTTGAAGTGCGTGCCGGTCGCGGCGGCGTCGGCATCGACGTCCCAGTACTCGGCAGAGGTGAACGCCATGCGCTCGCGTTCCCGGTCGACGATCAGGCGCGTCGCGGCGGACTGCACGCGGCCCGCGGAGATACCGGTCTTCACCTTGTACCAGAGCACCGGCGAGACGTCCCAGCCGTACAGGCGGTCGAGGATCCGACGGGTCTCCTGGGCATCGACGAGGTCATGGTCGAGCTCACGGGTGTTGCCGACCGCGGCCTGGATCGCATCCTTGGTGATCTCGTGGAACACCATCCGCTTGACCGGGACCTTGGGCTTCAGCGTCTCCAGCAGGTGCCAGGCGATCGCCTCGCCTTCGCGGTCCTCATCAGTGGCGAGCAGGAGCTCGTCGGCGGTCTTCAGCGCCCGCTTGAGTTCGGCGACCGTCTTCGTCTTGCGGTCGGAGACGACGTAGTAGGGGTCGAAGCCGTTCTCGATGTCGATCGAGTACTTCCCGTATGCCTCCTTGTCGGCGGCCGGGATGTCCTTCTTGTCGGCGAGGTCGCGGATGTGCCCGACCGAGCTGAGCACCTCGTAACCGTCGCCGAGGTATCCCTGAATAGACCGCATCTTCGTCGGGGACTCGACGATGACGAGCTTCTTGCCTTCAGCCAAGGGGGCGTCCTTTCTTCGAAGCACACCATACACACCACTGTGCGGGGTCATTCACAGTGAGTGAGGTCGCGCCGCCGTCATTGACCCTCGGGTGGCCCGGCACGGGCGCGGGAGACGGCAGCCAGACCAGCGTACGCCGCCTGCACCTCCACGGTCGCCACGAAGCCCTCGACCCGGCAGCCGGTGAGGGTGGCGCCGGCTGCCCGCGCCACCCTCCCGGCCAGCGTGCAGGGCTCGTCTGCGGAGGGCACCGCACCGCTGGCGGCATCGGCGGCCGCAAGCGCTGCCGCATCCGCCGCCCCGGCCGTGCGCTGCGCGACCACCGCCGCGCCGCCGACCACGGTGAGTCCTAGGGACAGCGCCGCGGCCGCGGCGAGGACGCCCGCGGCGAGCGCCGAGCCCGCCATCAGAGCCCCCCGGCGAGCGCGCAGCTCGACGCCCGCACCGGGATCCGGATGACGGCACCGATCGTGACCTCGAGCGAGGTCGTGACGCAGACCAGGTCGCCGGAGAGAGAGGATGACACCGTGGCGCCGGGGACCGCCCGCTGCACCGTTCCCGCCGCGGCATCCGCCCCCTCTCCCCGTCCGAGCAGACGAGCCGCATCGGCAGAGGCATCCTGCAGTGCGACCTGTCGGGAGGCTGCTCCCAGCGCACCCGCGCCCAGCAACAGCGCGAGCACGACGGCGGGAAGCGCGAGCGCGAGTTCGGCCGCGACCGAACCGCGATCCTCCCGGAGCAACGGCTTCCTGGGAGTCGCCCGCATCACGACACCGTCAACGCCCGCCGCACAAGATCCGTGAGGATGCCGCGCACCTCATCGGACCGCATGATGACGACCAGCAGCCCCGCGAAGGCGACGGCGGCCATGGTGGTGATCGCGTACTCGGCGGTGGCCGCACCGGAGTCGTCGCCGAAGAGCGACGCGGCGCGGCCGCGGGTGAGGGAGGGGATGGTGTTCATGGTGTTCCTTCTTTCTCTGAGGATGCGGACGCATCTGGTGATCGTTCACAGGGTTTTCGTTCACAACGGCAACGGGGTCGAGGAGAGCACGCTGAGCAGCAGCGGAGCCACTCCCAGCAGGAGGAAGGCCGGCAGCGTGCACACCCCGAGCGGGATGAGCAGGCTGGTGGAGAGCTTCGCCGCGCGAAGGCGCCCCTGGATGCGGGAGGCATGCCGCTCCTGAGCCGCAGACGCCCGGAGCAGCTCCCCCGCCGGGACGCCCGCCGCACGTGACAGGTCGAGCACGGCACGGATGCGTTCGTCGTCGCCGACTCCGGACGCCGAGCTCTCCGCGACGAGTCGGAGCGCCCTGTCGATGGACGCCCCTCCGGCGAGCGCGACCGCGACCAGCTCCGCACGCATTCCCGGTGTCCCCGGCGCGCGACTCGCTCGCCGCAGCAGCCTCCTGGTCCAGCGCCGGGCCGCCAGTACGAGGAGGAGCCCCGCGACGACGCACGCGGCTCCGAGCGGATTCCCGACGATGACCCCGAGGGTGTCGAATCCGAGGGCGAATCCGAGGAGCAGACCGGCGAACGGCATCCAGAGGAGCAGTCGGGCCGTGCCGGCCGGTTCGGCGAGGGCGATGCGCACATCGTCGGCGGCGGACGCGGCGTCGCGCAGCGTCTCAGCGATCATCCGCAGCACCTCGGCAAGGGGCGCGCCGACGGTCGTCGCGATCTCCCACGCGGCAGCGAGATCGGCCCAGGCTCCACCTTCGGCCTCGATCGCGGCGAGCAGGGGCTCACCGTCGTCGACCCGGGAGACGATGGCGGCCGCGGGGGCATCACCGGTGTCGGCGAGATGGCGCCAGGCGACCAGCGGAACGGCTCCGGCCTGCAGCAGCACCGCCAGCGTCTGCACCGAGGTGGCGGCATCCGCCGCTCCCGAGATGACGGCCGTCGGCGACCGTCGGAACGGATTCACCACGGTCGCACCTCCTCGATGCCGAGCCGTTCACCGGTCAGCACGAAGGTTCCGGCCTGGGCGATGCGCCTCTCTCCTCCGGGTGCGCGTTCGAGGTGCAGCACCATGGTGAAAGCGCTGACGGCCTGACGCGCGAGCGCCGTGGCATCCATGCCGGCCAGCGCGCCGAGCGCCTCGAGACGCGCGGGCACGTCGCGGAGTCCACTCGCGTGCAGCGTGCCGGCGCCACCGTCATGTCCTGTGTTGAGCGCGGTGAGCAGCTCACGCACCTCTTCTCCTCGGCACTCCCCGACGACCAGTCGGTCCGGTCGCATGCGCAGGGACTCCCGGACCAGCCGGGCCAGACTGATGCCGCCGGCGCCCTCGAGGTTCGCCTGCCGCGCTTCGAGCGCGACGTGGTGCGCATGCCGTGGCCGCAGCTCGGCGACGTCCTCGATGGTCACGATGCGCTCCGCGGCGGACACCTCGGACAGGAGCGCGGAGAGCAGGGTCGTCTTGCCGGTACCCGTGCCGCCGGTGATCAGGATGTTCGCCCGTTCGGCGACCAGCCCCATCAGCCAGGTCTGCTGGCGTGCGTCGAAGGAGCCGAGCGCGGCGAGCGCATCGAGGTCGGCGGCGCGGACGCGGGGGATACGGATGGAGAGCGCGGTGCCCGTCGTCGAGACCGGTGCGAGCACCGCGTGCACCCGGATGCCGGAGTGCAGACGCACGTCGACGCAGGGTGCCTGATCGTCGAGGTGACGTCCGCCGAGCGCGACGAGGGCGACGGCGAGGTCCCGCACCTCACGCTCCGATGCCCTCCAGCCGGGTATCGCCTCGGTACCGCTCCCCCGGTCGACGAACAGCCCGTCGGCGCCGTTGACGAAGACGTCGGTGACGGCATCGTCTTCGCAGTGCTCGGCGAGCGGACCGAACGCCGGGTCGAGGCGCAGCGGCTGCGCTCCGGTGGCCACGGCGTGCGGCGAGTGCTCCACGCCTCGAGGGCGGATGACGAAGAAATCGGGCATATCGCGACGTTAGACGCGGGCATCGACGGCGATCCGCTCCGATGACCGGGGCGGCCATTGCCTGTGCACAAGCCCCGAGGACCGCGACATGTGCAGTACCCAGCACGACTCCGGGGAGCGCTCCCACGGAAAGGGCGGCATCTCACGGGGGGAATGAGATGCCGCCCACTGCGGGTCACGATCGGGGGAATCGGACGCGCAAAGGCACGAATCAGAATTCGGCTCGCGTCGAGTGTACGCAAGGCGACCGTCCGCACAAAACCCGCTCCGATACCGACTTTCGGCAGTATGCGGCGTCGTACCTCGGGGATAGATTCGCCCTGACCCGGTGGTGCCATGACCACGACCGAGCCCGCATGACCCGTGATGCCGCAAAGGAGCGCCTGCCGATGAGCAGCCAGATCGACCACCTTCTCGATGAGACCAGGAAGTTCCCGCCGTCGGAGGAGTTCGTCGCCCAGTCCGTGTCGTCGCCGTCGCTCTACGAGCGTGCCGCCGCCGACCGCGAGGGTTTCTGGGGCGACCAGTCCCGCGACCTCCTGCACTGGCACAAGCCCTTCACCCAGGTTCTCGACTGGACCACTCCTCCGTTCGCCAAGTGGTTCGATGACGGCGAGCTGAACGTCGCCTACAACTGCCTCGACCGCCACGTCGAGGAGGGCAACGGCGACCGCGTCGCCCTGCACTGGGAGGGCGAACCCGGCGACTCGCGCAGCATCACCTACGCCGAGCTCACTGACGAGGTCAAGCGCACGGCGAACGTGCTCGCCGGCTTCGGCGTCGGCCAGGGCGACCGCGTCGCGATCTATCTGCCGATGATCCCCGAGGCCATCGCGTCGATGCTCGCGGTCGCGCGTCTGGGCGCGATCCACTCGGTGGTGTTCGGCGGATTCAGTGCCGACAGCCTCCGTGCGCGCATCGACGACGCGGGCGCCAAGGTCGTCATCACGGCCGACGGCGGCTACCGCAAGGGCAAGGTCTCGGCTCTCAAGCCGGCCGTCGACCAGGCACTCGGCGACCGGGGCGAGGGCGAGCAGCAGACCGTCGAGCACGTGCTCGTCGTGAAGCGCGGCGGCAACGACGTGGACTGGGTGGACGGACGCGATGTCTGGTGGCACGAGGCCGTTCCCGCGGCATCCGCCGACCACACCGCCGAGGCCTTCCCCGCTGAGAACCCGCTCTTCATCCTCTACACGTCGGGGACCACGGGAAAGCCGAAGGGCATCCTGCACACATCCGGCGGATACCTCACCCAGGCGGCCTACTCCCACAAGTACGTCTTCGACCTGCATCCCGAGAGCGATGTCTACTGGTGCACCGCCGACATCGGCTGGGTGACCGGGCACACCTATGTGGCCTACGGTCCGCTCGCGAACGGCGCGACCCAGGTGCTCTACGAAGGAACCCCGGATGCTCCCCACCCGGGTCGCTGGTGGGAGATCATCGAGAAGTACAAGGTCTCGATCTTCTACACCGCCCCGACCGCGATCCGCTCGTTCATGAAGATCGGACGCAGCATCCCGGCGAAGTTCGATCTGTCGTCGCTGCGCCTGCTGGGGTCGGTGGGCGAACCCATCAACCCCGAGGCCTGGATGTGGTACCGCGAGGTCATCGGCGCGAGCCTGGCGCCGATCGTCGACACCTGGTGGCAGACCGAGACCGGCGCGATCATGGTCTCGGCGCTCCCCGGAGTCACCGCCACCAAGCCCGGCTCCGCTCAGGTGCCGTTGCCCGGCATCACGATCGACGTGGTCGACGAGAAGGGTGCCGAGGTCGGCAACGGCAGCGGCGGGCTGCTCGTCGTGACCGAGCCGTGGCCGAGCATGCTGCGCGGGATCTGGGGCGACCCCGAACGCTTCCGCGAGACCTATTGGGAGAAGTTCGAGGAGCAGGGCTACTACTTCGCCGGCGACGGCGCCCGACTCGACGACGACGGCGATCTGTGGCTGCTCGGCCGCGTCGACGACGTCATGAACGTCTCCGGCCACCGCCTCTCCACCGCCGAGATCGAGTCATCGCTGGTGGCGCACGAGGCCACCGCGGAGGCCGCAGTCGTCGGCGCATCGGATGAGACGACGGGGCAGGCGGTCGTCGCCTTCGTGATCATCAAGGAGAGCTACCTCGCCGGACACGACCCGGCGGGCCTCGCTCAGCTGCTGCGGCTCTGGGTCGGCGAGCAGATCGGCGCCATCGCCCGGCCGCGCGACGTGTACATCGTCGGCGAGCTGCCGAAGACGCGTTCCGGCAAGATCATGCGCCGTCTTCTGCGCGACGTCGCGGAGGGTCGCGAGGTCGGCGACACGACGACGCTGGCCGACACCGCGGTGATGAGCATCATCTCGGCGCAGGTCAAGTAGGGATACAGGAGAACGCCCCCTCCCGGACGGGAGGGGGCGTTCTGCATGTGGATGCTGCGCGGAAACGTCAGCCGAGGATGAAGGTGACCTCGACCTCGACCGGGCTGTCGAGGGGGAGCACCGGCACGCCCACAGCCGCGCGGGCATGCCGACCGGCGTCACCGAAGATCTCGCCGAGCACCTCGCTGGCCCCGTTGATCACGCCGGGCTGGCCCGAGAACTCGGGGACCGATGCCACGAAGCCGCCGACTCGCAGCACGCCCGCGATGCGGTCGACGCCGCCGGCGGCATCCGCGGCGGCAGCCAGCGCGTTCAGCGCGCAGGTGCGGGCGTACGCCTTCGCATCGTCCGCGGCGACCTCGGCGCCCACCTTGCCGACGGCCGGGAGAGCGCCGTCGGTGAACGGGAGCTGGCCGGAGGTGTAGACGAGTCCGCCGTGCACGACGGCAGGAACGTAGGCCGCGACCGGCGCAGCGACCGCCGGCAGTTCGATGCCGAGCTCGGCCAGGCGCGCGGAGACGCTCACGCGGCACCTCCTTCGAACTGGCGTGCAGCCTCGGCCGCGGCCGCGAGGCCTGCGTTGGCCGAGGCGTCGGAAGTCACCGGCCGCTTGAAGTACGCGACGAGACCACCCTCGGGACCCGGCACGATCTGCACCAGCTCCCAGCCCTGCTTGCCCCAGTTGTTGAGGATCGCGGCCGTGTTGTGGATGAGCAACGGCGTGGTGACGTATTCCCACGTGGTCATGGCACTCCTGTCGATTGCGGCGCTGCCTTCCGGAGGGCTCGATTGCCCGGGAGAGGGTGCAGGCTCGTCAAAGGCGGTATTCAGGGAACTCCCCTACGATCAAGCGTATGCCCCAAAAGAATCGCACGGTGAGAGGCGTGCTCGGCGGTCTCGTCGGGCTCGTCGGTCTGAGCGCCGTCGCCGGTCTCCTGGTCACCGCGAGCGTCACGCCCGTCCTGGCGATGACCGGTGTCGCCGGCAACAAGGCCCTCACCATCTTCGAAGAGCTGCCCGAGGTCCTCAAGGTCGACGCCCCGATGGAGCAGTCGACCATCTACGCGAAGGACCCCGACGGCAAGGAGATCGTCCTCGCCTCGTTCTTCGAGCAGAACCGCGTCCCCGTCACCTACGACCAGGTCTCCCCTGTTCTCTACGACGCGATCCTCTCCAGTGAGGACAAGAGCTTCTACAGCCACGGCGGAGTGAACCTCGGCGCGACGGTGAAGGCTCTGATCGACAACGTCAAGGGAACGTCGAGCCGTGGGGCATCGACGATCAGCCAGCAGTTCGTGAAGAACGTGCGGATCCAGGAGTGCGAGCAGAAGGTCGACACGCAGTCGGAGACCTACTCGGAGGAGCTCAAGGCCTGTTGGGAAGCCGCCACTCAGGCGACGGGCGCCGAGGGCGTCGAGCGCAAGCTGCAGGAGATGCGCTACGCGATCCAGATCGAGAAGGACTACTCGAAGAACGACATCCTCCTCGGATACCTCAACATCGCGAACTTCGGCGGCACGGTGTACGGCATCGAGGCGGCTGCCCGGTACTACTTCTCCACCACCGCCGCGAAGCTCACCGTCGGCCAGTCCGCGGTCCTCGCCGGCATCGTCCAGAACCCGAACACGTTCCGCATCGACCTCAAGGACGGCTCCTGGACCGACAAGGACGGTGTTGCGCACAACAGCGCCGCCGACGGGTACGCGAGCACCAAGGAACGTCGTGATTACGTGCTGTACCGCATGCTCGACGACGGCAAGATCACTCAGGCTCAGTACGACGAGGCGAAGGCCGCCGAGATCACGCCGGCCATCAAGGCACCGACCCAGGGCTGCGCGGCCGCGAAGGTCAACGCCTACTTCTGCCAGTACGTGAAGTCGATCATCGAGAACGATGAAGCCTTCGGCGCCGAGAAGCAGGATCGGACCGATCTGCTGCGCCGTGGCGGTCTCAAGATCTACACGACCCTCGACTACCGCATCCAGAACGCTGCGGTGACGGTGATGAGGGACACCGTGCCGGCGAACTTCGACAACCAGTACTTCGGCGCCGCCGGCGTCTCAGTCGAGGTGGGCACCGGTCGGATCCTGTCCATGACGCAGAACACGCAGTTCGTCGAGACCCCGACGAAGGATCTCGCCAAGACATCCCTCGTATTCGCCGGCGATGCGCTGCACGGCAGATCCGGCGGCTTCGCCGTCGGCTCGGCGTACAAGCTGTTCACCCTGATCGACTGGCTCGAGAAGGGCCACTCGGTGAACGAGGTACTCAACGGTCGCGTGCAGAAGAACATGAAGTTCACCTCCGCGGCGTGTGAGGGCGGCGGTCCGCTAGAGGCGGACACGAGCGAGATCGGTAACTTCGGCGGCGGAGGCGGATCCACCAACTCGGTGATGAACTTCACCGCTCAGTCGCTGAACAGTGGCTACTTCGCCATGGCCTCGAAGCTCGACATCTGCGAGATCAACAAGGTGGCTGATCGGATGGGCGTCACGCTGGCGACCGGCGAGAAGACCTACGAGAAGAACAACGCCTACGACGTCCTCGGCTCGAAGGCCATCTCTCCTCTCGCCATGGCGAACGCCTACGCGACGGTCGCCAGCGGCGGCACGTACTGCACGCCCCGCGCGATCGAGAAGGTCGTCGGCCCCGAAGGCGACGAGCGCCCGTTGCCCAAGTCCTCCTGCACCGAGGGAGTGATCTCCAAGGAGGTCGCCGCGACGGCCGCCTATGCACTCCAGGGCGTGATGTCGCCGGGCGGAACCGGCCAGAGGGCGAACCCCGGCGACGGCACCCCGCTGATCGGCAAGACGGGAACGCATAATCGCTACCAGACGATGATGATCGAATCCAGCACGAAGGTCGCGACAGCCGCCTGGGTGGGCCGCTGGAAGAACGAGGCCAACATCTTCAACGTGTGGTCACCGGCTGGCCTGCTCAACGAACTGCGCTACCCGCTCGCACGCGAGACCCAGAGAGCAGCCAACGCGGCGTATCCCGGCGAGGCCTTCCCCCAGCCCGACAACAAGCTCACGCGGCGCGTTCTGACCAACGTTCCGGATGTGGTCGGCAAGACCATGGACGAGGCCAAGGCCCAGCTCGAGGCCGCCGGATTCAGCGTGGCCGAGGGCGAGCCCGTCGACAGCGACAAGGCGACCAACATCGTCGCCGCACAGGATCCGTCCGGGCAGACGGCCGGCGGCGGAACGGTGACGATCTCGCCCAGCAACGGGCTCGGAGCGACGGTTCCCGACGTCACGGGTCAGACGGCGACAGCGGCCACGGCCCAGCTGCTCGGCGCCGGATTCACCTCGGTCGATGTGGCCGGGTCGTGCAACGCGCCAGGGGCGACGGTATCGGCGACGAACCCGCCCGGGGGAACCGCGGCGAACAAGACGAAAAAGATCTCGGTGGCCTGTTGACCGCTGCACGGTCCGCTCACCCGGCCCTCATCGCGCTCGGCGCGGTGGGGGCCGCCGGTGTCGCGGCGGCTGTCTGGGGCATCGGCATCGAGCGCTATCTGTTCACGGTGCGGGAGGCCACGGCATCCGCTCTCGCTCCCGGCTCGGCACCGATCCGTGTGCTGCACATCTCGGACGCGCACATGGCGCCCTGGCAGCACCGAAAGCAGGATTGGCTGGCATCCCTCGCGCAGCTGAAGCCCGATCTCATCGTCAACACCGGCGACAACCTCGGCCACCGTGAGGGGCTCGACGGTATCCGTCGCGCGTTCGAGCCGTTCGCCGGCATCCCCGGCGTCTTCGTGCACGGTTCGAACGACGTGACCGCTCCCTCGCCGCGCAACCCCCTGCGGTACTTCCTCGGCCCGTCGAAGAAGCACCGGGAACCGGCCCTCCTCGACACCGCCGCGATGGATGCCTACTTCACCGATGAGCTGGGCTGGACCGATCTCAACAACGCGGCCGCGCGGCTGCGCATCGCCGGCAGCTCCATCGACCTGTTCGGTGTCAGCGATGCTCACCGCGACTGGGATCGTCTGGACGTGCTGCCCGCAGCGCTCGATGCGCTCGGTACGCCCGACGCCGGCACCACGCGACTCGGCGTCACGCATGCCCCCTACCAGCGTGTACTGAACGGGTTCATCGATCTCGGTGCCGACGCCATCTTCGGCGGTCACACGCACGGCGGTCAGGTCTGTCTTCCCGGCTACGGCGCACTGGTCGCGAACTGCGACATCCCGCTGAAGCAGGCCAAGGGTCTCAGCACATGGTCACGGGATGCTCGCACCGTTCCGCTGAACGTCAGCGCCGGGTGCGGTCATTCGATCTACGCGCCGGTGCGATTCGCCTGCCGGCCCGAGGCGACGCTGCTGACGCTGACCGCCCGGGTCTGATCGCCTGTTCGATTCGGTGCCGGGAGCATTTCCCTGTAGACTCGGAGGGTTGCAAAACGGGGTGTGGCGCAGCTTGGTAGCGCGCTTCGTTCGGGACGAAGAGGTCGCAGGTTCAAATCCTGTCACCCCGACCAGTGACACCGGAAGGCCGCCCTGCGGGGCGGCCTTCTCTGTACCGGGAATGCGCGAAAGGGACACATGGGCTCTCTGCTCCCTCCGCCGCGCCGCTTCACACGCGTCTGGGCACTCGTGATCGGCATCCCGTTCCTCGGATCCCTCGCCCTGCTCACCTTGACGCCGGCCCGCATCGAGAACGTGATGCCGAATCTGCTCGACCTCACGCTCGGCGTCATCCATCGGCTCGGCTGGACGGGTCTGGACTTCCATCGCTTCGAGATCATCGCGAACGTCCTGGTGTTCGTGCCGGTGGGCGTCCTCGCGTTCATGCTCCTGCCCCGTCGGGCCTGGCCGCTCACCCTGCTCGTCGGACCGGCCCTGTCCCTCGCGATCGAGGGGGCGCAGCGCATCGCCTTGCCGCACCGAGCAGCGACCGTGACCGACGTGCTCGCCAACTCCGTCGGCGCCACGGCCGGCGTGGTGCTGGCCGTTCTGTGCACGCTCGTCTTCGCACCGCGCCGCTCTTCGGATCCATCTCCTACGCTGGAGGCATCATGACCGCTCCCGCTCTCGTCGCCTTCGACCTCGACGACACGCTTGCTCCGTCCAAGGGCGTGATCGATCTACGCATCGCCGACCTCCTGCGCGCTCTCCTCCGCTCCGTCGACGTCGCCATCATCTCGGGCGGCAACGAGGCGCAGTTCCGCACCCAGGTGATCGCCCGGCTCGGCGATGCGGATGCCGCGGACCTCGCCCGCCTGCACCTGCTGCCCACCTGCGGCACCCGCTATCTCCGGCACGACGGCGCGGACTTCATGCCGGTCTACGCCCATGACCTGAGCGATGAGGAGAAGTCCGCCGCGCTGAACGCCCTTCGCGAGGAGGCCGAACGGCTCGGGCTCTGGGAGCCGGAGCCCTGGGGCGACATCCTCGAGGACCGCGGTTCGCAGATCACCTTCTCGGCCCTCGGGCAGCGAGCACCGCGCGAGGCGAAGCACGAGTGGGACCCGACCGGGTCCAAGCGCGGTGCGCTGCGCGATGCCGTCGCCGCCCGGCTCCCGGGGCTCGAGGTGCGTTCGGGTGGGTCCACCTCGATCGACATCACCCTGGCCGGGATCGACAAGGCCTTCGGCATGCGACAGCTCGCAGAGCACACCGGCATCCCGCTCACCGCCATGCTGTTCTACGGTGACCGCCTCGACGAGGGCGGCAACGACTACCCGGTCCTGGCGATCGGGGTCCCCTCGGTCGCCGTGGAGGGCTGGGAGGACACCGCAGCGAAACTCGAGGCGCTGCTGCCGACGCTCTGAATCGCCGCGGATCCCGCGCCGGCACCTAGCATGGCGTCATGGATCCCCTGCTGATCGTCGTCGTCGTGGCTGCGCTGGCCAGCGCGGCATGCTGGCTGCTCTCGCTGATCACCCGAGACACGTCCTGGGTCGATCGCGCGTGGTCGATCGTTCCCGTCGTCTATGTGTGGATCTTCGTGGCCGGCGCCTTCGTCCAGGGCGAGGGCTCCGTGCGCGCCGTGGTCATGGGACTCCTGGCGACGGCCTGGGGTGTGCGGCTCACGTTCAACTTCGCGCGCAAAGGCGGCTACACCGGCATGGAGGACTACCGGTGGGCGATCCTCCGGCAGCGGATGCGTCCCTGGCAGTTCCAGGTCTTCAACGTGCTGTTCATCATCGGCTACCAGATGACGCTGCTCGTGCTCATCACCCTTCCCGCGTACCTCGCCGCGCAGCATCCGTCGGCGCTCACCGGATGGGACGCCGTCTTCGTGATCGCGTTCTTGGGGTTCCTGATCGGGGAGACGATCGCCGACCAGCAGCAGTGGCTCTTCCACCAGCGGAAGAAGCAGGCGGGTGGCACCCTCGCGCCCGGTTTCGTGACGACCGGGCTGTTCCGCTTCAGCCGCCACCCGAACTTCTTCTTCGAGCAGGCGCAGTGGTGGATGTTCTACGCGATCGGTGCGACGGCCGCAGTGTCGGGCGGCGCCGGCCTCCTCGGCGGAGTGCTGAACAGCACGATCATCGGCGCCGCGCTGCTGACCGTGCTGTTCATCGGATCCACGATCTTCACCGAGTCCCTCACCGCCGGCAAGTACCCGGCCTATGCCGAGTACCGGCGCACCACCTCGATGCTGATCCCCTGGCCTCCCCGGACCCGGGCGGCCGTTCCGCATCGCTGATCGTGGTGTCCGCGATCCGCGCGACGGCGCGCGATCAGCGAGGGACGACCTCGGATGCCGCCCGCGTGACGGGCACGAGCCGCGCGAGCTGCGTGACATGGCCCGGTTCGAGCTCCGCCAGCGAGGCGACCCCGAGCAGGCGCATCGTGCGTTCGATCTCGCTGCGCAGGATCGCGATCGTGCGGTCGACCCCCTGTCGCCCGCCGGCCATCAGCCCGTACAGGTACGCGCGGCCGATGAGGGTGAAGTCGGCGCCCAGTGCGACGGCGGCCACGATATCGGCACCGTTCATGATGCCGGTGTCGATCATCACGGTGAAGTCGTCGCCGACGGCCTTGCGCACCTCGGGGAGCAGGTGGAACGGGATCGGAGCCCGATCGAGCTGGCGCCCGCCGTGGTTCGACAGCACGATGCCGTCGACGCCCTCGTCGCGCAGCCGGAGGGAGTCCTCGACCGTCTGCACGCCCTTGATGACGATCTTGCCGGGCCACAGGTCACGGATCACGGCGAGGTCGTCGTAGCCGATCGTCGGGTCCATCGCGGCATCCAACAACTCCCCGACCGTACCGCCGGTGGTGCTCAGCGACGCGAACTCGAGCTTCGGCGTCGTGAGGAAGTCGAACCACCACCACGGCCGCGGGATGGCATTGATGATCGTCCCCAGAGTGAGCTGCGGTGGGATGCTGAACCCGTTGCGCTTGTCGCGCAGACGGGCGCCTGCCACGGGGGTGTCGACCGTGAACTGCAGGGTGTCGAATCCGGCAGTGGCGGCGCGGCGGGCGAGCTCGTACGAGATCTCGCGATCACGCATCACGTAGAGCTGGAACCAGTTCCTCCCGTGCGGATTCGCCTTCTTCACACCCTCGATCGACGTGGTGCCGAGAGTCGAGAGCGTGAAGGGGATGCCGGCGGCAGCAGCAGCGCCCGCGCCCGCGACCTCTCCCTCGGTCTGCATGAGCCGGGTGAAACCGGTGGGCGCGATGCCGAACGGCAGCGCCGACGGACCACCGAGGATGTCGACGCTCGTGTCGATGGTCGGCGCCGGCCGCAGGATGCCGGGGTGGAACTCGACGTCCTGGAACGCCTGACGCGCGCGGGTGAGGGAGAGCTCGCCCTCCGCCGCGCCGTCTGTGTAATCGAAGGCGGCCTTCGGGGTGCGGCGCTTCGCGATCTTCCGCAGATCGTCGATCGTGAGGGCCGCATCGAGGCGGCGCTTGCGGCCGTCGAGTTCGGGCTTCTTGAACTGCATGAGCTCGAGCAGCTCGCGGGGGTTCGGAACCTGGCGCTGGACCATGGTGTGCCTCTCGGTGTGGTTTCGGTATACCCGTGCGCCCGTCGATGGGAGCCGGAGTTCAGGGAGTCAGAATCTGCGTGTAGTAGTCGGTGATATGCGCGTGGACGATCGCGCGGGCGTCGTCGGCATCGCCCGTATCGATGGCCTCGACCAGCGCGCGATGCTCCCGGCGCAGTCGCGTCGCCATGGCATCCCAATCGACGATCGCGTCGACGCCGCCCTGCACGTAGGACTCGATGGACGAGCGCAGACCGCCCATCATCGCCGCGATCACCGTGTTGCCGCTCCCCTCCGCGAGCGACAGGTGCAGCTGAGCGTCGAGCGCGAGGAACTCAGCCGGGGACAGATCGTCGGCGTCCATCGCCTCGAGCAGGCCATGAGCGACGGAGGTGTCGCGTTCGGGCGAAGCCGCCATCGCGCCGACGACAGCGTCCTCGAGCACGAGACGCGTCTGCACGACATCGGCGAGCGGGAACCCTTGGGCGGCGACCTGCAGCCGCAGCAGGGCCGACATCCCGCCGGTCGGCGTGGCGATGACGATGGCCCCGGACTGCGGGCCCGAACCGGTCGCGGTGCGAATGAGACCCATCACCTCGAGCACCCGGAAGGCCTCGCGCACACTGGAGCGTCCGACGCCGAGTTCCGTGGCGAGGTCCCGCTCCGATGCGAGTCGGTCGCCGGGTCCGAGCCGCCCGTCGAGGAGGTCGCGTTCGATGTGCTCGAGAACGAGGCGCCAGGCGCGTGCAGGCTGCTGCTCCGACATCCGGTCCCCTCGCGTTCGTGTGGTCTGACCACATTAGCGGCTGTGGTCAGACCACGCAAGAGGGCGTGCTAGCGCAGCGCCGTGATGGTGAGAGCGGGGGCTTCAGCCCAGGCGGCCGCCGGACTCCTCGAGATAGCAGGTGCCGCACAGGGACTCGTACGTCGTGAGCTCGGGAGCCGCAGAGCCGTCGGCTCCTTCGTCGATCGCGACCTGGTCGCCGTCGAACACGAACCGGCCCCCGATGACCCGTCCGTTGAACACGGCCTTGCGCCCGCATCGGCAGATCGTCTTGAGCTCTTCGAGCGAGTGCGCGATCGCGAGCAGACGCGCAGAGCCCGGGAAGGCGTGGGTGAGGAAGTCGTTGCGGATGCCGTACGCCATCACAGGTGTGCCATCCTCGACCGCGATCCGGAAGAGATCGTCGACCTGCGACGGGGTGAGGAACTGCGCCTCATCGATGAGGAGGCAGGCCACATCGATCGGACCGCTCGGGATCAGCTCCTCCTCCGCCGAACGCCGGACGCGCTCGCGGTGCTCCGCGAACAGAACCCGCGCATCGTCATCCGGACCGATCAGGAAGTCCACGGCCCGCGTCACGCCGAGGCGGCTGGCGATCTCCGACGCACCCTTGGTGTCGATGGCGGGCTTGGCGAGCAGCACGTGCTGCCCGCGCTCCTCGTAGTTGTAGGCAGCCTGCAGCAGCGAGGTCGACTTCCCGGAGTTCATCGCGCCGTAGCGGAAGTAGAGCTTCGCCACGGTGAGGTCTCAGGCGTTGATGCCGAGGGTGGCAGCCGTCGCTGCGGTGGACTCCTCGGCCAGCGCCGCATCCTTGTTGAGCTTCTCGCCGAAGGTCGGGATCAGCTCCCGCAGCGTGGGCTCCCACCCGGGGTACTGGTCGGGGAAGCAGGTCTCGAGCAGCTGGAGCATGATCGGCACGGCAGTCGAGGCTCCCGGCGACGCACCGAGCAGGCCGGCGATCGAACCATCGGCCGCAGACACGACCTCGGTCCCGAACTGCAGGATGCCGCCCTTCTGGGGATCCTTCTTCATCACCTGCGCGCGCTGACCGGCGTCGATGAGCGTCCAGTCCTCATCCTTCGCGGTCGGCATGAAGGTACGGAGGCTGTCGACCTTCTTCGCGTGGTTCTTCAACAGCTCGCTGACGAGATACGTGATCAGGTCGGGGTTCTTGACCGCGACCTGCAGCATCGGCAGCAGGTTGTGCGGACGGACCTGCGTGACGATGTCGAGCATCGATCCGTTCTTGAGGAACTTCGGGCTGAACGTGGCGAACGGCCCGAACATCAGCGAGGCCTCGCCGCCGACCACCCGGGTGTCGAGGTGCGGCACCGACATGGGCGGTGCGCCGACCGACGCCTGCGAATACACCTTCGCCTTGTGCTGCTCGACGACCTTCGGGTTCGTGGTCTTCAGGAACTGACCACCGATCGGGAAGACGCCGTAGCCCTTGATCTCGGGGATGCCGGAGTTCTGCAGCAGCTTGAGGGCCCATCCGCCGGCACCGACGAAGACGAAGCGGGCCTTCACCTGGTTCGGCGTGCGGCCGATGGTCGTGCGGTAGTTGACCAGCCAGCCGCCGTCCTTCTGCTTCTTCAAGTTGCGGACCTCGTGGTTCGTGCGCAGCACGACACCGGAGTCCGTGAGGTGGTCGAAGAGCTGATGGGTCAGCGCGCCGAAGTCGACGTCGGTGCCGGCCGGCACGCGGGTCGCGGCGAACGGCTCGCCCTTGCGACGCTGCTGCATGAGCAGCGGCGCCCACTTGTTGATGACGCGCGAGTCCTCGCTGTACTCGATGCCCGCGAACAGGGGCTGCTCCTTGAGCACCTCGTAGCGCTTCTTGAGGTACGCGACGTCCTTCTCGCCGCGGACGAAGGTCATGTGCGGCGTGGCGTTGATGAACGTCGACGGCGCGTCGAGCACGCCCTTGTCGACCAGCGACGACCAGAACTGGCGGCTCTGCTGGAACTGCTCGTTGATTGAGACGGCCTTGGCAGGATCGAGCGGCGCATCGCCCTGCTGCGGCATGTAGTTCAGCTCGCACAGCGCGGCATGGCCGGTGCCGGCGTTGTTCCAGGGGTTCGAGCTCTCCTGGCCCACATCGGAGAGTCGCTCGAAGGCGACGATCTTCCACTCCGGCTGCAGTTCGTGCAGCAGAGTACCCAGGGTGGCGCTCATGATGCCACCGCCGATCAGGACGACATCGACGTTTTCAGTCACCAGAACAGTCTAGTTCGCGGTCGCGACACGGCAGACCATGGGGCGGATGCGGAAGACTCCCGGCGAAACGAGAGGAGGAGGAAGAGGAGGCGACGTCAGGCGGTGACGGCGAGGCGCTCGGCGAGCACCTCGGCGATCTGCACCGCGTTGAGCGCCGCGCCCTTGCGCAGGTTGTCGTTGCTGATGAACAGCACGAGCCCCTTGCCCTCGGGGGCGGACTGGTCGGCGCGGATGCGGCCGACGAAGCTCGGGTCCTTGCCCGCGGCCTGCAGGGGGGTCGGCACCTCGTCGAGGACGACGCCGGGAGCGGAAGACAGCACCTCGGCGGCGCGCTGCGGGGTGATGTCGCGCGCGAACTCGACGTTGATCGAGAGCGAGTGACCGGTGAAGACCGGAACGCGTACGCAGGTACCGGCGACGCGGAGATCGGGGAGTTCGAGGATCTTGCGGCTCTCGTTGCGGAGCTTCTTCTCCTCGTCGGTCTCGTTCTGGCCGTCGTCGACCAGGTTTCCCGCGAACGGGATGACATCGAAGGCGATCGGGGCGACGTACTTCTCGGGCTCCGGGAAGTCGATCGCGGAGCCGTCGTGCACCAGGCGGAGCGTGTCGCCCTGCGCGAGGACGCCCTCGATCTGACCGAGGAGCTCCTGGGCGCCCGCGAGACCCGACCCGGAGACGGCCTGGTAGGTCGAGACGATCAGGCGCTCGAGCCCGGCTTCGGCGTGCAGCGCCTTGAGCACGGGCATCGCCGCCATGGTCGTGCAGTTCGGGTTCGCGATGATGCCCTTGGGGCGGTCGTCGATCGCATGCGGGTTGACCTCGCTCACGACGAGGGGAACCTCGGGGTCGTTGCGCCAGGCGCTGGAGTTGTCGACGACGACAGCACCGGCTGCGGCGAATCGGGGCGCGTAGGCGCGGCTCGCGGTGGCGCCGGCGGAGAAGAGCGCGATGTCGATGCCCGCGGCATCCGCCGACTCGACATCCTCGACGATGACGGTCACGCCGCCGTACTCGATGGCCGTTCCGGCCGAGCGCGACGACGAGAACAGCCGCAGCTCGCGGATCGGGAACGACCGCTCGGCGAGAATCTCGCGCATGACGGTGCCGACCTGGCCGGTGGCGCCGACGATGGCGACGGAGAGTCCTGATTCGGAGATGCGGGTCATGATGTTCCTTGGCGTCGTGCGGGGCTGCGTACGAAGCGTCGGGCGCAGCGTCGGGGTGCGGATGCCGCGCCTGGCGCCGGTGTCAGGGTTGCGGCGAGTCTACCGCGCTCGCAGCGAGGCAAAGGCGGCAGGGTCGGGCTGTCAGCGGCCGGTACCGGCGTGGACGGTCGCCTCGGCGTCGCCGTCGAGGCCATAAGCGGTGTGCACAGTGCGGGCGGCCTCGGCGAGGTCGTCGCCACGCAGCACGACCGAGATGCGGATCTCCGAAGTCGAGATCATCTCGATGTTGATGCCGCCCTCCGACAGCGCCTCGAACAGCGTCGCCGACACCCCGGAGTGCGTGCGCATGCCCGCGCCGACGACCGAGAGCTTGCCGATCTGGTCGTCGTGCACGAGGTTTTGGAAGCCGACCTCGGACTGCTCGGCCGCGAGAGCCTTGAGTGCTGCCGCAGCATCCGCCTTGGGAACGGTGAACGAGATGTCGGTGCGTCCGGTCGCCGACACGTTCTGCACGATCATGTCGACGTTGGCACCGGACTTGGCCACGATCTTGAAGATGTCCGCGGCCTTGCCCGGCACGTCGGGAACACCGGCGACGGTGATCTTGGCGTGGCTGAAGTCGGTGGCGACACCGGCGACGATGGGCTCTTCCATGACTGCTCCCTCGGCTTCGCGGGGGTTGTTCATACCCTCGCCCAGAACGTACGTGCCCTCGGCCGACGAGAAGGTCGACCGGGCGTGGATCAGGACGCCGTGACGGCGTGCGTACTCGACGGCGCGGATGTAGAGCACCTTGGCGCCGTTGGCGGCGAGCTCGAGCATCTCCTCCGTGGAGACGTGGTCGAGCTTCTGCGCCTTCGGAACGACTCGAGGGTCGGCGGTGAAGACGCCGTCGACGTCGCTGTAGATCTCGCAGACGTCGGCGTCGAGCGCTGCCGCCAGGGCGACGGCCGTCGTGTCGGAGCCGCCGCGACCGAGCGTCGTGATGTCGCGCGTGTCGCGGTTGAAGCCCTGGAAGCCGGCGACGATCACGATCGCGCCCTCATCGAGCGCCTCGCGCAGGCGCACCGGCGTGACGTCGACGATGCGCGCGGCGCCGTGCTGCGAATCGGTGATCATGCCGGCCTGGCTGCCGGTGAACGACCGAGCCTCGAAACCCATCGAGTGGATCGCCATCGCGAGCAGCGCCATCGAGATGCGCTCACCGCTGGAGAGCAGCATGTCGAGTTCGCGCGGGGCAGGGATCGGCGCGACCTGGTTCGCGAGCTCGAGGAGCTCATCCGTCGTGTCGCCCATGGCGCTCACGGCGACGACGACGTCGTGACCTGCTCGTCGGGTGTCGACGATGCGCTTGGCGACGCGCTTGATGCTCTCTGCGTCGGCGACGGACGAGCCGCCGTACTTCTGCACGATGAGGGCCACGTTCACTCCCTGGGATGTCGGGCGGATCCGCCCACGCTCATTCTACGATCGGCCCATATGCTCGGCCGTGCATGTGACGGATTCGGCGCTGTCGCCGTGCTGCTCACGGAGCAGGCGGAAGCGTCGCCGCGGCCGGGCTCGTGGCAGGGAGCGGAGCGGATGCCGCGGGTCGCAGCCGCCCGCCGGTCCCGGCGAACCAGCATCCGGCGATGATCAGCGGGAAGCCGATCAGGAGGCCGGGCGTGAGCGGCTCGGACAGCACGATCGCGCCGAGGATGATCGCGACCACGGGGTTGACGTAGGTGAACAGCGGGGCGCGCACCGGACCCACCTCGCGGATGAGCGCGAAGAACGCGAGGAAGGCGACGGCGGTGCAGATCACAGCGAGGGCGAGCAACGCGCCGAGCGACGGCAGCGTCGGCACCTCGTGCTGGGTGAGCAGACCGATCGGGAGGTAGATGATCCCGATCATGAGCAGCGAGAGCGTGATCGTCCCCATCGAGGGAACGTCGGCGAGCTTGCGGGCCACGATGAACGGAGCGATCGCGTAGAGGATGGCGACGAGCAGCACCTCTCCGGCGGCGAGCAGGCTGACCTCCCCGCCGAACAGCCCCGGTCCTGCGACCACGATCGCGACGCCCACGAAGCCGATGAGGAGTCCGATCCCCCGCGCGGGGCGGAGCACGCCGCGATCGCCGCCGCCGAGTGCGATCAGCGCGGCGAACAGCGGCACGGTGGCGACCAGCAGACCGGTCATGCCGGACGGAAGCGTGATCTCGGCGTGCCCGAGGAGGACGAAGGGCCCCGCCATCTCGACGAGCCCGAAGAGGAGCACCCACGGCCAGTGCTTCAGGGCCGTGCGTAGGGCTCCGCCGCGGAAGGCGAACGGCAACAGGAGGAGCGCGGCGATGAGTGTGCGACCGGCCACGATCGCGGGCGGCGACAGCGATTCGACCGCGATGCTGATGAACAGGTAGGGCACGCCCCACAGCATCGCCATCGCGCCGAAGAGCAGCCAGCCACGACGGGAGAACCCGCCCTGGGCGTTCACAGGACGCGCCGGCCCTCGAAGGCTCGGCCGAGCGTGACCTCGTCGGCGTACTCGAGGTCGCCGCCGACGGGGAGCCCCGAGGCCAGGCGCGACACGGTGATCTGCATCGTGGTGAGCAGCCTGCTGAGATAGCTCGCCGTCGCCTCGCCCTCGAGGTTGGGGTTCGTCGCCAGGATGACCTCCTGCACCGTGCCGTCCGCGAGACGGGTCATGAGCTGGGCGATGCGCAGGTCGTCGGGCCCGATGCCGGCGATGGGGCTGATCACACCGCCGAGCACGTGATACAGGCCGCGGAACTCCCGCGTGCGCTCGATGGCCGCGACGTCCTTCGCATCCTCGACGACGCAGATCAGCGCCTGGCTGCGTCGCGGGTCACGGCAGATTGCACAGCGCTCCTGCTCGGCGACGTTTCCGCAGATCTCACAGAATCGCACGCGGATGCGGACTTCGGTGAGGAGTTCGGAGAGGCGCGCGACGTCGAACGTCGGCGTCTGCAGGATGTGGAACGCGATGCGCTGCGCCGACTTCGGTCCGATGCCGGGGAGTCGGCCGAACTCGTCGATCAGCTCTTGAACGATGCCGTCGTACATCAGGAGAACCTCGTCGGGGGCTCGTAGGGCTCTTCGCGCAGGAACGTCGCGCCGAGCACCTGGCGGATCACGGCCTCGCCGTAGCGCTGCACTCCCCCGATGGAGGGGGCGCGCTCGGTCACCACCGGTGAGGCGGAGGGCGCGGCGCGGGGAGGTTGCGGAGCGGTCGCGGCCGGCGCGTCGCGCCGCACGGCCGTGGTCGCGTGCGTGGACATCGTCGCCTGCGTCGACACGGCAGCCTGGCTGGGCACGAGTGGCCCCTGGCGCGGTGCGGGCGGTTCGTACGACGGATCGTACGGAGGCTCGTCATCGAAGGCGGGCGCCTCGTCGTCGCCGGGGAGCGGCGGCTCGTCGCGGTCGACGATGCCGTCTGCCGGAGGGACCGGAGCGGATGCTGCCGCCTCGACCTCTTCGGGCTCGTCGTCGACCGGAAGCGGAGCGGCCGGTGCCGGGGGCGCGCTCGGCGGTTCCTCCGCCGTGGGGATCGGTGCGACCGCCCACTCGGTGACGCTGGATGCCGACTGGCCGAGGACCTTCGGGCGGGATGATCCCGCTGACGCAGGCTCCGATGCAGGGGCGGCGTCGGCGGCGGTCGGCGGGGCCGATGCCGCCGGCTGGCGCGGAGCACCCCCGGACGCACCGCCCCCCGACGGCATCGGCGCCGGCACGTACTTCACGCGGACGCCGAGCTCTTGCTCGATCGCCGTGCGCAAGTGATCGGACGGACCGGATCCGGGCGTCGTGCCCTTGAACTTCCCCACATCGTGCTGGCTCGTGAAGCCGAGAGTCAGCACCTCGGTGTCGGTCACGTACGCCAGCGGCTGCACGGCGGTGGCGAGCAGCCAGGAGGTTCGGCTGATGCCCTCGAGACGGGTCAGCACGGCGGGCCACGCGGCGAGGACGCTGGCGAGCGTGACGGGTCCTCGCGGCGACGCGGCGGCAGCGGCCGGCTCGGCGGCGGCCGGCTCGGCGGCGACCGGTTCTTCGGCGGCGACCGGTTCCGGGGCGGTCGGCTTCGCGGCGGGGGCCGGCGCTGGGGCTGCCACAGATGCCGTTGCCTGCGCCGCCGCTGCCGGCGCAGCCGCAGGGGTTGCCGCGCGTTCCGGCGCGGCGGCCGGTGTACGCGTCGGTGCCGCTGCCGCAGCTGTCGGCGCCGCAGCCGCGGCATCCGTCGCTCCGGCGAGCACGCGCGCGACCATGAGCTCGAGGTGGAGGCGAGGCGAGGTCGCCCCGGACATGTCGTCGAGAGCCGCGCTCACGACGTCGGCCGTGCGCGACAGGCGCGCCGAGCCGAAGGCCGCCGCCTGACCGCGCATGCGCTCCAGGTCGTCTTCGGCGATGCCGCGCAGCACGGCGGATGCTCCCGCACCGACGGCCGCGATGACGATGAGGTCGCGCAGGCGCTCGAGCAGGTCGTCGACGAATCGCCGAGGGTCCTGGCCCGTCTGCACGACGCGGTCGATCGCCGGGAAGGCGGCTGCGGCGTCACCCGCGGCCAGCGCGTCGACGATCTCGTCGAGCAGTGCCCCGTGCGTGTAGCCGAGCAGCGACACCGCGCGGGCGTAGCCGACGGTGACCGTCTCGGATCCGGCAGGCGCGTCGGAACCGGCGATCAGCTGATCGAGCAGCGACAGGGTGTCTCGGGGCGATCCGCCGCCGGCGCGGACGACGAGGGGAAGCACGCCCTGCTCGACGATCACGCCCTCTTCGCCGCACAGCTTCGCGACGTACTCGAGCATCGCCGCGGGCGGCACGAGACGGAACGGGTAGTGGTGCGTGCGCGAGCGGATGGTGCCGAGCACCTTCTCGGGCTCGGTGGTCGCGAAGATGAACTTGACGTGCTCCGGCGGCTCTTCGACGAGCTTCAGCAGCGCGTTGAACCCCTGCGGGGTGACCATGTGCGCCTCGTCGAGGATGAAGATCTTGTAGCGGTCGCGGCTCGGGGCGAACGTCGCCCGTTCACGCAGGTCGCGGGCATCATCGACGCCGTTGTGGCTCGCCGCGTCGATCTCGACCACGTCGAGCGACCCGCCGCCGGCGCGCGACAGCTCGACGCAGCTGTCGCACGTGCCGCACGGGGTGTCGGTCGGGCCGGCCGCGCAGTTCAGGCAGCGCGCCAGGATGCGCGCCGATGTCGTCTTGCCGCACCCGCGCGGTCCGGAGAAGAGATAAGCGTGGCCGACGCGGTCGCCGCGCAGCGCGGTCATCAGGGGATCGGTCACCTGCGACTGCCCGATCATCTCGCCGAACGTCTCGGGTCGGTAGCGGCGGTACAGGGCTGTGGTCACCTTGACAGCCTACGGCGTGCCGCCGACACTCGGCGGGTCGTCGGATCAGTCGACGGACTCGATGATCGGGATCGCCGTCGTGATGACCGGAACGGACGCGGAGAGCCGTGTGCCGTCCTCCCGCAACGCGTCGGCGAACTGCCGCAGCGTCGGACGCCCGGGGATGATCGGCCCCTGATCGGCCAGCGGCACCACGACCGCTTCGTCGGCGGTCGCGATGTAGGCCTCCTCGCGCACCGTGAAGGGCACCGGGGCACCGCTGCGTACGCGCACCTGCAGCTCGTCCTTCGTCAGGGTGACCTGCAGATCAGAGCCCTGCCACTGCAGCGGGAACGACAGCGAGGGCCAGCCGGCGGGGAGCCGCGGGTCGAAGCTGAGCTCGCCCGCGTAGTCGCGCATCCCGCCGAACCCGCAGACGAGCGCGGTCCACACGCCGCCGGCGGAGGCGACGTGCACGCCGTCGGCCGCGTTGTGGTGCAGGTCATGCAGGTCGACGAAGAGCGACTGCTCGAAGTACCGCTGCGCGAGGTCCTGGTAGCCGACCTCTGCCGCGAGGATCGACTGCACGACGGCCGACAGAGTCGAGTCGCCCGTCGTCAGCGGGTCGTAGTAGTCGAAGTCGGCCTTCTTCTCCTCGGGCGTGAAGTGGTTGCCCTGCAGGAACAGCGCCAGCACGACGTCAGCCTGCTTGAGCACCTGGAACCGGTAGATCACCAGCGGGTGGAAGTGGAGCAGCAGCGGCCTCTGATCGGCCGGCGTCTGCGCGAGATCCCAGACCTCGCGCTCGAGGAACAGGGAATCCTGCGGATGGATGCCGAGGGCCTCGCTGTACGGGATGAACATGGCCTCGGCCGCACGCTCCCAGGCCTCGGCTTCGCCCGCTCCGAGTCCGGTGCGCTCGACGAGCCGGAGGTACTCCTCGGGGTACGTCTCCTCGATCTCGCGCACGATCCTCGCCGCGTACCGCAGGTTGTACCGCGCCATGACGTTCGTGTAGAGGTTGTCGTTCACCACCGTCGTGTACTCGTCGGGGCCGGTGACGCCGTGGATGTGGAACGTCTCGAGGCCGTCGCCCGCCTGCGGCTCTCCGACGAGCCGGGACGCCCGCCAGAAGCCGAGGGTCGCCCACAGGCGCGCGGTCTCGATCGCGATGTCCGCACCTTCTCGGCGGAGGAAGTCCTCGTCGCCGGTGGCGCGCACGTACTTGCCGAGCGCGAAGCTCACGTCGGCGTTGATGTGGTACTGCGCGGTGCCGGCGGCGTAATACGCCGAGGCCTCCTCGCCGTTGATGGTGCGCCAGGGGAACAGCGCCCCCGCCTCGTTGAGCTGACCGGCGCGCCGACGCGCGGCGGGAAGCATCTGCACGCGGGCGCGGAGCGCGTTGCGCGCCCACTGCGGAGACGTGTAGGTGAGGAACGGGAGCACGTAGATCTCGGTGTCCCAGAAGTAGTGCCCGCTGTAGCCCGAGCCGGAGACGCCCTTCGCGGGGACTCCGGTGCCGTCGGCGCGTGCGGCGGCCTGGGCCAGCTGCAGCAGGCACCAGCGGGTCGCCTGCTGGATGTCGTCGCGGCCGCCGATCTGCACGTCGCTGCGCTCCCAGAACGCGGCGAGCCACTTCTCCTGCTGCCGGAACTGGGTCTCGACGCCCTCGACGGTGACCCGGTCGAGAGAGCGGCGGCACCGGTCGACGAGTTCGCGCGGCGGAACGCCGCGCGAGGTGTGATAGCTGACGAGCTTGGTGATACGGATCGGCACGCCGGCCTTAGCCTGCACGCGGAAGACATTCTTCGCGATGTCGCCCTCGATCAGTTTCCGGGCGTCGTATTCGTTCTCGGTCTCGATGATGTGATCGGCGACGACGGCGACCGTCATGCCGGAATCGGCGACCCGGTACGACAGTGCCGCGCGCAGTCCGTCCTGCCAGAACTCGTCGGGTTGCAGCACGCGATCGGCGATCTTCTCCGACTTGCGGGGATCGAATCCGCCCTTCTTCTGGGCGGAGACCGGGGTGCCGGCGTAGACGTTGCCGCCGTCCTGGCGGTTGAGCAGCTGGCAGCTGATCGTCACCGGAGCGTCGGAGTTCTCGACCGTGACCTCCAGCCGGAGGATCGCGAGGTGGCGCTCCTCGAAGCTGACGATGCGCTCGTCGCGGATGCGGACGCGCTTGCCCGACGGGGTCTCCCACACGACCACGCGCTCGAGGACACCGGTGCGCATGTCGAGCGTGCGCTGGTACTCGCGCACGTCCGCCTCGTCAAACGAAATCGGCTCGTCATCGACGTACACGCGCATGATCTTGGCGTCGGGTGCGTTGACGATGGTCTGCCCGACCTCGGCGAAGCCGTACGCCTGTTCCGCGTGACGGATCGGCCAGGTCTCATGCAGACCGTTGATGAACGTGCCGTGCTCGTGCGCACCACGGCCCTCGATGTGGTTGCCGCGCAGACCGAGGTAGCCGTTGCCGACGGTGAACAGCGTCTCCCCCACGCCCTCCTCGGAGTAGCTCGTCTCGATGAGACGCCACGGGTCGACGGGGAAGCGGTCGCGGTCGATCATGCGGTCTCCGAGGTGTTGTCGCGGGTGTCGGTGCGGGTGTTGTCACGGGTGTCGTTAAGCAGGACGGCGAGGTCGTCGACGACCACGGTTGCACCGGCGGTGCGCAGTGCGTCGGCACCGGTGCCGCGATCGACGCCGATGACGATCGCGATGCCCGCTGCGGCAGCGGACGCTGCGCCGGAAGTGGCGTCCTCGACGGCGACGGCCCGCGCAGGCTCGACGCCGAGGGCGACGGCGCCCGCCGCGAACATGTCGGCTGCGGGCTTCGACGCGAGACCTTCGCGCTCGGCCACGACGCCGTCGACGACGATCGAGAAGAAGGAGCGGATGCCGGCGGCGCCGAGCACCTCTTCGGCGTTCTTCGAGCTCGAGACCACTCCGAGCGGGACGCCGGCGGCATGCAGAGCCTCGACGAGGGCGAGGGAACCCGGATACGGCGCGATGCCCTCACCCCGCAGCGAGATCGCGAACGCGGCGTTCTTGCGGTTGCCGATGCCGCAGATCGTCTCGGCCTCCGGCTCGTCGTCGACCTCACCCCAGGGCACCTCGACGTTGCGGCTGTGCAGCAGGCTGGCGACGCCGTCGTAGCGCTTCTTGCCGTCGACATAGTCGTAGTAATCGGCATCCGTGTACGGAGGCGTGATGCCCCACCGCTCGAAGACGTCGTCGAAGACGACCTTCCACGCCCGCATGTGCACCTCGGCGGTCGGCGTGAGCACGCCGTCGAGGTCGAAGAGCACACCGTCGGCATGGAACAGATCGGGCAGGGCTTCGGGCACAGGAGCCTCCAGGAGAAGGGGCGATGAGAGTTCGGCACCTCTCCGTGCCACTGTGCAAGCGTAATGCGGTCCAGCCCGCTCGGGTAACCTTTCGCGGGCATCCGATCAGAGCAGTTCGGCGGCCTGCCGGGCGATCTGCAGTTCCTCGTTCGTCGGGACGACGAGGACCGTCACGCGCGACGCCTCGGAGGAGATCCGACGGATGCCGCGCTCGCGCGCCTCGTTGCGCGCGGGATCGATCTCGACCCCCGCGAATCCGAGGGTCGCCAGAGCATCGGCCCTGACCCGCGCGGCGTTCTCGCCGACGCCCGCGGTGAAGGAGATCACGTCGACGCCGCCGAGCTGCGCGATGTACGCGCCCGCGTAGGCCCGTAGCCGGTGGATGTAGACGTCGTAGGCCAGGGTGGCGGCGTCCTCGCCCTCCTCGACGCCGGCGAGGATGTCGCGCATGTCGCTGCGGCCGGCGAGTCCGAGGAGACCGCTGCGGCTGTTCAGCAGCGAATCGAGCTCGTCGATCGAGAGGCCCGCGCGCCGGGAGAGGTGCACGAGCGCGGCGGGATCGAGGTCGCCCGAGCGGGTGCCCATCACCAGGCCCTCGAGCGGTGTGAGGCCCATCGAGGTCTCGACCGAGCGGCCTCCGTCGATCGCGGTGGCCGAGGCGCCGTTGCCGAGATGGAAGACGATCTGCCGGAGGTCGGCGAGATCGCGTCCGAGGAAGGCAGCCGCCTTCTCGCTCACGTACTGGTGGCTCGTGCCGTGGAACCCGTAGCGGCGCACGCGGTGCTCGGCGGCGAGCTCCGCGTCGATCGCGTAGGTGTAGGCCGCGGGCGGAAGCGTCTGGTGGAACGCGGTGTCGAAGACGGCGACGTGCGGCACGGTGGTGAACACGGCTTTCGCGGCGCGGATGCCGGCGAGGTTGGCGGGGTTGTGCAGCGGCGCGAGCACGGCGAGCTCGTCGATCTGCCGCTCGACGTCGGCATCGATGCGAGTCGGGGCGAAGAAGCGGGCGCCGCCGTGCACCACGCGGTGGCCGACGGCGACGGGAGCTCGGGTTTCGAGGGACGGGCCGTGCTCGGCGAACTGCGCCAGCATCACGCTGAACGCGGCGTGATGGTCGGCCACCGGCTGCTCGCTGCGATACGTCGCGTCGAGCATGGTCGGCACGGCATCCGCATCCGTCTCCGGCCGCACGGTGTGCGCGACGGGACTCGCGTCCTGGCCGATTCGCTCGATCAGCCCGCTGGCGAGCTCGTTCTCACTCTCGACGTCGATCAGGCTGTACTTCAGCGAGGAGGACCCGCTGTTGATCACCAGGATCGCGCTCATGCGCTGCCCTCCTCTGTTGCGCCGTCGCCTGTCGCACTCTGGGCCTGGATCGCGGTGATCGCCACGGTGTTCACGATGTCGTCGACGAGCGCTCCGCGCGACAGGTCGTTGATCGGCTTGTTGAGACCCTGGAGCACCGGTCCGATCGCGACAGCGCCGGCCGAGCGCTGCACCGCCTTGTAGGTGTTGTTGCCCGTGTTGAGGTCGGGGAAGACGAACACCGTCGCCCGCCCGGCCACGGCGGAATCCGGCAGCTTGGCCTTCGCGACCGCGGCGTCGGCAGCCGCGTCATATTGGATCGGGCCCTCCACCGGCAGCTCGGGTGCACGCTCGCGCACCAGTGCGGTGGCTGCGCGCACCTTGTCGACGTCGGCGCCGGAGCCCGACTCCCCCGTCGAGTACGACAGCATCGCCACCCGCGGATCGATGCCGAACTGGCGGGCGGTCGCGGCAGACGAGATCGCGATGTCGGCGAGCTGCTCGCTGGTCGGATCGGGGATCACGGCGCAGTCGCCGTAGACGAGCACCCGGTCGGCCAGAGCCATCAGGAACACGCTGGACACGACGTTCACGCCCGGCTTGGTCTTGATGATCTCGAACGACGGACGAATCGTGTGAGCGGTCGTGTGCGCGGCGCCGGAGACCATGCCGTCGGCGAGGCCGAGGTGCACCATCATCGTGCCGAAGTACGACACGTCCGTCACGGTGTCGGCGGCCTGGGCGAGCGTGATGCCCTTGTGTGCCCGCAGTCGGGCGTATTCCGCGGCGAAGCGCTCGACCAGTTCCGGGTCCGTCGTGCTGATCACCTGGGCTGCGGCGATGTCGACGCCGAGCTCGATCGCCCTCGCCCGGATCGCTGCCTCGTCGCCCAGGATCGTCAGATCGGCCACCTCCCGCGCGAGCAGGGTCGCCGCGGCGCGGAGGATGCGGTCGTCATCACCCTCGGGCAGCACGATGCGCCGCCGGTCGGCGCGTGCACGCTCGATGAGGCCGTACTCGAACATCAGCGGGGTCACGACGCGCGACTCCGCGAGACCGAGCTGCGTCGTGAGCTCGGAGACGTCGACATGCGTCTGGAAGAGGCCGAGCGCGCGGTCGTAGCGGGCGCGGGAATCCGGTGAGATCCGTCCGCGGGTGCCCATCACCCGCACGGCGGTGTCGTACGTTCCGAGATCGGTGGTGATGATCGGCACCGAGGAGGCGAAGCCGTCCAGCAGGCGCACGATCGGCTCCGGCAGGGGGAACGGTCCGTTGAGGATGATGCCCGCGATGCGCGGGAAGGTGCCGGACGAATCGGCGAGGAGCGCGGCGAGGAGCACTTCGGTGCGGTCCGCCGGAATCACCACGACCGCCTCCTCGGTGAGTCGAGGGAGCACGTTCACCATCGACATGCCCGCGACCACGATCGTCAGGGCCTCCCGGGTGAGTCGGTCGTCATCGCCTTTGAGAAGCTTCCCGTCGACGGCGGCGAGGATGCCGCGGATCGAGGGCGCGACCAGATTGCGGTCCTCGGGGATCGTCCACACCGGAGTGCGGTCTTCCGGGAGGACGCCGGAGACCTCGGCCACGATGCCGTCGAAGGCTTCGGGGTCTGCGCGGTTCACGATCACGGCGAACAGTTCGGCCCGCTCCGTGGAGAGCTCGGACAGGGCGAGGGCGGCGATCTGCCCGACGGCCGCCGCGGTGCGCGCGGTGGTCGTGCCGAGCTGCTCGGCCTGCCGCTGCTGGTCGCGTCCGCTGAGTACGAGCAGCACGGGCGTTCCGAGGTTGGCGGCGATCCGGGCGTTGAAGCCGAGCTCGGCGGGGCTCGCGACGTCGGTGTAGTCACTGCCGATGATGACGACCGCATCGCACTGCGCCTCGACCGCCTTGAAGCGGGCGACGATGGTCGACAGCGCCTTCTCGGGCTCGTGGCGCACGTCGTCGTAGGTGACGCCGATGCAGTCGTCGTAGTCGAGGTGGACCCCGTCATGTGCGAGGAGCAGCTCGAGGATCTCGTCGCGCTCCGTGACCGACCGGGCGATCGGTCGGAACACCCCGACTCGCGGTGTCACGCGCATCAGCGCGTCGAGCACCCCGAGGGCGATCGTCGATTTTCCGGTATGGCCTTCGGCCGAGGTTATGTAGATGCTCCGCGCCACGGGTTCAGCTTAGGCGCGCCCGGCCGTACAGGTGCCGGACAGGGCATCGACGACGGCCGTCGCGTCGGCTTCGAAGCGGGCGTAGTAGTCGCGGTCGGTGTTGATCTGCACCCGGTGGATCGCATGCGAGGGTTCCATCCGCTGCCAGTCGGGCAGTCGCACGAGTCGTTCGTAGAACTTCGTCGCCGCCGTCGCCGGATCCATGCGCTCCTCGACGCTGCCCCACCACTCCTGCTGCTGGAACAGCCCGATGCTGGTCGTCCGCGATCCGTCCGGGTTGGTGAAGCCGGTGGTCTCCCAGTCGCCGTAGTCGATGTTGCGCAGGCTGCTCTCGCCCATCGCGGTCATCACGCCGAGCACCTGCCCGTCGTGGCCCAGACCGAGAGCGGATGCCGTGCGCACGATGGTCGCGGCGTTCTCGAGCTGTTCACCGCTCCAGCCGGCGACGCCCGCTTTCGGGAACGTGCGCGGATCGTCGACGCAGAGCTCGGGATCGCGGGCGAGCCCGAGCGGGATCAGCACCAGGAGCGCGGCGGCCACGACCACGGCCCCGGTCGACAGCAGGATGCGCTGCAGCATCCGACGGCGACGCAGGCGGATCGCCGCCTGACGCCGACTGCCGGGCTTGCGCCGTTTCGCTGCCGGCTTCCTGCGGGCGGGAGGTTTCGCGTTCCGCCTCTGGGGCGACGATCTCGTGCTGCTCCGGCGTCGGGCAGCGTTCCCGGGCTTTGCTCGTCGTGCGCTCACGGGGCTCGGACTTCGCGGTCCGGTCGCCGGCTCCGGCCGATGAACGCGGCGATCCCGCCGCCGATCGCCCCGAACAGATGCCCCTGCCAGGAGACGCCCTCTGCGGCACCGAACACTCCGGCGAACATCGATCCGCCGTAGACGGAGATGACGATCAGCGCGATCACGGCGTAGAGGATGCGGTGCGCGACCCGCCCGCGGACGAAGACGCGCAACACGACGTAGCCGAAGTAGCCGAACACGAGACCGGAGGCGCCGACCGTGAGGGTTCCGGGCGCGTTCACGAGCCAGGTGCCGAGTCCGCCGATGATCGCCGCGATCGCGGTGACGGCCCAGAATCGACGTGTGCCTTCGACGGCCACGAGGCAGCCCAGTACGAGGAAGGGCACCGAGTTGGCGATCAGGTGCGCCCAGTTCGCGTGCAGCAAGGGTCCGAGGACGATGCCGCCGAGGCCCTCGAGATCCCACGATCGCAGTCCGAACCCGGAGAACGAGCCGGGGAGGATCGCGTCGAGGATCTGGATCAGCCACATGACCGCCAGCAGGACGACCGGCGAGAGGAAACGGCCGAGTGCCCGGCTGGTGCTCGGGGCGTTCGGTGTGCTGCGGGGCGGCATGACGGTCACGTCCTGATTGTCGCAGTCGTTTCCCGGAGTCGACTGAGCAGAGCGTCGATCAACGATCGGTCGACGCGGCGATCGCGGCGAAATTGTTCACGCGCGCGAGGGTGTTCATGCTCGGGCGAGGTCGGGAACCCGTGGTCGTGACGTGCGCCAGGTCCCGGAGGGGTCCCACCACTCCGGTCCCCGGATCTCGGGGACACCGTCGTTCATACGGATTTCCCACCCCGACCAGTCCAGGGATCGGTGGTGCCACCAGCACAAGGGGACCCCGTTGTCGGTATGCGTCGGACCGCCGCGGGCATGTTCGGTCACGTGGTGGATCTCACACCAGGATGCCGGAACATGACACCCGGGAACGAGGCATTCTCGATCTCTGGCGATGATCGCCCGCCGTTGATGCACCGTGAACACCCGATCCGTGACCGAGATCCCGACGATTCGTCCTTCGTCGAACAGCACGCGTTGAATCGCCCCGTTGCACGCGGTGTGCGCGGCGACATGCAGCGGGACGGGGGCTTGCGACCCGGCCATCGTCGCCCATCCACGCCCTGCGGCGAGGTCTTTGGCGTCGACATGGACGACCAGGGTCGGGGCTGCCCCACCGAGTGAAGGCATGTCCGCGTGCCGGGCCGCGATTCCCAACGCCGCGGCGAACGCATCATGACGCTTCTGGCCGGCAGTGCGCCGATCGATCGGCTCATCCTCGAAACCATCGTCGTGACCGGGGTGCTCTGAGCCGTCACCCTCTGAGTCTTCGAAATGCACGCCCGGATGCGGGGGTCCATCCGTCTTCGGATTGTTCTGCGCATCGATCACGGACTGGAACTGCGCCGCAACATCCGGAAGCACATTCCCCCGGATCGAATGCAACCCGTCACGAAGGCGCCCGATCGTCAAGAACCGGTGATTCTGCGCACCACGATCCGACGGCTCCGGGCCATCAGGATCCAGGGTCATCGCGACCGACTGTGCGAACTGCCGCAGATCCTCCGGCGTCACCGGAGGACCCGGAACGTCCTCCGCACCCGCACCCGCATCCAGGTCCGCGTCCGGGTCAGCATCCGCGTCAACATCGCCGCCGTTGTCATCCGCCCGGTACCCGCGGGCATGGTCCGCCAACAGGGCATCCGCCGCAAGCATCGCCGCCCGCCCGACCTTGTGCGCGGCCTTATCGATCGGACCGATCGCCGCCAACAACCCCGCGACCCCGATCACCCCGTCCATCAACGCTTCCCGCAGAGCCGGGTACCGGGCCTCCAGCCGCTCCCCCGACGAGGGGCTGATCTGACGGCGCACCGCATCCGCGGCCTTCCCGACCCTCGTAGCGCCCGCCACATCCGTGCGCAACGCCCGCTGCAGGAGTTCGTTCTGCCCGCGGCATCCGAACGAGTGCGAGAAGTCCACATCCGCCGACGCGACCGACTCCACCACCACCGCCTCGATGCGACGGAACGCCTCCCCCGCAACCCGGAGCACATCCATGCGGTCCGCATCCGGCAAACCCGCCAGCACGTCACCGGACAGCACCGCATCGAGGTCGACGATGACCCGATCCAACGCTTCCGTGGTGCTGTTCATACCCCCTAGTCAACCGAGGGCCACCGACATTCCGACCCCGAAAAGCACCAGATCAAAGGCGCATTTCCGATATGCCGGCATACGCTCATACCGGAGCGCAGATCCAGACCCTTCGACAAGCTCAGGGACCCAACAGCCGGGGAGACCACGGCGCGTTCGTCTCGCTCCGCTCCCTCGACAACCGGTAAGCACTGCGAGCCTTCACCACTCAGAGGGCAAAGAAATGACCCTCCGCGCACCCAGCAGAGCCCGGTTACCCTTGCTGCGTTTCCGCCCTGGGGGAATTGGCCTGGATGCCGCCACGCGGAGAGCCGTCGACAAGTCTAGCCGATGCCGGGTGCGCTGCCGTCCGGGCGGGTTACGATCGATTCACGCGCACCGATGCGCCCACGCGAGAGGGAACGCATGCCAGAGAACGCCCCCCTGATCCCGGCGACGATCGACGCCGAGCCGTTCGCCGTGCAGACCTCGGCGATCCTGGCGTCCATCGCGCAGGTGATCGACGGGAAGCCGGATGCCGTGCGCAGCGCCCTCGTCTGCCTGCTGGCCGAGGGCCACCTGCTGATCGAGGACGTCCCCGGCGTCGGCAAGACCATGCTGGCTCGGGCTCTCGCGGCGAGCGTGGACGCCACGGTGCGCCGCATCCAGTTCACGCCCGACCTGCTGCCCGGCGATGTCACCGGCGTCTCCGTCTACAACCCGGTCGACCGCGAGTTCGAGTTCAAGCGCGGGGCGATCTTCGCGCACATCGTGATCGCCGACGAGATCAACCGCTCCTCCCCCAAGACGCAGTCCGCGCTGCTCGAGGCGATGGAGGAGGGACAGGTCACGGTCGACGGCGCCACGCATCCTCTCCCCCGCCCGTTCCTCGTCGTCGCCACGCAGAATCCGCTGGAGATGGAGGGCACCTACGCCCTGCCCGAAGCGCAGCGCGATCGATTCATGATGCGTATCTCGATGGGGTATCCGGATGCCGCCGCCGAGGCGCTCATGCTCCGTCAGCGCGACGTCGTGAACCCGCTCGCGGCCGTGTCGCCGGTCGCCGACGCGGCATCCATCTCGCAGCTCATCGCCTGGGCGCGCGCGGTGCACGTCGCACCCGCGCTCGAGGAGTACGCCGTCTCACTCGCCCACGCCACCCGCTCCGACCCGAGCCTCCACCTGGGCGCGAGCCCTCGCGCCACGCTCCAACTGATCCGCTCGGCCAAGGTGTGGGCGGCGCTCGACGGCCGCGACTTCGTCATCCCCGACGACATCACCGCGCTTCTCATCCCGGTCCTCGCGCACCGCCTGCTCCCCGCCCGCGGAGCGCACCGCGCGGGGGCGCAGCCCGTCGAGGCCGCGCTCACCCAGATCGTCGAGCGGGTGCGCGTGCCCGTCGCGACGCGCTCCTGACGGATCAGCCATGCGCCGCCGCCGAACCCTCACCGCCCGCGGTGCCGGCGCGCTCGTCGCCGCCCTCTGCTGCATGATCGCTGCGAACCTCGTCGGTGCCCGCATCCTGCTCTACATCGGACTCCTCCTCGCCCTTCTCACCGTCTTCTCGGTGATCGCGGTGCGCGCACCCCGTCGCTCCGGAGTCGTCACCCGCCAGATCTCCACCGACCTGCTCACCGTGTCGGAGACGTCGCGGGTCTCGGTGCGATTCACCCTGCGCGCGCTGCGGGTGCCTCGCGGACTCTGGTACGACGTGCTGCCGGATGCCGTGTCCGGAGATTCCGGCGGCGAGTATCCGCCCGAGACCGGTCAGCTCAGCTACCCGATCACCGGCGTGCGACGCGGTGTCTGGTCGCTGGGGCCCCTGATGCTCCGCACGGTCGATCCCTTCGGACTGGCGCAGCGCGAGGAGGCCTTCGGCGATACCCGCAGCATCACGGTGGTGCCTGAGATCCTCACCCTCGCCCCGCTGGCCGTGCGGGTGGGCGCGGCAGGCGGCACCGCCCACACGTCATCCGCCCGCCTCGGTCAGGGCAGCGACAACCTCTCGCCGCGCGGCTACATCCCCGGCGACTCGATGCGGCGCATCCACTGGCGCGCCACGGCGCATCGCGGCCACCTGATGGTGCGGCAGGAGGAAGAGGAGTCCAGCCCCGATGCCGTGGTCGTCATCGACCGCAGCAGGAGCCGCTGGCCCGTCGCCGGGGCAGACGCCGACCCGGAGTTCGAGGCCGCCGTGTCGCTGTGCGCGTCCTCTGCCGTGCACCTCGCCGCAGAGGGCTACAGCGTCGACGTGCTCGACAGCGCCGGCACCCTGCTGGGCACGCTCCGGGGCCACGAAGACGATCGGGACGGCCTGCTCGTCGCCCTCGCGATGGTGTCTCCGCGCGGAGAGAGCAGGGATCTCGCGTCGCTCATCGGCGGAACACCGCCGGGACCTCTCGTGTACATCACCGGCCGTCTGGACGAGGAGGATGCCGCGCTGCTGCGACCGTCCGGTGCCGCCGCGCCGATGCTGTTCAGCACCGACCTTCTCCCCGGCGCCGCCGAAGCCGCCGGCCAGCACGGCTGGACCGTCTCCCCGCTCGGATCCGACGTCGCCGAGGCGTGGGAAGACGCGGTCTCCGCACGGATCGGAGTCGGCGATGTTCCGGGCTGAGCGCACCGCGGCGACATCGGCCGCCTCGGGTGCGGCTGAGGCCCGCGGCGTTCCACGCTGGCATCGCGACCATGACGACCCGACCGGCGTCGTCGCCCCGGGGGCTCTGGCCGCGGCCGCGGGCTTCGTCGCGATGTGGCCGTATACCTCGGTCATCCAGCCGGGAGCCTGGTCGTTCACCGTCGTCGCTGTCATCCTCGCGACAGCCGGCACCGGGATGCTGCTCCGCTGGCTGCTGCGCCGGAAAGCGCCCTGGGTGCGCGGCGTCGGCACCTTCGGCGCCCAACTCGCCGTCGCGGTCGCCGTCATCACGCAACTCGTCGCCGGCGACACGGCATTCCTCGGCGTCGTCCCGACCTCGTCCACCGTCTCGCTGTTCGGAGGACTCGGGATGGCGGTCTGGGACGAGATCGCCTTCGGCACCGCCCCGCTCGAGCCCTCCCCCGGTCTGACCGCCGCGATGGGCGTGGGTTTCGCCGTCGTCGCGATCGCGCTCGACCATCTGGTCGCCGATCGCGCCGCGGTGCTCGCGACGGTGGTGACGGCGGTGATCGGCGCGGTCCCCATGATCGTGACGCTCGGCGACGCCAACATCGTCTGGTTCGTGATGCTGGGAGTGATCGCACTCCTCGTGTTCCGGTTCACTGCCCGACGGCATCCGCTCTCCCCCCGCCGTTCGTCGACCTCGCTGGCCGTGGCCGTCGGCGCCGCGGCCCTGGCGGCGGCGGTCGCGATCGCACCCGCGCTGCCGGTGACGGCGAGCCTCGCCGGGACCGGAGTCGGAGTGACCGTCGACGCCTCCCTCCGCCTCGGCGACGACCTGCGGCAGCCGAACCCCGTCGAGGTGCTGACGGTGGCGACGAAGGGCGAGATCGCGCCGTATCTCCGCCTGACGACGCTCTCGCGTTTCGATGGTCGGGTGTGGCAGCCCGACCGCGGAGACCTGCAGTCGCAGGCCGACGGATTCGGGGATGCCGAGTGGGGTGCCGACGTCGCCGCGGAGGACGAGACCACCTCGATCCGCATCCTGCGCATGTCGAGCTCCTGGCTGCCGGTCCCCTATCCCGCCACCCGCGTGCAGGGCCTCAGCGGCGCCTGGCGGGTCGCGACCGACAATCGCACACTCGTGTCGCGCAGCGCGGATGCCGCGGGCAACGACTACACGGTCGGCTCGACCCGTGTGCGTCCGACCCTCGAGCAGATCCGTGCTCTCGATGCCGCGCCGCCGGTCGAGCGCGAGGAGCCGGTGGAGATCCCCGAGATCGTGGCGAGCCTCGCCGACGACGTGACGGCAGTGGCGAGCACCGACTACGACCGGCTCATCGCCCTGCAGAGCTGGTTCCGCTCGGAGTTCACCTACTCGCTCGAGACCCCGGTCGACGAGGGATTCGACGGCACGGGTGCGGAGGCGGTCGCAGAGTTCCTCGACGAGCGGTCGGGCTACTGCGTGCACTTCGCCGGAGCGTTCGCCCTCATGGCGGAGACCCTCGGCATGCAGGCGCGCATCGTGGTCGGCTACCTGCCCGGCTCGCTCACCGATGAGAAGCGCGGCGATGAATCCGTCTTCTCGGTGTCGAGCGATCAGCTGCACTCCTGGCCCGAGGTGCTCTTCCCGGGTGTCGGATGGATCCCGTTCGAGCCGACGGCGTCGCTCGGCGTTCCGACCGCCTTCGAAGCCGGCGCCGTCGAGGGCGGCGGCCCGAACGGCCCGTCGACACCGGCTCCGACCGCCGCACCCGACGCCGAGGAGACCACCGACCCCGAGATCGATCGCGGCGACACCGAGGAGACCGCCGGATCGACGGGAGAGCTGCGGCGTCTGGACGCGATGCCGGTGGTGCTCGGCTTCACGGGCGTCGTCTTGCTGCTTCTTCTCCCCGCGCTCATCCGCCGCGTCGAGCGCCTGATCCGTCTTCGCCGTGCCCGAGCCGGTGATCCCGCTGCCGCCTGGGCGGAGCTGCGAGACACTCTGCTCGACCTGCGGTTGCCGATGTCGGATGCCGACACTCCGCGCGAACGCGGCGCAGACCTCGTGCGGGAGAACGACGTGGATGCGGCGGCGATGCGCCGACTGACGGATGCCGTCGAACGCGCGAACTACGCCCGGGCCGGTGCGGATGCGGCCGACCTCGCCGAGCCGCTCCGCGTGGTGCTGGCGCGGCTGCACCGCAGCGTCGACCGACCGGGTCGAGTGCGCGCGCTGCTCCTGCCCCGTTCTCTGTTCGCGACGCGAGGATCGGATGCCGCGCTCACCGCGTGACGTCAGGCCGCGTGACGTCGAGCCCTGTGATCAGGCGGCGTGCGCGGTGCAGGGCACCGACTCGCAGTCGTCGCACACGACGAACTGTGCGCGGCAGGAGCGGTCGGGGCAGTTCGCGGTGCGCTTGGTCGCCGCGCCGCATCCGACGCACTCGCCGACGACCTGCGCGTGATCCGAGAAGTCGACGGAGCCGCGGCCGTCGAAGACGTACAGCGATCCTTCCCACAGCCCCTCGTCGCCGTACTTCTCGCCGTAGCGGACGATCCCGCCCTCGAGCTGATAGACCTCGCCGAATCCGCGGGCGGTCATCAGACTGGAGAGCACTTCGCATCGGATGCCGCCGGTGCAGTACGTGACGACGGGCTTTCCTTTGAGGTCGTCGTAGGCGCCCGAATCGAGCAGCTCGACGAAGTCCCGGGTGGTCTCGGTGTCGGGCACGACCGCGCCGCGGAAGCGTCCGATCTGCGCCTCGAGGGCGTTCCGGCCGTCGAAGAACACCACGTCGTCGCCGCGTTCGCCGACCAGGTCGTGGAGCGCCTCGGGCGTCAGCTTCGTTCCGCCGCCGACGACGCCGTCCTCGTCGACCCGGAGTTCACCCGGGGCTCCGAACGAGACGATCTCGTCGCGCACCTTGACGCTGAGCTTCGGGAAGTCGAGGCTCCGCCCGTCGGCATCGAGCCCTGTCCCCTCGCTCCACTTGATGTCGGCGTTCGAGAAGGGGGCGTAGGAGCGGAAAGAGCGCGCCCACTTCTTCAGCGCGCGCACATCGCCGCCGAGCGTGCCGTTGACGCCGTGCTCCGAGATGATCACGCGCCCACGCAGCCCCAGCGCTTCACCGAGGTCACGCTGCCAGAGCCGGATGGCCTCGGGGTCGGCGAGCGGGGTGAAGACGTAGAACAGGACGATCTTGGGGGTTGCCACCTGAGGATTTTACGCTTCCCTCGCCGAGGCTCCGATTCCGGTCACAGCCGATCGCGCCGGCGCAGCACGACGACCACGACGGCGGCGAGCGCTGCGAGCCAGGCCAGCGTGGCCGTCGTGCCGGCTCCCAGGCCGAGGCCGTCCGCATCCATCCCCGACATCGCGAGCAGAGCGGAGAGCGGGAGGGCAGCGGCGACATCCGGCACGACCTCCGCGAGGACGAGAGCCGGCATCAGCGTCGCGGGGACGATGAACAGGACGAGGATCGGGCTGCGGACCAGGATGCCGACGAAGTACCCCCAGAGTCCTGCTCCGGCCGTCGCCGCCACGACAGAGGCCGCTTCGAGAGCTGTCAGCAGCGTCTCGCCTGCCAGCGCCAGGAACGCCACCTGCACGACCGCGACGCCGAACGCCCCGAAGAACGCCGTCGCGACCACGCTGGACCCGGCGCGCGCCGCGAAGCTCACGATCGGCGAGGTGAAGAGCTGCTCGCGGGCCAGCACGCCTGTCTTGTCGGCGAGCGCGACCCCGAGCGCCCCCAGCACGGCCGCGATCATGAACAGTCCTCCGAACAGCGAGGTGGCGAGCGCAGCCCCCAGCGACTCGATGATCGCCGGCGGCGCCGCACGCAGATCGGGCGGCAGCGATGCTGCCAGCGACAGCGCCGAGAGCAGAGCGAGCGGAAGGAATGCCCACGGGAGGAGGTCGCCGCGCAGTCGCCGCCACTCCGCCGCGACTCCCCGTGCGATCAGCGAGCCGCCGACCGCGGATGCTCGCCCGACGAGCACGGTCACGGCTCGCGCCGCCGCACGGTGACGACGGCGAGCACGGCCGTCGCGACCGCCCATCCGGCGAGGACGAGCGCACTCCCCCACCACGGCAGGAGACCGTCGATCGGCGCCCCCGTGACACCGGCGAAGGCACCCACCGGCAGGAAGCGCTCGAGCTGGGGGACGGTGAAGAGCAACGGCAGCTCGATCATCAGCGGGATGAGAAGCACCACACCCGAGACGGCGTAGTAGTTGCGGACGACCCAGCCGAGCGAGACGCCGATCGCGGCCCCGCTCGTCGCCGCGAAGAGGGAGCCGAGCAGAATCGCCCAGAAAGCTCCGTCGACCTGCAGCTGTCGCCCGTGGAAGGCGAGCACCACGCCCGTGACGACCGCCCAGATGGCGGCCCCCAGCAGGCACAGCAGCACGCTCGTGATCGCGCTGGCGACGAGCTTCGACAGGAAGACGCGGCGCAGCGAGGTGATCACGAGGGATCGCGGCATCGACCGGTAATAGTGCTCGCGCGACACGGCGTAGCTGCCGAGGTACATGGCGACGACCCCGATCGACGCGATCAATCCGAAGACGATGCGGGTCGCGGGGCCATCGTCGAGTTGCCGCAGACCGTCGACCGGCGGACCCACCGTGAGCATCAGCGAGGGGATCAGGATGGCGAACGACGCGACACCGAGCATCGCGAACCCGCTGAAGCTGCGGAGGAGCTCGCTCTTGAGCACGTCAGGCACGGAACGCCCCTCCCTCGGAGCCGTCGACGAGTTCGAAGTATCCCTCTTCCAGGGTGGCTGCTCCCCCGGATGTCAGAGACTCGAGGGGTCCGTGGAACAGCATGCTCCGGCGCATCACCACGACCTCGTCGACCGTCTGCTCCAGCTCGGCGAGCTGGTGACTGGAGACGAGGACCGTGCCGCCCTGCGCGGCGAAGGAGCGGATGAAGCCGCGGAGCCAGCGGATGCCGCTCGGATCGAGTCCGTTCGCCGGTTCGTCGAGCACGAGGAGCTCGGGGTCGCCGAGCAGCGCCGTCGCCAGCCCGAGTCGCTGACGCATGCCGGTCGAGAACCGGTGCACCCGCTTGCCGGCATGAGCTGCGAGATCGGCCTGCTCGAGGACCGCGTCGACGCGCGACCGCGGCATCCCGGCCGCCAGGCGATAGATGTCCAGATGCCGACGAGCGGTGATCCCGGTCTCGAAGCCCAGGCCATCCATGTGCACGCCGACCCGGCGGGCAGGCGAGCTCAGCGCGGCGAACGGCTCACCGAACACGGTCGCACGACCGGCGGTCGGGTGCAGCAGCCCCACGAGGCCGCGCAGGGCGGTGCTCTTTCCGGCTCCGTTCGGACCGAGCAGTCCGACCACCGAGCCCTGTCGCACCGTGAAGCTCAGGTCTCTCACGACGGCATCGCCGCCGTAGCTCTTGCTGAATCCGTCGAAGCTGACGACCGCGGTCATGGGGTCACTCCTTGCGTGAGGGGGCGGGTGAGGGAGGGCCGACCGAGGAGTCGGTCCGCGTGGCGGTGGATCGGGGCGACGAGCTCGGGGTGCTCGCCGCCGTCCGCGCGGGTGAGGAGCTTGGTGAGCACGTAGAGCTGGGACACGACGCCGTCGTAGGTCTCGAGGTCGTGGCGGAAGCGACGCGCGATCTCTTCCGCCACCTCGGGGATCGCGAGCGAATGGCAGAGGAGGAAGGCGGCGTCGTAGCCTCGCGGGGCCGATCCCCACGCCTCCCAGTCGACGATCGAGAACGGTGCGGCGTGCAGATTGTTCCAGTGGAGATCGCCGTGACTCGCGCGCCACCGGCGCACGTCCGTGCGGACCTCGCGCCCGAAGAACACCGCGATCCGACGGCGCACTCCGACCGGGTCGACGGCGGTCCGCGTCGTCGACGTGCGGGAGACCATCTGCAGGCTGTGCCGCAGGTCGCTCCACCAGGCATCGTCCACGACCGGCGCGGCTCGGAGCTCCGGCGTCGGCGAGACGGGAACGCCGGCCGCCAGCGTCATCAGCTCGGCACGCACGACGGTGGGTCCTTCTCCTCGCTCGCTGACCTCCAGCACCGTCGGCTTCGCCACCGAGCGGATCTCGCCCGCATCGCGGTTCCCCGTCCACCAGTGACCCCGCGCCCATTCGGCACGGGACCAGACGACGCGGAGCCAGAGCCGCTGGTCGCCGCGCGTGACAGCACAGCCGATGGAGCGGTCGCGCCATCCGAACACGACCTCGCCGACGGCGCTCGCACCGAGTTCTTCGACGGATCGGGTCAGTGCGTGGCGCAGCATCCGCCGTACCTCGGACTCAGGTGCGGTCTCGATCTCGATCTCGTCGCGCAGAGCATCCGGTGTCATCCGTCGGCCTCCGATCCGAGCGCGCCGATCGGGCGGAGGAGGAAGGTCTGCCAGAGCCAGACGCCGAGGCCCGTGGCGCCGGAGCGCTCGAAGCGGGCGCGACCGAACTCCGGCAGCGTCGTGGAGCTTTCGACCTCGACCGCACCCGTCGTCCAGGCGGGGGCCACGAGAGCGGACTCGGTCAGTGGGACGAGCGCTGCGAGGTCGACCTCGTCCGGCTGGGCCTCTCCGGCGGCGAGGGTCGCGGTGCCCAGCGGCTGCTGCAGCAGGATGCCGTTCGTCTCGAGTGCGATCGGTGTGCCTGCGGCCGGCAGTTGCGCGGGGCTGCTCGCCACGAGCTTCACCCCGTCATCCCCCGCGGCGAAGCCGATGTGTTCGACCGACTGCACCGGGATGAGGAACAGCACCGCGCCGGCGAGCGCGCTCGTCACGGCGACCGTGACGGAGGTGCGCCGCCAGTCGAGCCGCGCTGCCCTGATCCGCCGCAGACCGCGGACGATGCCGACGATGACCACTCCCGCGACCAGTGCCAGCGTCGCCAGGTAGGCGAGTGCCGGCGCCGGCCCGAGCCCCGCGATCGAGATCGAGTAGCGGTACAGCACGAAGGCCACCAGTCCGACGGGGAACACCCGGCACGCGATGCCGTAGGCGATGAGCCACCCGCGCCGGTCTGCGCGCTGCGGCGCCACGGGTTCATCGATCCGGGCGCCGAGGAGCACCGCGCCGACTGCCCGCGCCGCCGCATCCATGGCATCGCGACGCAGGTGCGGGTGGTCGAGCGCCGACATCAGCGCCAGGTAGCCGTCCAGCTGCACGAACGGAAGCAGATTGAGCAACGTGATCACCAGGCAGGAGAGCGCGTACAGCACGAGCCCCGCGTGCAGCTGCGCGTCGGATACGATGCGCGCGGCGATCAGGCTCGCCGCCGCGAGGAGCAGGTGCACGGCGGGGCCGGCGAGCGCGACGGCGACCCGCTGACGACGTCGCGAGAGGCGCCACCCGTCGGTGACATCGCAGAAGAAGGCGGGTGCCAGGTAGAACAGCATCGCGCCGATGCGTCGAGGGGCGCCGCCGAACCTGCTGAGCGCGGCACCATGACCGAGCTCGTGCACGAGAGTGGTCAGCACGATCGCGGCCGCCAGCCCGAGCAGCATCGGGAACGGCAGCGGGCGCTGAAGCGCGCCGACCAGTTCTCCCCAGCCGAGGATCAGGGCGACGATCCCTCCGAGCAGGACGGCGACCGCGACGACGAGTCCCGGTGCGCCGAGGAGGAGGCGCGTCACGGGCCGCAGGGCGGCGAAGAGCGTCCGGGGGTCGCCGAAGCTGAGCTGCACGGTGAGCGGAGGCCGGAATCGCAGCGGCGAGCGCCGACGCGGTCGGCTGGCCCCCTCGCGGGCCAACAACCCGGCGCCGGCCAGCTGTCGTGCGACGCGTTCGACATCTCCCGAGGTCCAGGGGTCGCCGAGTCCGGTGGCGATCTCGTCGATCGTGGCTGCGCCCGTGAATCGCCGTGCGACGATGGCGACCGGGGCGGAGACGCGCGCCTTCGGCACTCCGTCGTGCGCGATGATCCAGCTGGCGTCAGGGGCGGCGCCACGGAGCGGGGCGTCGACCGTGACGTCGACTGCGAGGGCCGGGCGCGACGAGGCGGAGGCCGGTGGCGTGGTGCGGGCGCGTCGGGTGTCGGTCATGACTCGTCTCCTAGATCAGCGGGTGCGGGAGGATCGAGGTGTCAGGGGAGGCTCGGCGGTGGCGGCGGGCCCACGCGGCCAGGCGATCGTTGTCCCACGTCTCGTCGATCGATTCATCGAGCCGCAGCTGCTGGTACCCCGGGCAAACGACCTTGACCGCATGCCAGCCGAGCGCCTGGATCGGCTGAGGCAGTCGCAGGGTGAGGTCCACGAGGAGCGGGCTGCCGCCGTCGCGGACGATGTGGGCGACGAGGCCCTCGACCGTGGGCGCGGTGTCCGGCGCAGCCGCATGCCGAGCCGTGCGCGCCCACCCGGCGATCCAGTCCTCCATCGAGACGGCAGCCGACCCTGTCGTCCACCACCAGGCACGCGCCACGTCGTCCACGACCAGCGCGGGATGCGGCTGCTCGAAGGCTGCAGGGCGCGAGATGCGTGTGCGGAGGTTGCCCAGCAGTTCATGGATCTGCAGTGCCTCCTGCAGTGCTCCGCGCGCCGCCGCGGAGCCGGATGCCGACGCCTTGGCGCCGAACGAGGTCAGGGCCTCATCCCCCGATCGGTCGACGATGGCGCAGCAGATCACGCGCACCCCCGGTACGGCGCCCGAGATCTCACCGAAGATCGGCTGCAGCCCGATGCGTGCGGCCTCCGCGGCGAGCCGGTCGAGGTCGGGATCGCCGCCGGCGGGTTCGATGATCGAGACTCCGAGCCCTGTCCGCCAGGCGCACAGCACGGCATCCCGCTCGATCACCTCGAGAAGGGCGGCACGCACCGCCGATCCGGCGTCGAGTCCGGCGGCGGCTCCGGACGGCGAAGGGTCGAAGAGCGCGGGATCCGTGCCCGCCGACCGCCGGCGTCGACCCCCGTCGTCATCGATGGCGGCACCCGGCACGAGGACCGGGCGAGCGTCGGTCAGGCGAGTCGCGCGGTACCAGTCCAGCGGTACCGTTCGGAACGCATCGGCGCACACCCACCGCGGCCACCACACGTCGTGCTCCGCAGCGGCCCGCAGCGCGCCGAGGGCGCCGCGAACATCGGGCGCGCTGCGCTGCGCGAGAGCGAAGCGTTCGACGGCCTCACCCGCACCCCGCTCCAGAGCATGGCGTCGACGGAGATCGTAGGCGCCGACGTAGGCGAGCGGGTACTCGTCGCTGTCGCCGAGACCGACATCGACGAGCACCTTCCAGAGTGCCGCGCGGGCACCGTCGGGAGCGATGACCGCGAAATCGCGGGCGAGGCCGGATTCCGCGGCGAGGGTCTGCAGCGCGGGGGTCATCGGGAGCACTCGATCATCGACACGCTCCGCATGCCCTCGGTGAAGCGGACCGCAGCGACGTCGCCCACGACCAGCCCGGCGTCGTGCAGCTCCTCACGAAGCCGGCTCTCCTCGATCAGGTGCACGCGCGAGGCGAACGCCTCGGTCACGAGCTCGCCCTGCATCCGGCGTAGGCGCAGGACGCTCACGTCCCGGTATCCACCCGACTCGTTCACGTCTTCGGTCAGGAGCACCACGTCGGGCTCGTCGACAGAGAGCGGGACGAGCAGCGTCTCGGCGCGGCCGCGTCCGACCTCGACGGCGTGCACCGAGACGAGGAAGACCCCGTCCGGTGCGAGGTGCCGACGCACGGCATCGAACAGACCCCGCCGCTGCGCCGCATCGAGCAGCGTGACCGAGGTCGTCGCGAGCACGATCAGACCGAACTGCTCGTCGAGATCGAAGGCGCTCATGTCGCCGAGCACCGGGCGGATGCGCTCGATGCCGGCATCCCGCGCTCTGGCCTCGAGCAGCTGCAGCATCCGCGGCGAGTTGTCGAGAGCCACCACCTCGCGTTGGAGGCGTGCGAGCGGCAGGGTCAGTCGTCCCGACCCGCAGGCGAGTTCGAGGATGCTCCCCCGGGTCCGGCCGCCGGCACGCAGGATCTCACGGACCTCGCTGTCGTCGCCCGCTGTCATCGCGTCGTAGATCTCGGATCCTCGTTCGCTGTAGAGCTCGCCGACGACCGCGTGCGGGTCGAGGGCGGCGAGCAGCTGCGCTGCCGTGCGGCTCAGGGGGCACATGCCGGACTCCTCTCCGGGTTGACATGGGATGCTGGACGGCGAAGTCGGGGGCATAGCGGATGCACGAATTGCTGCCGAGCGGATGTGACACCCGCTACGCCCTCGACTTCGTCAGGTGAGTGCGACGGCGGCGCCGACGATGATGATGATGTCGCCGACGATGATGTACCAGGGCTCGGGTGCATCCATCGCCTCGATCTCCTCGAAGCTCAGATCCATGTGCTCACCTCCTCTCCTCTCGATGACGGTGGGTTTCGGTCGGTTCCGGCCGGGGATCAGGTCGCGGCCAGCCCGATGATGCCGACGACGACGCCGATCTTGACCGCGGCGTACCAGGTCCAGAAGTCGGGGGCGTCCATCGACTCGAGCTCTTCGAATCGCAGTTCGTTCGAGATCTCCATGTGTTTCACCTCCTCCGTGTCGTTCGGTGGCCTCGTGCCCGCCGGCGTCTAGGTGACGGCGGCGCCGATGGCGACGATGGCCAGTCCGGTCAGTACTCCGTTGACGAAGTCGCCCCATTCCGAGGGGGCGTCCATCGCCGGGAGTTCCTCGATGCGCAGGTCCAGTGCACTCATTTCGCTATCACCTCCTCCCGGTGGTCGATGAGAGGATCCGCAGCCGCGAGGGCGGACTCCGCGAACACCTCGTGGATCTCCGCGGAGCTGATGCGGCCGAGGGCGGGGAGGCGCCCACCCCAGGACTCATGGGCGCGCGCCGTCGCTTCCTGAACTCGCGCCGCGCCGGGTGCATCGATCGGGCGCAGGCCCCACCGGTCGAACAGCACCGGCAGCCCCTCACGCACCTCGGCGGGGAGGTCGGGAACAGCGGCACGCACCCAGGACCAGGCCAGAGCGAGGCGGTCACGCGATCCCCAGCGTTCGTCGCCGTCGGTGATGCGACCCCAGATCGCAGGCAGCACGGTGACCGTCGCCGGGATCTTCCTCGTGCCGGTCGCCCACGAGAGCTCATTGGCGAGGTACCAGTGCTTGGCCGCGTAGCTCGCGCGGCCGACGAGCGCCCAGCTGCGGTGACTCGCCGCGCTCAGCTGTGCTGCCAGGAGCCGTTCGTCGGCGCCGAGGAACCCTGTCCGCAGCGACTCGGCCAGCCCGGCTGCGCCCGTGACGATGGCGTGCGCGTCGTGATCGGCGGCGAGCGAGCGCGCGCTCCCGATCAGGGGCCCCACGACCCGGAGGATCACCTCGAGCAGTCCTTCCATCTGCAGCAGCCACGGAAGCGTGGAGGTGTGCACCGGGTCGAGGACCGCATGATCGGGGCGCAGACGCGCACCGGCCAGGAGCCGACGACCCCACGGAGTCACCTGGCACGCCACGCTGCTGACTTCGGCGCCGGTGCCCAGGGTCGTCGGGATGGCCATCAGCGGTATTCCCGCGTTCCGCGAGGAGACGAGTTCGGGGATGCGCACGAAGCCGCTCCGCTCGGCGAGCGCCCGCAGCGGCGTGGCCAGTTCGGGTGCGACGAGCAGCATCCGGGCGATCTTCGCCGCATCCATGGTCGAGCCGCCGCCCAGGGCCACCACCGCTGTCGCGTTCCGACCGGCCGCGAGGATGGCGGCCACGAGGTGTGCATCGCCCGCCGCGGCATCCACGCTCAGGTCGATGGCCCCCGGAAGCATCGCCAGCCCGACGGGTCCGACAGCGGGATCACGGATCACCAGCGGCCGGTCGCCGAGGGGGAAGCGGGCGAGAGCCGCAGCAGTGGACCCTGCGCCGGCCGTCACCCGCACCGGTTCGTAGGACTCCATGATGGTGATCACGCGGCGACCTCACAGTCGTCGAGGCCGTGCAGGACCGCGGTCTCGAGTTCGTCGAGGTCTCGGCGCTCGTAGACGTAGGCGGGCACGAGCTGGATGCAGCTCGGCCCGGGCTGCACGATCGCACCGGCTCGACGCGTCGCGGCCACGACCTGCGCGACCTCCGCACCGTCGAGCGCCCGCCCGTCGCGGGCGAGCAACAGGGAGCGGAAGCAGCCGGCGCCCCGCGTGCCGACGACACCGGGGTGCTCGCCGATGCGGGCGATGGTCGTATCGAGGGCGTCGCCGAGATCCTGCGCCAGCCGAAGAGCATCGAGGCGCTCGAACTCGGCCGCGGTGGCGAGGATGGCGGCGCAAGAGGCCGGGGTGCCCGCCTGCGTCTCGGCATGGACGAAGACCGCATCCCTGCGATCGAAGACCTCGCACACCGCTTCCGACACCAGAACAGCGGATGCCGCGGCGGCCCCGTTGGTCAGCGCCTTCGACAGCACGAGCACGTCGGGTGCGACCGGCCAGCGCTCCGACGCGAACAACGACCCGGTGCGTCCGAACCCGGTGGCCACCTCGTCGGCGACCAGCACGAAGTCGAACACCGCCCGCACCTCGGCGACCGCGGCGAGGAATGCGTCGTCGAGCACGACGGCGCCCGAGCCGAGCACCGGCTCCAGTACGAGCGCGGCGATCCGATCCCCCTCTCGCGCGAAGAGCTGCCGGAGCTGCTCCCCGCCGTCCTGCGCCGACACGTGCCGCACGCCCCTCCGGTCGGCGGAGTACACCGACTGGCCGAGGGCGTCACCGCTGAGGCTCAAGGCCCCGTAGGTCAGCCCGTGGTATCCGCCCTGAAGCCCGACCACGAGGTTGCGGTGCGGTGCGCCGCGGAGCGCCGCCGTGTGCCGGACCAGCTTCATGGTGAGGTCGTTGGCAGCGGCGCCCGAGGTCGAGAACACCACGCGGGCATAGCGATCCTCACCCGTGAGCGACAGGAGGGTCTCTGCCGTCTGCTGCGCGTAGGAGTGCGACGAGCGGAACAGCGACAGGTAGGAGGCAGAACGCAGGGCCGCACCGACGGCATCCGCCACGGCTTCGTTGCCGTATCCGAGCGGGACGTTCCAGAGCCCGCTGGTCGCGCACAGCAGCGAGGCGCCGTCGGCCGTGAGGACCCGCACGCCGGTGGCGCCCACGGCCTGCTCGGTCGGGCGGTCCCAGGCACTGGGCGCGGTCAGCCCCTCCCACAGCGGACGGCGAGGGAGAGACGGAGCGCGCCTCACCGGGGGCTCCGCGCGAACGATGCGAGATCGATGCCGGCTACAGCGAAGCGCGCACGGATCTCGCGCACCACGCCCTCGACCTCGCCTTCGCGCCGGCCGATCTCGGCCCCGAGGAGCCTGGATGCCGCGGCCTCGTCGCCGGTGGCGATCAGGCACTCCGCGGCCCTGGCGGCATCGAGTCCCAGCCGGAATCGGCGCCGCGTCGCGCGCTCCACCAGTACGTGATCACCGTCCTGGTCGGCGATGAGGAACGGGGCGTCAGCCGAGGTGATCGCCGGTCCGTCGTGGTCGAGCGCGGTGACGAGATGGCCGCCGAAGCCGGATATCTTGGTCGGCGCCTCGCGCCGGTCCCACTGGCGAAGGAGCTCGAGGGCAGCCACGTAGCGGGCGAACCAGGGGCGCGCGTCGAGCGCCGAACCGAGATCGCCGTCGCCGATGATCCGCGCGAACGAGCGCCCTGGCCCCGCACCCGTGAGGGCTGCCGCCTCGATGTCGGCGCGAGAGTCGCCGGCCCGGCCGAGCAGCAGCCCGTCGGGTCCATCGCGGTACTCCCCCTCGGCCGTGACGTGCACCCGTGTGAGCTCGCTCGCCGCGCCACCGGCCAACGATGCTCGGGAGTCGAGGAGCACCGCGCTGCTCAGCAGCTGGTCGACGAACGCCCCCGAAGAACGGGCCGAATCGGCGTCGCTGAAGAACGCCGCGATGCCCGCGGCCGAACCATGCCGCACGACAGTCAGTCCCACGATGGAGATGAACGGCGCCGCCAGATAGTCCTGCAGCTCGAACGTGTGGCGGCCGTCGAGGGTCATCTCGTCGCCCGGTTCGCGCCACGCGCCGTCGTAGGCCACGGCGGTGACCCGGTCGTCGGCGTCGTCCGGCGCGATCGTCGTGGGCGCGATCACGGCGTCGCCGGGCAGAGCGATGCGTCGCACCTCGTCGAGGTGCGCGGCGGACTCGAGGAAGAAGACCGTCCCTTCGGCGCCTGCGCGGCGTCCGCTCACATACTGTTCGAACGCGGCGGCGATCCGGTGACTGCTCCGCGGCGGCATCGTCGAGTGCACGCTCATCTTCCCCCCAGAAGTCGATTGAGGACTTTATGTCCTCACCTGAGGGTAGAAGAGTTACTCCACCGAGTGCAATATTTCAGCGGAGGCGGTGTTGTGCAGGAGAAGTGGGCGTCGGCGAGGCGTCAGCGGCCACCGCGCCCGACGCCATGAAGAGCACTGACGAGCGGGTTCTGATCACCGGGATCGACGATCACGCCCGATACCTCATCGAGTGCGAGTACCGGGAAGCGAGAGACCGCCCCGATCTTCTCGGCGCTCGCGAGCACGAGCACCTCCGCGCTGCGGGCGGCGAGTGCCCGCTTCGTCACAGCGTCGTCCAGCTCGCCGGTGGTGAGACCCTGCTCCGGGTCGACGCCGGTCACGCCGAGGAAGAACACGTCAGCCGCGAGGCGCGCGATCGCCTCCTGGGCGAGGGCGCCGCCCGCCACGCCGGAGTGCCTGTTGAGCTCGCCACCGACCATCAGCACGCGGGCCGCCGAATGCTCCATCGCAGCGAGCGCGACAGCGGGACTCGGGGTGATCACGGTCAGGTCGGCTCCGTGCGGCAGCATTCGCGCCATCGCCAGCGTGGTCGTGCCGGCATCGAGGATGATCGTCGACGCCGGACGGATGCGGGCGACGGCGGCCCGTGCCACGCGCTCCTTGCTGTCGCTCGCAACGCTCAGCCGCTGAGCGACGGGCGCGTCGGCCGCCGGCACCGGGAGCGCCCCGCCGTAGACGCGGATGCAGGACCCGGCTTCCGCGAGTTCTCGCAGATCACGTCGGATGGAGTCCTCGGACACACCCAGATCCATCGCGACCGACTTGGCGACGACGCGCCCGTCCGCGGCGAGGAGCTCGAGCAGATGATCCTTGCGCTGTGCACTCAGCATTCGCACTTCCTCCTGTTGTTTCACGTTTCTGCATGGTTAACGCTACAGTGTCGAGCATGAAGAAGCCACTCCTGATCCTGATCGCCGGCCCCTACCGCTCCGGCACCGGCGGAGACCCCGCTGCCATCGCCCGCAATCTCGAGACGCTCGAGGCCGCGGCTGCTCCCCTCCACCGCCTCGGCCACGTGCCGATGATCGGCGAATGGGTCGCGCTGCCGACCCTCCGCGGCCTCGACGAGACCGAGGCCGCGCAGACCGACGTGATGTACGAGACCGCCGCCCGCCTGCTCCAGCACTGCGATGCCGTGCTCCGGCTGCCGGGCGCCTCCGCCGGTGCCGACAACGACGTCGCGATCGCCCGCGAGCGTGGACTGCCGGTCTACCACCGGGTCGAGGAGATCCCGGCCGCATAGCCCGGTCACGCGGCACCCGGCCGATCGGATAAGATGAACAGGTTGTTCCTGGTGACGTGTCCGAGCGGCCGAAGGAGCACGCTTGGAAAGCGTGTGTTGTGCAAGCAACCGCGGGTTCGAATCCCGCCGTCACCGCCAAACGTCAGAAGGGTCTCCGCGCCAGCGGGGGCCCTTCTGACGTTTATCGAGCACTGGGGACTCGGCGAGTACCGCGGACGCCGGTGGACGACGGTCCTGCTGCCTGTGCACCTTCGTCTGTCCGCCGAAATGAGGACAGACAGGTTGCACTGAGTCGAGATACCTTCAGGTCCACCGTGTCGGCCACCGGAGCTCAACGCCCGCCGGGCACATCGCTGGAGGAAATCGCATGACCCCCGTTCCCACACCGCCGCAGACGCCGGCGCCGAATAGTTTCCTGACCGCTGTCTCTCAGTGGCCGGTCTGGGGGATTCCCGCGGTTCTGGTCGGAACGCTGCTGACCATCTTGCTGCTCGTCTTCGTGATCACGCCATTCCTGCTGCGGCGCAGGATGATGCGAAAGGCCACCCTTGACGACGCGAAGAAGTACCGCCTTACGAAAGAGCTCCTCACTTATGTGAAGGAGCAGTCTCCGTCACGGGGCAACCCCGTCGGACTGGGACGGTTCTGGCGCGGCCAGAAGATGTCGGCACCGAACAAGTTCGTCGTCCTCGATTCGCTGTTCGAGAAGAAGATCCTTCACCCGGCATACTCTGGTGATCCCGCGAGCAACTTCTTCCAGGTGCTGTGGTGGAGTGTCCTCGCCCGCCCGCCGGTATACGTGAAGCTCAGCGACCGCGACTGGAACCAGCTCGCCAACGGGCAGCCGATCAACATCGCCATCGAGACTCTCATCGGAAAGCAGAAGATCGCCAAGCAGAAGAACATCGACGTCAGGGTCGGAGACACCTCCCAGAGCGCCGTGGCGATCGGCGATCACGCGAAGTCCAAGAACCGCACGTCACGTATCGAGACCCTGACGCCCGACCAACTGTCGTTGCTCATCACGGCTCTCAGGTCCGATGTTCGCTCCATGCCACAGGACCATACGGATGCCGAGGAAGCGGAGTCGGCAGCTGAAGCCCTGGAAGCCGACCTCAATGCGGGCCGACTGTCCAGCGCAGCCAGGAAAGCCAACGTGCTCTTCGACTTCATCTCGAAGGGCACCGGCGCCTGGAGCGCGACGATGACGGTGTTGAGGGGGCTGGGCATAGGAGGCTGATCCAACACCCGGGTGGCTGCGTCTCCGGCTTTCGTCGACCAGCGGGAAGGTTTCTTCAGTCCGTCTGCGGGAACCGCACTCCGTACAGCTGCCCGCCGGGTGCGGACTCCAACCGGTGCATCCCGATCCGCTCGTAGAAGGCGGCGGCGCCGGCGTTCTTCGGGTCGATGCCCAGGTGCAGCCCGGTCACGCCGCGGCGCGTCAGCTCGGCGAACAGCGTCTCCATCAGGCGTCGCCCGAACCCGTGGCCCTGCGTCTCGGGCAGCAGGTCGATGTGCAGGTGCGCCGGGTACTCGGCGGCGTTCGGCTCGATCCCCGGCATCCGGGTGTAGCCGTAGTCGACCATGTGGTCCTCGCGCGTGGCGGGCTCTTCCGGTCGCGGGAACCGCTCGCGCAGCGGCGGCCACCACTCGTCGCGGAACCAGGTGTAGAACGCGTCGGTGTCGTCGGTCGCCACGATGTAGCCGATCGCGCGTCCGTCGTCGGTCTCGACCACCCAGCAGAGGTCGGGATGCCGCTCGGCGTAGGGAACCGCGAACAGGTCGCCCCACAGCGAATCGTCCGAGAGGATGCCGGTCGCGTCACCGCCCGCGTCGGCCGTCTTCACGCAGATCCCGTACAGGGCTGAACGATCCGTCGGACGGTAGGGGCGGATGCTCGGCACGAGGTCTCCTCAGGTGGTTCGGGGAGCCCTCAGCCTATCGGGGACCGTCTCGCCCTTCCGCCGCTGCGCCCAGGGCAGCAGCCAGGCGGCGAGCACCAGCACGACGCCCGCTCCGACGAGGGCTCCGCCGAGGGTGTCGCTCGCCCAGTGCACCGAGAGGAAGGTGCGCGACAGCGCCATCGCCAGGATCCAGACGGCGCCGACGATCGCGGTCCACGCCTTCGGGAACAGCACCCAGACGACGAGGGCGATGGTCGCGGCGTTGGCCGTATGCCCCGAGGGGAAGGAGCCGTAGTCGCTCAGGACCAGCATGTCCTCGGGGCGGGCGCGTCCGAAGAGCTGCTTGAGCAGCTGCACGGCCCCGGCGCTCAGCGCGAAGCAGATCGCCGCGAACAGGGCGCCCCGCCAGCGGCGGGCCAGCAGCAGCGCCAGTATCGCGAGCAGGGGGACACCGAGGATCGCGACCCACCCGCCGCCGATCCAGTTCAACGCCAGCGCGAAGCCGTACATCCAGTCGCCGCGGACGCTCGCGACCGTCTCATTCCACCACTGATCGAGGGCCGGCGGCTCTTCGAAGCCGAACACGATCGCGGCTCCCAGAGCCGTGGCGAGCGCGAGACAGCCCACACCCCACCAGAGAAGCTTCCGCCTGTTCATCGTCCCATTCTGTCGGAAGGACCCTGAATGCTCAGGGAGCTAGACCCTGAACGCTCAGGGAGTGAGCATGCCCACGGTGCGCGGGCGCACGACGAACCACAGCGAGAGGAGGCCGATCACGGCGCATCCGACCATCACGGACGCCATGGTCGTGGCGGTGATCCCGGCATCCTTCGAGATCCAGCCGACCACCGGCGAGATCAGCCCGGCGACACCGAAGTTGGCCGCGCCGAGGATGGATGCCGCGGTGCCGGCCGCCTTGCCGTGCCTGTCGAGCGCCAGCACCTGCACGTTCGGCAGGGTGAACCCGCAGGCGGTCATGAACACGAACAGCGGCACGACCGTGCCCCAGAGGCCGAGGCCGAGTTGGTCGGTGACGATGATCGCGACGCCCGCGAGCAGAAGAACGGCGGTCGAGTAGGCCAGCACCCACTGCGGACCGAAGCGCGCGGCGAGCCGCGATGCGACCTGCACACCCGTGACCACGCCGAGCGAGTTCACCGCGAAGAGTAGCCCGTACTGCTGGGCATCGAGGCCGTGCGTCTCCTGGAAGAGGAAGGGGGATGCCGACAGGTACGAGAACAGTCCGGAGAAGCTCATGCCGCCGATGATGAGCACCCCGATGAACACGCGGTCCGACAGCACGGAGCGGTAGCGCTGCAGCATCGAGGCGCCGCCGCGTCCTTGGCGTCGAGCCGCGGGCAGGGTCTCGGGGACGAAGATGATCGCCGACACCAGCATCACGATGCCGTAGACGGCGAGCACGCCGAAGATGCCGCGCCAGGGCATGAGGGTGAGGAGCCAGGAGCCGATCAGCGGGGCGACCACCGGCGCGACGCCCGACACGAGCGCGAGCCGGGAGAGCATCACGACCAGGCGCTTGCCGCCGAACAGGTCCCGCACGATAGCCATGGCCACGACGCCGCCGGCCGCCGCGCCGATGCCCATGAGCACCCGCGAGGCGCTGAGCAGTGCGAGGTCGGGAGCGAAGGCAGCTGCGAAGCTGGCGAGCACATGCAGAGCCGTGACGGCGATCAGCGGAAGGCGTCGACCGACCTTGTCGCTCAGCGGTCCGACGACGAGCTGGCCGACGGCGAAGCCGATCATCGTGCCGGTGAGGGTCAGCTGGATCGCGGCGGACGTGGTCTGGAAGTCCTCCTCCAGCACCGGGAAGGCCGGGAGGTACAGGTCGATCGTGAACGGTCCGAGCGCCGTGAGCGCGCCGAGCAGGATGATGTAGAGCGTTCTGCGGCCGAGGGAGATCGCATCTCCCGGGTGCAGCATGATCGGCGCGGTCGCCGGATTGCTCCCCAGGGTGCGGATGGCCCCGGTGGGAGTGGACGTGCGGATGCTGCCGGTCGCCGTGCTTTCGGGCTGCGGGGTCGTCGGGGTGGGGTCAGTGCGTGGAGCGTCGGACACGACGGTCCTTCCGGGTCTGGCTGAGGGCGCACGAGATCGAAACGATTCGAACGGGGGAAGGGTCCATGCTATCGGAGTCGTCCTCCGACCGGGCTCCTCAGAACCGGGACCCGCCCACCTCAGACCCGCTGATCAGCGACCGACGCGGGCGATCCCCTGCTCCAGATCCGCGATCAGGTCGGAGACGTCCTCGATGCCGACCGACAGCCGCACCACATTCTCCGGAACCGCGAGCGGAGTGCCGCGCACCGACGCGTGGGTCATGTCCGGCGGGTAGCCGATGAGCGACTCGACCCCGCCCAGCGATTCCGCGAGCTGGAACAGCGAGGTGCTCTCGGCGAAGGCCCGCGCGGCATCCGCACCGGCGGCGAGCCCCAGCGACAGCATCCCGCCGAATCCGCTCATCTGCCGCGCCGCGATCTCGTGCCCGGCGTGCGACTCCAGGCCGGGGTAGTACACCTGCGCGAACTCGGGGCGCCCCTGGGCCCATTCGGCGATCGCCTGCGCGTTCTCGGAGTGCTGCCGCACGCGCACCGCGAGCGTCTTGATGCCCCGGGTGGTGAGCCACGCGTCGAAGGGCGCCGAGACCGCGCCGACCGCGAACTGCTGGAACTTCACCTGGTCGTAGAAGCGGTCGTCACCGAAAACCACTGCCCCGCCCAGCACGTCGGAGTGTCCGCCGAGGTACTTCGTCGTGGAGTGGATCACGAGGTCGGCGCCGAGCGAGAGCGGCTGCTGCAGCGCGGGCGACGCGAAGGTGTTGTCCACGACCGCGATGGCCCCTGCCGCGTGGGCGATCTCGGCGATCTGCGCGATGTCGACGATCTTCAGCAGCGGGTTGCTCGGGGTCTCCAGCCACACGATCTTCGTCTCGGGACGGATCGCGTCCCGGATCGCCGCGACATCGCCGAGCTCGACCGTGGTCGTCTCGATCCCCCACGGCGCGAGCACCTTGGTCAGCAGTCGGTACGTGCCTCCGTAGGCGTCGTTGCCGAGCAGGATGTGATCGCCCGGCTTGAGGATGCCGCGCAGCAGCGCATCTTCCGCGGCGAGGCCCGACGCGAAGGACAGCGCGTGCGCTCCACCCTCGAGCGCGGCGAGCTGCGTCTCCAGCGACGATCGCGTCGGGTTGGCCGCGCGGTTGTACTCGAATCCCTCGCGGAATCCGCCGATGCCGTCCTGCACATGCGTCGATGCCTGATAGATCGGCGGGATGATCGCGCCGGTGACGGGGTCGGGCGCCTGGCCGGCGTGGATGGCTCGGGTGGCGAAGGAGTGCTCGGACATGCTCCTCAGCCTACGTGCGGCCGGTCGACCCCGGCCGACCCGTTACGTCGCGCGTCAGCGGGACAGGTACGCCAGCAGATCCTGACGGGTGAGCACGGTGTGCGGCTTGCCGTCTTCCGTGACGAGCAGCGCATCCGCTTCGGCGAGCGCGGCCCGCGCCTGCGCGACGGAGGCGTGGATGCCGACGAGCGGCAGCCGCTCCTCCACGTGCGCGCCCACCGCATCGGTCGGTTCGGCCTCGCCGCGGAACAGCAGGTCGAGCAGCCCCTTCTCGTCGACTGTTCCGACGACCTCGCCCATCATCACCGGCGGCTCGGCGCTCAGCACGACGAGCTGCGAGACGTCGTACTCGGTCATCATCCTGATCGCCTCGAGCACGGTGTCGGTCGGATGCGCGTGCACGAGATCCGGCATGGGATGCGGTCCCTCGGCCTGGCGCACGGTACGGGCGGCGAGCACGTCGGCGACGGTCTCCCCTTCTTCCACGTCGCTGAAGCCGTATGAGCGCATCCAGCCGTCGTTGAAGATCTTGCCGAGGTAGCCGCGGCCGCCGTCCGGCAGCAGCACGACCATCACGGCATCCGCCGGCAGTTCGCGCGCGACGCGCAGCGCGCCGACCACCGCCATGCCGCTGGATCCTCCCACGAGGATGGCTTCCTCCCTGGCCAGCCGACGGGTCATCGCGAAGGACTCCGCGTCGCCCACCGCCACGATCTCGTGCGGGATGCTCGGGTCGTACGCTCCGGGCCAGATGTCCTCGCCCACACCCTCGACGAGGTACGGGCGTCCGGTGCCGCCGCTGTAGACGCTGCCCTCGGGGTCGACGCCGACGATGCGTACGCGGCCATCCGACACCTCGCGCAGGTAGCGGCCGGTGCCGGTGATGGTGCCGCCGGTGCCGACCCCCGCGACGAAGTGGGTCACCGTCCCGTCGGTGTCGCGCCAGATCTCGGGGCCCGTCGTCTCGTAGTGGCTGCGCGGACCGTTCGGGTTCTCGTACTGGTTGGGCTTGAACGCGCCGGGGATCTCCCGGGTCAGCCGATCGCTGACGCTGTAGTACGACTCCGGGCTGTCCGGGGCGACCGACGTCGGGGTCACCACGACCTCCGCGCCGTAGGCCCGCAACACGTCGATCTTGTCCTCGCCGACCTTGTCGGGCACCACGAAGACGCACTTGTACCCGCGCTGCTGTGCCACCAGGGCCAGGCCGACGCCGGTGTTCCCGCTGGTCGGCTCGACGATCGTGCCACCGGGCTTCAGGTCTCCCGATGCCTCCGCGGCATCGATGATCCGCGCGGCGATGCGATCCTTCGACGACCCTCCGGGGTTCATGTACTCGAGCTTGACGAGCACCGTGCACGCGACGCCCTCGGTGACGTGCTGGAGCTTCACGAGGGGCGTGTCGCCGACGAGGTCGACGATCGAGTCTGCGTACTTCATGACTTCAGGGTACGGGGACGGATGCCGCGGGCGGGGCCATGTTGCGCCGCCCGCGGCATCCGTCCTTCGTCTCGCTTCGCTCGAAGCGCGGTCCCTGAGCCTGACGAAGGGCCGGTCCCTGAGCTGACGAAGGTCAGCCCTTGGTGGACCCCGCCAGGAGCCCGCGCACGAAGAACCGCTGCAGTGAGAAGAACACGATGAGCGGAACGATGATCGAGACGAACGCGCCGGCCGTGAGGAGGTACCAGCCCTCACCGCGACCGGTGATCTCGGCGAGCACCTTCGTGATCGGGGATGCCGCCCCGTCGGCGAAGACGAGCGCGACGATCAGGTCGTTCCAGACCCACAGGAACTGGAAGATCGCGACCGAGGCGATCGCCGGCATCGTCAGCGGCAGCACGACCCGGAAGAAGATCTGGCCGCGCGAGGCGCCGTCGACGCGCGCGGCCTCGATGATCTCGCCCGGGATCTCCGACATGAAGTTGTGCAGCAGGTAGATCGCCAGCGGCAGCGCGAACATGGTGTGGGCGAACCAGACCTGCGCGTAACCGCCTGCGACGTCGAGGCCCAGCGTCACCTGGACTCCGAAGAGGTTGATCCCCCGCGAGAACGACGACAGCAGCGGCACGAGCGCCATCTGGATCGGCACGATCTGCAGCGCGAACACGAAGATGAACAGCGCGTTGCGCCCCTTGAACTCGATCCACGAGAAGGCGTACGCCGCCATGGCCGCGATCATCAGCGGGATGATCGTGGCCGGGATCGTGATCACGATGGAGTTGAAGAAGGATTCGAGGATCGTCAGCTGGGTCGTGCCCGACTCCAGCACAGCCCCGTAGTTGTCGAGGGTGAACTGCGGGTTGGTGAAGATCGTCCACCAGCCCGACGTCTCGATCGCTTCGCGCTCGCGGAACGACGAGATGAACAGCCCGACCGTCGGGATCGTCCACAGCACGGCGATGACGATCGATGCGACCGTCGCCCAGGGCCGGCTGAGGCGCTTGCGCGCACGCCCGGCCGAGGCTTCGAACCTGCCGCCGGTCGTGATCGCCTTCGTGCTGGCCGTGTTCTCTGACTTCATGGTGTCGGTCATCGGATCTCCCGCTGCTTCTTGATCTGGCGCGCGTTGTAGATGACGATCGGCAGCACCAGGATGAACAGGATGACGGAGAGCGCAGCACTGCGTCCCGCCTCGAACTTGGAGAACTGCGTGTACATCTCGTTCGCGAGCACCGAGGTCCCGTAGTTTCCACCGGTCATCGTGCGCACGATGTCGAACACCTTCAGCGAGGCGATCGAGATCGTGGTGAGCACGACGATGAGCGCCGGGCGGATCGAGGGGATGGTCACCGACCAGAACCTCTCCCAGGCGTTCGCACCGTCGAGCTCTGCGGCCTCGAGCAGCTCCTGCGGCACGCCCTTGATGGATGCCGAGAGCACGACCATCGCGAAACCGGTCTGCACCCAGATCAGCACCACGATGAGTGCCAGGTTGTTCCACGGCCCGTTGAGCAGGAACTGCTGCGGCTCGCCGCCGAACCACACCAGGATCTGGTTGAGGAGGCCGATCTGCTCGAACTCGCCGCCGCGGTAGGCGTAGACGAAGCGCCAGATGATGCTCGCGCCGACGAACGAGATCGCCATCGGCATGAAGACCAGGAGCTTGTAGATCTTCTCGCCGCGGGTCTTGTCGATGAAGACGGCGTACGCGAGACCGATGAGAGTCGACAGCGTCGGGACGAGCAGCACCCAGACGATCGTGTTCACGACCGATGAGACGCCGTCGGACTGCGTGAAGATCCAGAGGTAGTTCGAGAAGCCGACGAAGTCGCTGCCGGTCGAGTTCCAGAACGACGCGTACACGGTCTGGATGGACGGGAGGATGAGCCCGGCCAGAAGCAGCAGCATCGCCGGAGCCATGAAGGCGACCAGCTGGATGAGGTAGCCCGCACCGTCGCGGGACCGATAGTCGAGGAAGAAGAACACGGCGCCGACCGCGACCGCCACGCCCATCGCCCAGTAGTAGGAGTTGAAGAACCACATCACCCCGAGCGGGATGAGCAGGCACATCGCGAGGCGGATGCCGGTGTAGAGCGCACCCTTGCGGGGCGCGATGTCGACGAGAAGCAGGATCACCACCACGACCACCGCGAATGCGATGACCACGGCGATTGCCTGGAGGATCGGCGGAAGTGACCCGATCCATTGGAAGAACACAGTCGCGTTCACGGATTCCCCTTCATGGGACGGAGCTGATCATCGACCGGAGCGTCAGTGCGCCGGCCGGGTGTGAGAAGGAGGGCCGCCCACCAGGGCGGCCCTCCTCATCCGATCAGCTGGAAGGCCAGCCGGTCTGGATCTGCGTGAGCACGTCGTCGGTCGAGGTCCCGTTGACCCAGGCCACGATGCCCTTCCAGAACGTGCCGGAGCCGACCGCACCCGGCATCTGGTCCGAACCGTCGAAGCGGAACGTGACCTCGTCGTCCTGGAGGAGCTTGATCGACTCCTGCAGGATCGGGTCCTTGACGACGTCGAGGTCGAGGCCCTTGTTCGCGGAGGTCACGCCGCCGAGTGCGAGGCGGCTGGTCGCCCACTCCGGGCTGGACAGGTACTCCAGCACCTTCTGCGTCGCCTCGTCGTCGCTGAACGCGCCGACGATCTCGCCACCACCGGTGATGAGCGTCTCGTCCGCGTTCGTGCTCGGCATCAGGAACGCCCAGACGTCGCCGTCCTCGGCGAAGTTCGTGCCCTCGGGGTAGAAGCCCGAGAGGAACGAAGCCTGGTGGGTCAGAGCGCATTCGCCGCTGGCGACCTTCGCGGCCACGTCACCGAACGCGGTCGAGTTGATCGAGCGCACGTCGCCGAGTCCGGCGTTGACGTACTCGGGGTTCAGGAGGATCTCACCGGTCGCGTCGAACGCTTCCTTGATCTGCGGGTCGGTGAAGGGGATCTCGTTCTTGACCCACTGGTCGTAGACGTCGGTACCCGCGTTACGGAGGACGAAGTCCTCGATCCAGTCGGTGCCCGGCCAGCCGGTGGCGACTCCCGATTCGAAGCCGGCGCACCACGGAGCGGCGCCGCTCTTGTCCTTGATCGTCTGGGTGAGCGTCATCAGCTCGTCCAGGGTCTTCGGCTCTTCGACACCCCACTCGGCGAACTTCGCCGGCGAGTACCAGATCCAGCCCTTGACGCTCGCCATCAGCGGTGCGCCGTAGAACGTGCCGTCGTAGGTGCCGAAGTCGACCCAGCCCTGGGTCCAGCCCTCTTCGGCGTTCTTCTTGACGGCATCCGGAGCCGGCTTCAGCAGGTCGCGCGATGCGTAGTCGGCGAACAGACCCGGCTGCGGGAAGATCGCGATGTCGGGCGGGTTGCCGCCCTGTGCGCGGGTGCCGAGCTGCGTCTCGAAGTCCTGGCTGCCCTCGTACTTGATCTTGATGTCGTTCTCCTTCTCGAAGTCCTCCCAGGACTGTGCGAGAAGTTCCGCCTCACCCTCCACGATCGTGCCGTAGATCGTGACGGTGTTGTCGCCGCCTCCGCCACCGCCTTCGCCGCCTCCGGGAGCACCGCCCGGAGCACCGCAGGCAGCAAGTGTGATTCCCGTCACGCCCAGCAGGGCGAGCGGCACGAGCCGCCGTGAACGCTGTGACAGAGTCATGTGAATTCTCCTCTTCGAGTACATGGTTCCTCCCTCATCCGACGCCACCCCTGGCGTCGTTCAGGAACCGATTCCAGGCCAACCTACTTGCCTTTCGACGCCCCGCACAATAAGCAACGGTCACAAGCTCGCAACCTTTCGGCCGCATCGTCGTCGCCTCATGGGAGCGCTCCCTCGAATCGGTTGTGGAACCGGTTCCTTTTCTCACTCGTAACGGCTACGCTGTGACCCGGCACGCGTCCGCGCGTCGCCACTCGCGTTGCAGCGTGGGCAGGTCGAGGAGGACCGATGAGCACGATCGCGGATGTCGCGGCACGTGCCGGCGTGTCGAAGGCGACGGCCAGTCGCGCGCTGAGCGGGAACGGCTACGTCTCCGCAGAGACCCGGCTCCGCGTGGAGGATGCAGCCCGCGGCCTTTCGTACGTCGCGCACTCGTCCGCAACCAGCCTCGCGACCGGGCGGACGCAGACCGTCGGCGTCGTCATGCCGCCCGTCGACCGGTGGTTCTTCGCCGAATTACTCGCCGGCATCCAGGAGTCCCTGTTCGCGCTCGACTACGACCTATCCCTCTACGGTGTGCCGGAAGGCTCGCGCGCCCGGGAGCGACTGTTCGATCAGGTCCTCCCCCGTCGGCGTTTCGACGGCATCATCGCCGTCGGCATCCAGCCGAGCGCACGCGAGCTCGAGCGCCTGCAGCGCGCCGACCGCCCGCTGGTGAGCGTCGGACCGTACAGCGCCGGGTCGAGCGCCGTGTCGATCGACGACACGGCCGCCGCGCGCATCGCCACCGAGCATCTCCTCGACCTCGGGCACACCGACATCACGTTCATCGGCGGCTCGGCCGATGCCGCGGAGCTGAGCATCGGAGACGCCCGACGCCTCGACGGCTACCGTGACGCCCTCGACGCCGCCGGGCTCACGGCCCAGGCGCGCGTCACCCACGCCTCCCCGACCATGCCCGGCGGCTACGCGGCAGCGGCAGGGCTGCTCGGCGACCGCAGGCATCGTCCCACGGCGATCGTCGGCGTCTGCGACGAGGCGGCGATCGGCGCCGTGATCGCGGCGCGGCGACTCGGCATCGCCGTGCCCGCCGAGCTCAGCGTCGTCGGCATCGACGACCACGAGCACGCCGAGATGTTCTCACTGACGACGATCAAGCAGTCCCCGCGAGAGCAGGGGCACGAAGCCGTCCGACTGCTGACGCTCCGAATGAGCGACCCCGACGCGCCGGCGGAGCACATCGCCGCGGCATCCGCCCTCGTGGTGCGCAGCTCCACGGCCGCCCCGCGTCAGTGACCTTCCCGCACCGGGGACGCACGAAGGCCCCGGGCGGACCCGGGGCCTTCGATGAAGCGTGATCCGCCGGGACGAGACGCCGTGCGCCTCGTCCCGGACCGGATTACTTGAGGGTGACGGTCGCGCCGGCAGCCTCGAGGGCTTCCTTGGCCTTCTCGGCTGCTTCCTTGGTCGCGCCCTCGAGCACAGCCTTGGGAGCACCGTCGACGACGGCCTTGGCCTCGCCGAGACCGAGCGAGGTGAGCTCGCGAACGGTCTTGATGACCTGGATCTTCTTGTCTCCGGCAGCCTCGAGGACGACGTCGAAGGAATCCTTCTCCTCGACCTCTTCAGCAGCGCCGCCACCTGCGCCGGCAACGGCGACGGGTGCAGCAGCGGTGACCTCGAACTTCTCCTCGAACGCCTTCACGAAGTCGTTGAGCTCGACGAGGGTCAGGCCAGCGAACTGCTCGAGCAGCTCCTCAGTGGAAAGCTTCGCCATGATGTATCTCCTAATAGATGGGGTTTTGTGAAAAAGATCGCCGGACGCTTACGCGGCCTCAGCGGTCTCCAGCTTTTCGCGAAGCGCGTCGATGGTGGCGGCAGCCTTGCCCATCGTCGCCTTCATCATGCCCGCAGCCTTCGCCAGCAGAACCTCACGGCTCTCCAGCGCGGCGTACTTGCTGACCTCGTCGGCGGAGAGGGCGTTGCCCTCGAAGACGCCGGACTTGATCACGAGAAGCGGGTTGGCCTTGGCGAAGTCACTCAGAGCCTTGGCAGTGGCGACGAAGTCGCCATGCACGAACGCGACGGCCGACGGACCCTTGAGGTCGTCGTCCAGCGTGGTGATCCCGGCCTTGTTGGCGGCGATCTTGGTCAGCGTGTTCTTCACCACGGCGTACTCGGCATTCTGACGGATGCTGTTGCGCAGCTCCTTGAGCTGGGCAACCGTCAGACCGCGGTACTCGGTCAGCAGGACGGCGTTCGAGTTCTCGAATGACTTCGTGAGCTCGGCGACCGATGCATCCTTCTGCGCCATGGTCACTCCTTGGTGTGTACGAGGCGCCGCACGGTGGTGGGGCGCCGACCTCGGACCCCCTGCAAAAGAAAGAAGCTCCGGCGCAAGCGCACGGAGCTTCGAGAAGTTCGTGTCCTGCGCGGGCCCCTGCTGTGCAGAGCTTCGATCGCCTCGCACTTGCGCGCACGACGATGACCAGCGGTCTTCGGTTACGACAAGGCTACCTCACCCCACCGCCAGGCCCCAAATCGTGGCGCCGAGGGGATCACCGGCGGTCGGCGGCGCGGCCCCTGTGCCCGGCGAGGGCGTCCGCCGCGCGGATGAGACTGAGATGCGAGAGCGCCTGCGGGGTGTTCCCCGCCTGGCGGTCGTTCCCGACGTCGTACTCCTCGGACAAGAGCCCGAGGTCGTTGGTCATCGCGAGCAGTCGTGCCATCAGATCGCGGGCCTCGTCGCTGCGACCGGTCGCCGCGTACTGCTCGACGAGCCAGAAGCTGCAGGCGATGAACGGATGCTCGTCGCCGGCGAGTCCGTCGACGCCGGACTCCGTGCGGTATCGCAGCAGGAAGCCGTCACGGAGCAGCATCCGCTCCATCTGCTCGACCGTGCGCAGCATCCGGGGATCGTCGGGGGCGCAGTAGCCGACCTGCGGCAGCACCAGCAGCGACGCGTCGACCTCGGTCGAGCCGTAGTGCTGGGTGAAGTAGCCGCCGTCCGGATCCACGCCGCGCTCGTCGATCTCAGCGCGCAGCCGGTCGCGGACGGTCTCCCATCGGTCGGCGTCTCCGGCGAGACCGTGCTCCCGCACGGCACGCACCCCGCGGTCGACCGCCGCCCACATCATGACCCGGGAGTGGGTGAACCACTGCGGCTCGCCCCGGATCTCCCAGATGCCGTTGTCCGGGCGGTCGATCGAGGCGATGACCTGCTCGATGAGCGCGCGCTGCAGCGGCCAGGAGAAGTCGCCCTCCTCGAGGCACGCGATGCGCGCCGCCTCCAGCGCGACCAGCACCTCGCCGATCACGTCGCCCTGGTACTGGTCGACGGCGCCGTTCCCGATGCGCACGGGTGCCGCGCCCTCATAGCCGGGCAGGCTCGTCAGCTCACGCTCGAGCAGGTCGCGCTCGCCCGCGATGCCGTACATGATCTGCACCTCGCTCGGCTCCCCGGCGACAGCGCGGAGCAGCCAGCGACGCCAGTGGTGCGCCTCCTCCAGGAAGCCGTGCGAGATCAGTGCCTCGAGCGTCAGCGCGGCATCCCGCAACCAGACGAAGCGGTAGTCCCAGTTGCGCGAGCCGCCGAACTGCTCGGGGAGCGAGGTCGTGGCCGCCGCGACGATGCCCCCGGTGTCCTTGTTGGTGAGCGCCCGCAGCACCAGCAGCGACCGGACGACCTCGTCGCGGTGCGGGCCGTCGTGCTCGATCCCGCTCGCCCAACCCTGCCACCACGAGCGCGTCGCCGCGATGGCCTCCTCGATGTCGAGCGGCTTGGGCGGGTGCTCGTGCGAAGGGAACCAGCTGAGGGTGAGGTCGCGGGTCTCGCCCGCCGCGATCGTGAAGGCCCCGCGGTGCAGGTGATCCTCCGCGACGAGGCGCACGCCGCGCACGATCACGGCCTCCGGCCCCGCCGAGCCGCGCAGTGCCGGCTCTTCCGGCGTGCCGACCTGGCGCACCCAGGGCAGGCGCCGGGAGTAGTCGAAGTGCAGGCGGAGCTCGGTGACGAAGTCGACCTCCCCGGAGATCCCGACGATCCGGCGCACGACCTCGGTGCGCCTCGGATGCAGCGGCATGAACTCGTGCACCTCGGCGACGCCGCCCGCGGTCTCCCACCGGGTCACGAGGATGAACGTGTCGGAGATGTAGTGCCGGTGCGGCACGGCGGTGTCATCGGCGGGACGCAGGCTCCAGCATCCGTTGACCGGTGCGCCCAACAGCGCGCCGAACAGCGACGGCGAGTCGAAGCGGGGAAGGCAGAGCCAGTCGATGCTGCCCTCCAGCGACACCAGGGCTCCGGTGCGGCAGTCGCTGAGCAGGGCGTAGTCCTCGATCGGGGCGGGCATCGCCCGAGTCTGACATGTCCCGCTATGGGGAGGAGCGATTACGGTGGGTTCATGACCGATCCGACCACCCTCGTGATCTTCGGAGCCGGTGGCGATCTCGCCTCCCGTCTCCTCCTCCCCGCCCTGGGCCAGCTGCTGACCCGGGAGCCGTCCCGCGCGGTGCGGATCATCGGCGCCGACCGGGAGGACTGGACGGATGCCGACCTGGAGGCCGTGGTCCGTGCGTCCTTCGCGACGATGGATGCCGAAGTGGCGGCATCCCGCGTCGAGGTCGTCTACCGCAAGACCGACATCACCCGCGCCGACGACCTGAGCGCGCTGCTGAAGGACTGCTCGGGCCAGGTCGCGCTGTACTTCGCGGTGCCGCCGTCGATCGCCGCCGCATCCATCACCGCCATGACGCCCGACATGCTGCCCGAGGGCGCGGTGCTCGTGATGGAGAAGCCGTTCGGCATCGACGAAGCGAGCGCGCGCGCGCTGAACGAGACGCTCACCGCGCTCGTGCCGGAGAGCCAGGTGTTCCGCGTCGACCACTTCCTCGGTCGATCGACCACGCTGAATCTGCTCGGCGCCCGATTCGCGAACCGCATCCTCGAACCGCTCTGGTCGGCGGAGAGCATCGAATCCGTCGACATCGTCTACGACGAGTCGCTGGCGCTGGAAGGCCGCGCCGGGTACTACGACGCGGCCGGCGCGCTCGTCGACATGATCCAGAGCCACCTGCTCCAGGTGCTCGCGGTGCTCGCGATGGAGGAGCCCGCCACCCTCGACGAGGTCGACTTCCGCGAGGCGACCAGTGCGGTGCTGCGCGCGACCTCGGTGTGGGGCGGTGACCCGGCGAACTCGTCGCGCCGTGCCCGGTACACGGCGGGCGCGATCGAGGGCGTCGAGAAGCCGTCGTACGTCGACGAGCCGGGAGTCGACCCGGATCGCCAGACCGAGACGCTCGCCGAGGCGACGTTCGAGGTGCGCAACGCCCGCTGGGCGGGGGTGCCCTTCCGGCTGCGCTCCGGCAAGGCCCTCGGCGACCCGGCGCGGGAGATCGTCGTGCACTTCCGCCCGGTCCGGCACATCCCCACGGGGTTGACCGGATCGTCCGACGGCGCGGTGCTGCGCTTCTCGCTCGGGCCTGACCGCATGTCGCTCGAGCTGAACCTCAACGCCGCCGAAGACCCCTTCGAGCTGGAGCGCTCCACGCTCGCCGCCGACCTGGGCGAGGGCGCGCTCAAGGCCTACGCCGAAGTGCTCTCGGGCGTGCTCGACGGCGATCCGATGCTGGCGGTGCGCGGCGACGCGGCCGAGCAGTGCTGGCGGATCGTCGAGCCGATACTGCAGGCCTGGCGCCGCGGCGACGTGCCGCTCGAGGACTACGCCGCGGGCTCGGCGGGCCCCGAGTCCTGGCCCGCTCTCACCTGACCGTCCGGCCATCTGAGAGTGATCGATGCCGCTCGGCGGCGTGTACGGAGGATGACGTCGGCGGACGGGGTTAGGGTCGAGGAGTGAACCCCGAACTCGCTGCACGCATCGTCGCGGACTCGCGCGATCGAGTGGCGTGGATGCGGGCCCGCTCACGCGGCATCACCGCGACCGATGTCGCCGGGCTCACCAGCGAGAAATCGATCGCCCGGGCAGCCGACGCGAAGCTCGGCGGCGGACCGCGCTTCGGCGGCAACGCCTACACGGACCACGGGCGTCGTCGTGAACCGGAGATCGCCGCGTGGGTCGCCGCAACCCACGGCATCCTTCCGTCATCCGCACTCTTCCGCGCCGAGGTGGAGCACCGTCATCTGGCCACTCCCGACGGCATCGCCGTGGACTCCGCCGGACGCGTGAAGCTGGCCGAGATCAAGACCACCAACAAAGCCTTCCGCGGTATCCCCCGCACCTACCTCCGCCAGATCTGGTGGCAGCAGCACGTGCTCGGCGCGGAGCGCACGCTCTTCGTCTGGGAGGAGCACGTCGACTTCTCCCCCATCCACGATGAGCCCCGCTGCGTCTGGATCGATCGCGACGACCGGGAGATCGCGAAGCTGATCGGCCTCGCCACCGACCTGATCGACGAGCTCTACCGCCGCACCACCGGCCAGCAGCCGCCGACCCGCATCGCGGATGCCGCCGCGAGCCGTCGCGAGCAGCTCAGAGAGCGCGACGCGTTCCGCGCACTGGCACTGGCCGACTGAGTCACCCGGTTCACAGCAGGCCGCTGGTCACCTGTTGGTGATCGGGCAGGTCGGATCTCCGCCGAGGAGCGGTGCGTTGTACGTGATGGACGAGGCCTGCAGCGATGTCCACGATGTTGTGGTGGTGGCCCGCGCGTCGATCACCAGATTGGCTCCGAGCAGTGACCCGAGCAGCGCCCCGAGACCGCTCGTGGTGATCGTCGACGTGTACACCCCGGAAACCGGACCCGTCGTCGGCATCGTGTAGGGGTCGATGGTGCCCACCTTCCAGCGGGCGTTCGTGGCAGTGAAGCCGCTGTAGGGAACCGTCGTGGGCCATCGCCACTGAATCGTCACGACGGAACCCCCACCTACGGGCGGACGCACACACACCACGCTGATCAGCGTGGGCGGCTTCAGCTCGGCTCGGATCGTGGCCGAAGCATATTCCGGGTCCGTGAACAATGCTTCGACCGGCTGCACCGACGGCATCCCGACAACGCCGACGAGGACCGAGAGCCCGACGACTCCGGCCAGCATCCTGCGCCCGCGCCGCCCGGTCACGAGGGCTCCGCCTTCCGGTCGGCTCGCCGGAGTCGCACCAGCGCCATGGTCGCCCCCGCGAGCACGAGCACCGCGCCGCCCGCGGCGGCCCACGGGGTCGACGACGACAGACCGGTCGTCGCCAGGCCGCCATCCGGGCCGACGACCGCGCTCTCGCCCGCGCCCGCCGCATGCACTCGGAGGTCGGTGCTGCCTGCGCCGTCCGCGGGATCCAGGGTGATGGCGAGCCTCAGGTGGGCTGTCTCCGTGTCGGCGATCCGGGTGAGCGGAATCTCGGCTCCGTCACGCGGAACGCTCCAGCCGGTGCGAAGCACGGTCGCACCGCCGGGGCAACCGGTCGCAGCCCACTCTCGCGCGCACGTCGCGACGTCGAGGATGAGCCGCGCGGATCCTCGTGCGCTCACGCCGATGTGCACCACACCGGGATCCGGAGCATCGGCGCTCACCTCGACGTCCCATCGCACCGATGCCCCCGGGAGCAGACTGGACGCAGCGTCCCAGTCCGCGACCGACACCAGACGCAGGACATCACCCTGAATCACCTGCGTGGAGGGCGCAGCCCACGCGACGGCGGGCGCGAGGAGCATCCCGACGGCGGTCCCGGCAGCCAAGGCAGCGGCCACCCGTCGCGACAGGCGCGGTCTCATGTGACACCTCCGGCGACCCTGTCGCGTCGCCTTCTGCCGGAACGCGGCCAGAACGCCCAGACGACGAGCCCGGTTGCGGCCGCGGTGAGCCCGCCCAGAACCAGCGGATCACCCATTCCCACGATCAGAGTCGCGATGCCGGGAACCGAGAAGAGCACGAGGCGCACACTGGTCACCGGGTAGGGGAACGGATCATCGCCGGCGTTCGCATCACCGCGCATGGTGATGGTGCGCTCCTCGGCGCCGGAACCGGGGGTGATCGAGGTCACCCGGTGAGTCACGGGCAGCTCTCCGGGGCGGTCGACCGTGACGACGTCGCCGACGGCGATCTGGTCGGCAGGGATGCGCTGCAAGACCGCGACCGATCCGGCCGGGATCGTGGGCGACATGGATCCGGTCCGGAACATGATCAGGGTGATCTGCGCGGTGAAGGCCAGGATGACTAGGACGATGCAGATGACGCCGGCGAGCGCCGCGACCCACAGCAGCACGTCCGCGATGACGCTGCCCGCTCGGGAACGAGCCGCTCGTCCCGAGAGCCTGGGCTCGGATGCGGGCGCGTCAGTGCGGCCGAGCTGCGAGCGCAGGCTCCGTCTCGTCACCGGGGCGGTCATCACTAACTCCTCATCCTGCTGGCGCGGCCCGGACGATCATGGGATGGAGGAGGTGCCGAGCACCTGCCAGGTGAGCGTGGTGGAGGTTCCCTGAACGGCCGGATCCGCGGCAGCGATCAGGGTCACCGCGACGCAATAGTTCACCGTCGAGGCTGCGTTGGCTGCCACCACCTGGGTCGCCGTGCCGTTGGTCGCGAGCGGAGAGCTGTCCGGCACGACGGACGTCCCGGCCGCGTAGGTGGTCGAGGTGCAGGACGTGCCGGCGATGGTGCGCACGCCGTACCGCAGTGCCGCCGCGAGCCCTGTGGTCCCCGGTGCGATGGCGTTCCACTGCAGCGTGCCCGCGATCGACGGGTTCGCCGTCCGCACGCTGAACAGCGCGTACGTCGTCGCTCCGGGAGCCATCGCCGTCGGCGTCGCCACGAAGCTCAGCGCGGCCGGCGTGCCGAGGGCGGCATGGCTGGTGAACGTCGTGCCGTCCGAGGCTCCGACGATGTCGAAGCGTCCGGCCGTGAAGGTCGCGCTGGAGTACTCGGAGTCGTTCCAGGCGGCAAGAGTCGCCGTCGCACCGATCCCGAGCACCAGTCCGCCCGCGAGCACAGCACGGATCCGGCGGGAGCGCAGTCGCTTCGCCTCCCGCACGCTTCTGCGGGTGTCCATCACGGACTCAGTCCGTCGAGGTCGCCGTGAACTCCCACGTCGCCGTCGTCGCGAGTCCCTGCTCGAGGGTCGCATCGGCGGTCACGGCGAAGCACAACTGCACGGCGGTTCCGGCAGCAGTCGCCGTCGCACCTTCCAGGAGCGGAGTGGTCGTGACGCCGGCCTGGGCGTCGAGAGTCGCTCCGGTCGCGATCGGCGTGCCCACCGCGCTGGCCGCGTTGCACGTCGCGCCCGGTGCGAGTGCATAGATGGAGTAGCCGAGGTGGTCGGTGTTGGAGGTGGCTGCAGGGCTCGATGTCGTGCCGGCGGCGACCAGGTCGGCCCCGGTCGTGGTGCCGGCCGCCAGCCGTACCCAGAAGCCCTCGTAGACCACGTCACCCGGCGACATGTTCCCGACGATGTTCGCGGGAAGATCGAAGGCGAGCGTGGCCGCGGCATCTCCGTCGTCGACGTTGTGGTCGCTGTAACTCGCGTCCACGTCTCCGGCCACCGATCCCTCGAGGTTGAACGAACCGGCGGTGAATGTGCCGGTCGCGAACTCAGAATCGTTCCAGGCGGCGAGGGTCACTGCGACGCCGACGCCGAGCACGAGCCCCCCTGCCAGCACTGCGAGGACCTTGCGTCTCGTGTCGTTGATAGCCATGCGATCTCCCCCTCAGGAATCTCCACCGCGCGGATGTTCTGGGGACCGGCCATCCTCCGGAGGCCGCATCCGCGTCGGTTCCCTCAGTCTCTTCGAGAGGGTGAACGGACGACGAACGATTGCGCGCAGAGCCATGCTCCAAGATGCGCAGGAGGTATCGATCTGATCTCGACGAAATGGTTGACGATTGTCAACGACGTGCATATAGTTGACGAAGTTCAACCATCTTGCCTGCGCCAGAGCCGTCGCTGCATCCACCCGCGACTCACGAGAGGTCACGCATGACCACCGACTCCCCCGCCAAGATGACGCATCGCCAGGTGCTCGAGGCCCTCACCGGACTCCTGCTCGGCATGTTCGTCTCGATGATCGCCACGACCGTCGTCTCGACCTCGATGCCGGTCATCGTGCACGACCTCGGCGGCGACCAGGCCGCCTACACCTGGGTGATCACCGCCACGCTGCTGACCACGGCGATCTCCACACCGATCTGGGGCAAGCTCGCCGACCTGTTCAATCGCAAGCTGCTCATCCAGCTCGCGATCGTGATCTTCGTCGGCGCCACGGCCGCAGCCGGCTTCGCACAGGACACGAACACCCTCATCGCGTTCCGCGCCCTCCAGGGCATCGGCGGCGGCGGCCTCGCAGCCCTCAGCCAGGTCATCATGGCCGACATCATCAGCCCGCGTGAGCGGGGCCGGTACATGGGTCTGTTCGGTGCGGTCATGGCCGTCGCCACCGTGGGCGGACCGCTCCTCGGAGGCTGGATCACGGATGCCGCCAACTGGCGCTGGAACTTCTTCGTCTCCCTGCCCTTCGCGGTCGCCGCGCTGATCATCCTGCAGAAGACCCTGCACATCAGCACCGCCCGCACCCGCAAGGCCTCGATCGACTACACCGGCATCGTGCTGCTCTCGGCAGCCGTCTCGCTCATCCTCATCTGGATCACCAACGCCGGTTCGACCTTCGACTGGTGGGGCACCGAGACGGTGCTGATGGTCGGCGGAGCCGTCGTCGCGACCATCGCCTTCATCATCGTCGAACTCAAGGTGCGCGAGCCGCTGATCCCACTCTCCCTGTTCAAGGGGCGCACTTTCACCCTGTCGGTGCTCGCGTCGATCTCGATCGGCGTCGCCATGTTCGGCACCGCGGTCTACCTCGCGCAGTACATGCAGCTCGCGCGCGGCGCCACGCCCACCGAGGCCGGCCTCATGACGCTGCCGATGATGGCGGGGCTGCTGATCGCCTCGATGGTCGTCGGGCAGCTGGTCACGCGCTTCGGCAAGTGGAAGGGGTACCTGATCCTCGGCTCCCTGCTGCTGATCGCCGGCTCCGTGACGCTGTCGACTCTGCACTACGACACGAACTTCGTCCTCGTCTCGCTCTACATGTTCATGATGGGCGCGGGCGTCGGCATGACGATGCAGAACCTCGTGCTCATCGTGCAGAACGTCGCCAAGCCCAGCGAGATGGGCGTCGCGAGCTCGGGCGTCACCTTCTTCCGCAGCCTCGGCGGCACTGTCGGCGTCTCGGTCATGGGCGCCGTACTCGCGAACAGCCTCACCGGACTGTTCACCGACGGCAAGGAGCGCCTCGGCGCGGCCATCGGGCAGCTCGGCGAGAAGGGCGCAGACGTCGCGGCGCAGCTCTCCAGCGGCACGCTCCCCGAGGTCCGGCTGCTGCCGGAGCCTGTTCGCTCGATCGTGGAGGACTTCTACGCGCAGGCCATCGCGCACTCGTTCCTGATCGGCATCCCGCTCGCGGTGATCAGCCTGATCGCGATCCTGTTCCTGCCGAACCGTCCACTCACGACCCTGACGACGAGCGAACGCGCGACGGCGGATGCTGCGAATCCGGCATCCGGCAGTGCCGTCGACGCCGCCTCCGACGTGGCGATCGCCGATGCGACCGCGCTCTCGGGTGCGACGACCGGCACCGTCACCGTCGTGGGCGGGACGAACGACCGTCGAGGCGACGCGGCATCCGATGACCGTCGCTGAGCACGACTCCGACACTCCCGAGGCGCGGGCCGCAGCGGTCCGCGCCCTGGAGGCGGAGTTCGGCGAGCTGATCACGCACTTCCGGCGGCTCATCCTGGAGAACGCCAACCGGGTCAGTCCCGGCATGCTGCCCGGTGCCTACAAGACGCTCACCACGATCGCCCGGTGCGAGCAGGTGACGTCCTCGACGCTGGCCGAGCGGATGCTGATGGACAAGGGCCAGGTCAGCCGCGCCGTGCGCGAGCTCGAAGACCTCGGCCTCGTCGAACGGTCGCCCGATCCCAGCGACGGCCGCTCCTCCCTGCTGCGACTCACCGACCTCGGTGCGGAGCGCCTCGCGGAGGCACGGCTGCCGCAGGAGGGCATGCTGTTGCGGACGCTGCAGGACTGGAGCGTCGACGACATCGGCAACCTCTCGCGGCTGCTGCACGCGCTCGGCGCCGGCCTCGGTCCGGCTGCGGAGTAGTCGCGCGGCGCCGAACACTCACGGCTGCAACACGCGCGTAGCCTCCGCGGCGATCTCCTCGGCGATCGTGTCGAGAAGGTCGGAGCGCAGGTTCCACTGCTGCCAGTAGAGCTTCACCCGGAGCGTCGGACCACCCAGCGAGACGAGTCCCGCCGACTCCTGCGGACGCGGGAGCATCCCCCACCCGAGGCCGAGCTCCACGGCCAGTGCGTAATCGTGGGATGCCGGGACGTAGTGCCGCGGCACGCCCTGATGTGCGACGCCCTGCGCACCCAGCCACTCGTGCTGCAGGGCGTCGCGCCGATCGAAGTCGACAAACGGTGCGACTGCCAGCGCCTCCGCGGTCACGCCCGCCGCGAACCAGCGCTCAGCGAACCCCGGCTCGGCGAACGCTCGATATTCGAGCACGCCGAGCGGGGCGACCGTGCATCCGGCGACCGGAGTCTCCTCGCTCGTGACGGCGGCCATCACCGCGCCCGACTCCAGCAGCCGCGCGGTGAAGTTCTGATCGTCGCGATGCAGGTCGAAGTCGATTCCCTGCGACGCAGAGAGCCGCGCCAGCGGAGCCAGGAACCAGGTGGCCATCGAGTCGGCGTTCACCGCCAGCGGCACGGTGATGCGCTGGGCTCCTCCGCTGTCGTCGATGCCGACTCGCGACAGCGCGTCGTGCTCGAGGAGGGCGATCTGCCGCGCGAGACGAACCACCGCCTCTCCGGCCTCGGTGAGTGTCGCGGGCTTCGTGCGCACCACGAGGATGCGGCCGAGCTGCTGCTCGAGCGTCTTCAGCCGCTGGCTCACCGCCGACGGAGTGATCCGCAATCGGCGGGATGCCGCATCCAGTGTTCCTTCGTCGGCGACGGCGGCGACGGTGGCGGCGAGTTCCGGATCGATCATCACATTAGCGATGCTAACGGTTCGGAAGGAATCATCGCTGGTGCTGATGCTCGTGCTTTCCTACGCTGAGACCATGCTCTCCGTTCTCGCCGGCCTCGGTCTCGGCCTCTCCCTCATCGTCGCCATCGGCGCGCAGAACGTTTTCGTCTTACGTCAAGGGATCCGGCGCGAGCATGTGCTGGCCGTCGTCGCGATCTGCGCGATCTCCGACGCCGTCCTGATCTCATCGCCGGAGTAGCCGGTCTCGGCTTCGTCATCTCGGCCGCGCCCTGGCTCGTCGTCGTCGCTCGATGGGCCGGTGCGCTCTTCCTGCTGACGTACGGCCTGCTCGCCGCCCGACGCGCATGGACCGGCAGCGAAGGGGCCCTCGATGCGGACACGACGGATGCCGCGGCATCCGCCACTACCCCGGCGTCCGGCGGCGCCACGACCCTCCGGCGCACACGCCTCGCCCCGGTGGTCCTGACCGTCCTCGCCCTCACCTGGCTCAACCCGCACGTCTATCTCGACACGGTGCTGATGCTCGGGTCGATCGCCGCCACGCACGGCGAGGAGCGCTGGCTCTTCGCCGCCGGTGCGGTCGCCGCCAGCATCCTGTGGTTCACCGCGCTGGGGTTCGGCGCCCGCTATCTCGGCCGCTGGCTGCGCACGCCGCGTTCGTGGCGCGTGCTCGACGCGGTGATCGCCGTGGTCATGATCACGATCGCCGTGAGCCTCGTGCTCCCGGTGCTCGGGGACTGAATCCCGAGGCCCCGAAGCCTGAGCGTCAGGCTCCGTCGAGCGGGCGCATGATTCGCGTCAGGAACCGCTGCGTGCGCTCGTGCTGCGGAGCGGTGAACAGCTGCTGAGGCTTCCCCTGCTCGACCACGACACCGCCGTCCATGAACAGCACGTGATTCCCCACCTCGCGGGCGAAGCTCAGCTCGTGGGTGACCACGGCCATGGTCCAGCCCTCGTCAGCAAGCTCCTTGATGACCACGAGCACATCGCCCACCAGCTCGGGATCGAGGGCGCTGGTCGGCTCGTCGAACAGCAGCAGGTCGGGCTTCAGCGCGAGCGCGCGCACGATACCGACGCGCTGCTGCTGCCCGCCCGAGAGCTCGTGCGGCCGAGCATCCGCCTTGTCGCTCAGGCCCACGCGGTCGAGCAGCGCCAGCGCCTCGGCGACGACCTCGGCCTTCGGACGGCCCTGCACCCGCCACGGCCCCTCGATGACGTTCTCGAGCACCGTGAAGTGCGGGAACAGGTTGTGGTGCTGGAAGACCATCGCCGAACGGTCGCGCAGCGCGAGGCGCTGCTGCTTCTTCACCCGAACCGGCACTCCGGTCGCTGCGAAGTCGATGTCCGGGCCGCCATCGACCTCGATCGTGCCGGCATCCGGCGTCTCGAGTCCGTTGAGCGCGCGCAGCACCGTCGTCTTGCCCGAACCGCTCGGCCCGATCAGCACGAGCACCTCACCGCGGTGCAGTGTCAGATCGATGCCCCGGAGCACCTCGTTGTCGCCGAAGCTCTTGCGGATGCCGCGCGCGGTGAGCAGCGGCTCGGCCGTCGACGCGGTGGCGGGGTCAGTGAGCGACACGACTGTCCAGCCTTCTCTCGAGAGCGCTCTGACCGAAGGAGAGCACCAGGCAGAGCACCCAGTAGACCAGCGCCGCCGTCAGGTACAGGATCATGAACTCGTACGTCGTCGACGCGATCTGCTGCGCCACCTTGAACAGCTCGGTCACGAGGATGAGCGACGTCAGCGATGTGTCCTTCACGAGCGAGATGAACGTGTTCGACAGCGGCGGCACCGACACGCGGGCGGCCTGCGGCAGGATGACGCGCGTGAGCGTGCGGGTGCGGTTCATGCCGACCGTGTACGCGGCCTCCCACTGCCCCTTCGGCACCGAGAGGATCGCGGCCCGCACCACCTCGGCTCCGTAACCGCCCACGTTGAGCGAGAGCGCGATGATCGCGCTCGGCCACGGATCGATGGTGATCCCGATCGAGGGCATGCCGTAGAAGATCACGAACAGCTGCACGAGCAGCGGCGTACCGCGGATGACCGAGATGTAGAACCGGGCGATGCCCGAGAGCAGCGGGTTGACCGAGATCCGCATCAGGGCTATCCCGATCGCGATCAGCAATCCCAGCGCGAACGATGCCAGCGCGAGCGGCACCGTCACGGTCAGCCCCGCCAGCGCGATGGGGCCGAGCGAGTCGAGGAACAGCTGCCAGGGGGACGACGGCTCCATGGGCTACTCGGTGACGTCTTCGCCGAAGTACTTGTCGCTGATCTCGGCCAGCGTGCCGTCGGCGCGGAGCTCCTCGAGCGCAGCATCCACCGCTTCGACCAGGCTCTTCTTGTCCTTGGTGAAGACGAAGGCCTGCTCGCCCGCTTCGTCGGTCTCGGCGGCGATCTTCAGACCCGTGGGGCTGTTGGTCGTCTCGTAGTCGAGGAACGTGAGCTTGTCGTTGATGGTCGCGTCCACGCGGCCCTGGCGCAGCAGCTCGACGGCCTGCGCCCAGCCCTCGACACCCTCGACCTTGGCACCCGACTCGGTGGCAAGGTCGTTCCAGTTGCTCGTGAGCGACTGCGCGGTGGTCTTGCCGTCGAGGTCGGCGAAGGACGAGATCGAGTCGTCGTCATCGGCCACCACGATGACGCCGGGCGAGACCGTGTACGGCGCGCTGAAGAGGTACTTCGCGGTGCGCTCGTCGTTGATCGTGACCTGGTTCGCGATGACATCGAAGCGGTCGGCGTCGAGACCCGCGAAGATCGCATCCCACTGCGTCTCCTCGAACTTCACCTCGAGGTCGAGCTTGTCGGCGACGGCCTGGATGATCTCGACGTCATAGCCGGTGAGGTCGCCGGCGCCGTTGTCACCGTGGAAGCTGAACGGTCGGTACGTGCCCTCGGTCGCGACGGTCAGGGTGCCGTCCTGCACCAGACCGAAGTCGGAGCCGCCGTCGCCGCTCGCGCTCGACTCCTCCGGTGCGCTCGATCCGCTGCAGGCGGTGAGCGCCGCAGCGGTGAGAACGAGTGCGGTGACGGCGATGAGTCGACGAGACATGGAGACCCTCCTGGGGTACGTGGTGCGCGTGCTGTGGCGCGATGCAGGGAACCCACCCACAGTACGCGCCCCCACCGGGCCGGGCCGCATCCGATGACGCCAGGTTTCGGATCCTGCCCCTCACTCCCGTGGCAGATGCTGTGGGTTCAGCAGTGTTCAACCCGCAGAAACTGCCACGGGAGCGAAGGTGGGGGGATGCAGAAACGCCCCCGCCGGGAGGCGGGGGCGTTTCGATGAGTCAGACTCAGATGGCGTTGACGTCCAGCGGGATGCCGGGGCCGAACGTGGTCGACACCGCACCCTTCTGGATGTAGCGGCCCTTCGAGCTCGACGGCTTGAGGCGCACGATCTCCTCGAGCGCTGCGTCGATGTTCTCGTTCAGCTGCTCGGCGGTGAAGGAGGCCTTGCCGACGACGAAGTGCACGTTGGCGTGCTTGTCGACGCGGAACTCGATCTTTCCGCCCTTGATCTCCTCGACGGCCTTGGCCGCGTTCGGGGTCACGGTGCCGGTCTTCGGGTTCGGCATCAGGCCACGCGGACCCAGGACCTTTCCGAGACGACCGACCTGGCCCATGAGCTCCGGCGTGGAGACGGCCGCGTCGAACGCGGTCCAGCCATCGGCGACCTTCTGGATGAGCTCGGCGCCGCCGACCTCATCAGCACCGGCGGCGATCGCAGCCTCGGCCGCGGGGCCGGTGGCGAACACGATGACGCGGGCGGTCTTACCGGTGCCGTGGGGCAGGATGACGGTGCCGCGCACCATCTGGTCTGCCTTGCGCGGGTCGACGGCGAGCTTCAGCGCGACCTCGACGGTCGAGTCGAACTTCGCCGAGCCGGTCTCCTTCGCGAGGGCGACTGCCTCGGACGGGGTGTAGAAACGGTCTGCCTCGATCTTCTCGACGGCAGCCTTGTAAGCCTTGGACTTAGCCATGATTATTCTCCTCAGCCCTCGACCGTGATGCCCATGGAACGGGCGGTGCCGGCGATGATCTTCGAGGCAGCCTCGATGTCGTTGGCGTTCAGGTCAGCCTGCTTGGTCTCGGCGATCTGACGGACCTGGTCCTTGGTGATCTTCGCGACCTTGACGGTGTGCGGGGTCGCGGATCCCTTGGGGATGCCGGCGGCCTTCTTGATGAGCTCCGCTGCCGGCGGGGTCTTCAGGATGAACGTGAAGCTGCGGTCCTCGTAGACGGTGATCTCCACGGGGATGACGTTGCCGCGCTGCGACTCGGTCGCGGCGTTGTACGCCTTGCAGAACTCCATGATGTTGACGCCATGCTGACCGAGCGCGGGGCCGATCGGCGGCGCCGGGTTGGCTGCACCGGCGTTGATCTGAAGCTTGATCAGGCCGGTCACCTTCTTCTTCGGTGCCATTCTCTTTCCTTTCTTCGAATCGGATGCCGAAGCGATCCGTTTCTCCCGCGAACCCGGCATCTCCGGGCTGCGGTCGTCTGCGCACCCTTCGACAAGCTCAGGGACCCATGCGGGTATCGCACAAACCACACAAGTCTACCCGATGAACGGGCGAGTCACCGACCCGGCCGCTTCTGTGCGAGCCGCCCCCTTGTGCGCGTTCACAAAGGGGCGGGTCGCACACAAAAGGGCGGGTCGCGGGCAATGTCAGGGAGACGGATGTTCGCGATACAGGGCGACCATCCGCTCGCCGAGAGCGCGGAGTGCGTCTCGTACCTCGGCGGGCTCGACGACCTCGGCGGCGCCGGTCCAGCCGGCCAGCTGCTCGGCGAGCGCATCGACGCGGTGCGCGCGCACCTCCATACGCACTCGTCCGGCATCATCGGGTGCCTCGTCGAGCATCCGCGCCTGCGCGCCGAAGCGGTCGGTGAGTGCCCTCACCGCCCAGGGCTCGACGTGCACGATCGCGCGTGCGGCGCCACGGAAGCCTTCGACGCGCTCGACCATCTCCGACCAGGCCCGGGCGCGGTCGAACCCGGTCGGGGCAGTCCCCCGCATGCTCAGCAGGCGCAGGTCGACGATCCGGTCGGCCCGATAGGTCCGCAGTCGCCCGGCGTCCGCGGCATCCGTCCGCGCCACGATCGGCGCGGCGATCAGGTACCAGCGCGGTCCCCTGCTGCCGACCATCAGCGGCACCAGCTCAGAGGTCTTCGATCCGGACGAGCCCTCGTACTGCAGCGCGACCCGCCACGATCCGGCGATCGCTCGCTGCAGCTCCGCCACCACCACGGGTGGTTCGTCGCCGTCGGTGATCCCCCAGGGCGCATCACGCACGGTCGCCGCTGCGACGCGCTGCGCGCCCTCCCGGAACGGCTCGGGCACTGCCCGGACCAGCTTGCGCATCGCGGCGATCCGCTCCGGCGTCGCTGCGCCGCTCTGCGTCAGCGCGACGAGCAGCGAGCTGACCTCGCTCTGGGTGAGGCCGGTGAGATCGGTGCGCGCTCCGCCGATCAGGCGCCATCCTCCACCTCTCCCCCGGGTCGGATAGATCGGGACTCCCGACATCGCGAGAGCCTCGAGGTCTCGACGGGCGGTCGGCACGGAGACCTCGAGCTCCCTGGCGAGTTCGGAAGCCGTGATCTGCGGCTTGCCCTGCAGGAAGAGCAGTGCCTGGATGAGGCGGTCGGCGCGAATCTCGAACTCTTTTCTGAAGTGATCAATAGGTGATCACTTCAGACGAAAGCATAGAAGTATCAGCCGCTCAACCGAAGGAGAAATCATGTTCCGTGGTCTCGCAAACCTCAACCTCGTCGCCGAAGACATGACGGCCGCCGTCGCCTGGTATGCGGAAGTCTTCGGCTCCCCGCCCTACTTCGTCCGCCCCGAGCAGGGTCCCGTGCAGTACGCGGAGTGGCGCTTCGGCGATGACGACGACGAGCTCGCCCTGATGGATGCGCGCTTCCGTCCGGCCCTCGCCCAGCCGGGCGGTGCGCTGATGAGCATCCACGTCGACGACGTCCGCGCGACGTTCGATCGCCTCATCGAGCTCGGCGCCACGGCGTTCGACCCGGTCACCCAGCGCGGAGAGGGCTGGTGGTCGGCATCCGTCAGCGACCCGTTCGGCAACCTGCTGGGTCTGATCCAGAGCCCCCACTGGGCCGCTCAGCACGCTGACTGACCCTCGACGCAAGAACGGCCGCCCCGAAAGGGACGGCCGTTCTCGTGCGTCTGGGTGTCAGACCATCTTGGTGACCTGGTCGAACGACAGCTCGACCGGGGTCTCGCGCTCGAAGAGCGAGACGAGGACGGTGAGCTTGCCGCTCTCCGGCTTGATCTCGCTGATCGAACCCGGAAGACCCGCGAACGAGCCCTCCTTGATCGTGATGGTCTCGCCGACCTCGAAGTCGACCTCGGCGGGAAGCGTGCGAGCGACGGCGACGCCGCCCTTCGACGCGATGTTCTTGGCGGTCGGGAGGTCCTTGACCTCGACGAGGGACTTCAGCATGTTGAAGGCCTCTTCGAACCGCAGCGGCGTCGGGTTGTGAGCGTTGCCCACGAAGCCGGTGACGCCCGGAGTGTGACGGACGACCGACCAGGTGTCTTCCGTCAGTTCCATGCGCACGAGCACGTAGCCCGGGATGCGCACGCGGGTGACCATCTTGCGCTGGCCGTTCTTGATCTCGACGACGTCCTCCATCGGGACCTCGATCTGGTAGATCTCGTCCTCGACCTCGAGCGTCGACTTGCGCTGCTCGATGTTCGCCTTGACCTTGCGCTCGAAACCGGCGTAGGAGTGGATGACGTACCACTTGCCCGGAAGCATGCGGAGATCCATGCGGAAGGCCTCGTACGGGTCTTCCTCGGCGTCCTCGTCCTCGTCGGCGGCGTCCTCGTCGGAGGCGTCCTCGTCGGAGGCGTCGGCCGCCTCTTCAGCCTCTTCCGCCTCGACGGCGGCGGCCACGGGGTCATCCGCGTCGTCGGCGTCGACGACCGGACGGTCGTCCTCGCCGTTCACGTCGGGACCGTCGTAGGGGGTGACCTCTTCGGCCTCGGCGGCCTCGTGCTCGGCCGTCTCTTCGGCGACCGCGTCGTTGAGGACCTCGGCTGCTGCTTCGGTCTCGGCGGCTTCGTCCAGGTTCAGGGCGTCGTTCACGATGGCGTCGGCCTCCGGGTCGTCGATGTCGATGTCGAGGTCTTCCGTGGAGTCGTCGTCACCGTCTTCGTCTTCGACGTGGACGGCGACGTGCTCAGCCGAGGTGACCGAGAGTTCCTCTGCAGCGAGGACGTTGCCCTCCTGGGCTTCGTCTTCCTCGCTGGACTGCTCTGCGGCGGTCGCCCAGTCGGCGTCGTCGGAATATCGTTCAGACACGTTGTTTCTTCTCCATAGCTGCGGCGTGAGCCGCGGGCGTCATCAGCCGGGGATTCCGAACACCCAGTGCGTCACGTACGCGAACAGCGTGTCCAAGCCGTAGACGATGCCCATGACGATCACGACGAAGATGAGCACCACACCGGTGAACTTGAACAGCTCCTTGCGCGTCGGAGTGACGACCTTGCGCAGTTCGGAGATGACTTGACGGAGGAACAGGGCGATACCCGCGAAGAAGCCGAGCTTCTTCTCACGCGTGCCGCCGGCCGCGACCAGCTCGCCGCGAGGGTCTTCCTGATCCATCCTGAATGTACCTTTCGTGTGTCAGCGTTGCGCTGACGCGCAGGGCGGACAGGAATCGAACCTGCAACCTGCGGTTTTGGAGACCGCTGCTCTGCCAATTGAGCTACCGCCCTAGAGACCGGAGAGTCTCGGGGTGTTCCCTTCATCCTGCCACCGGACTGTGATCGGGAGACCCCAGGCACGGCGAAAGAATGCAGACAACAACTGCTGATCCAGCATACGGCATCCTCCGGACGAAGCCGAACCGGGCCAGGCTCGGTGTTGTTGTTAGGCTCGGCGAGCGGATGCAGTGGGAGGGAGCGCCGGTGAGCGCTGAAGTGCAGCAGTTCCAGGTGGACCTGCGCGGAGTCGTCGACCTGCTCAGCAGGCACATCTACTCCAGCCCCCGGGTGTATCTGCGGGAGCTTCTGCAGAACGCCCGCGACGCGATCACGGCCCGCCGCGAGGTCGACGGCGGGGGCGGCCGCATCCGGATCACCCCGCTGACGGCGGAGAACGGCGAGTTCGTGCTGCGCGACGACGGCGTCGGCCTGACCGCGTCCGAGGTGGCGGATCTGCTCGCGACCGTCGGCCGCAGCTCGAAGCGCGACATCTTCGACCTGCCCCGCAGCGACTACCTCGGCCAGTTCGGGATCGGGCTGCTGAGCTGCTTCATGGTCGCCGACACGATCGTCATCCGCACCCGGAGCGCCCGGGGCGGAGCATCCGTCGAGTGGACCGGCAGCGCCGACGGCACCTTCCAGGTCGCGGAGCTCGACGAAGAGCTGCCGATCGGCACCAGCGTGCACCTCGTGCCCCGCTTCGACGCCGACGAGCTGCTGCGGCCCGCGGCGGTGCGGGAGCTGGCGACGACCTTCGGGGAGTTCCTTCCGGTGCGCGTCACGATCGACACCGTCGGCGGCGACCAGGACATCACGAGAGACCCGCCGTTCCTCGACGCGGCCGAAGACCTCGAGGCGGCGGTGCGGTACGGCCGGGACCTCCTCGGCGCGAGCCCTCTCGACGTGATCGAGCTGAGCGAGCCGGCCACCGGTACCCGTGGCCTCGCTTACGTGCTGCCCTATGCCCCGCCGCCCGGAGCCCGGCAGGCGACCCGGATGTACCTCGGACGGATGCTGCTCTCCGAGCGTGTCGACGACGTGCTGCCCGATTGGGCGTTCTTCGTGCGGGCGGTCATCGACTCCACCGGGCTCGCCCCCACCGCGAGCCGTGAATCGCTGGTGGAGGATGCGGCGCTGGAACGGGTCCGCGAACAGCTCGGCGCCGGCATCCGCCGCTGGGTGCTCGAGCTGGGTCTGCGCGAACCGCACCGTCTCGCGCAGTTCGTCGCGGTGCACGAGGTGGGCCTCAAGTCGCTGGTGCGCCACGACGAGGAGCTCGCCCGGTTCATCACCCGCTGGCTCACGGTGGAGACCACGCACGGGACCATCCGGGTCGGCGACCTCGTCGAGCGGTATCCGCACATCCGCTACGCGCAGACCGTCGACGAGTTCCGGCAGGTGGCCGGCATCTCGCCCGCCGACGAGGTGCTCGTCAACGGCGGCTACCTGTACGACGCCGACCTGGTGCGGATGCTGCCGGAACTGCATCCGCACGTCTTGGTCGAGCAGGTCGACGTGACCGGCGAGCTCGACCGGCTCGACCCTCCGCCGCTCGATGACCGCGACGCCGCCGTCGCCCTGGAGGCCCGCGCGGGTGCCGTGCTCACGGCATCCGACTGCTCCGTCGTGGTGCGTTCGATCGACCGCCCGGATCTCGCGGCGCTGTACGTCGCCGACCCCGAGGTGCTGCGGGCGATCGACCGCAGCCGCACCAAGGGCATCACCGGAGCGCTGTGGGGCGGCGTGCTCGATCGCATCGACCAGACGTTCTCGTCCTCCCGCGAGGAGGACCTCAGTGCGCGGCTCTGCCTGAACTGGTCCAACCGCGTCGTCCGCGCCCTCGTGCGCGTGCAGGACGACGCCGTCTTCGCCCGCACCGTGCAGCTGCTCTACATCCAGGCGCTGCTCGCCGGACACCATCCGCTCAGCGACGCCGACCGCGCGCTGATGACCACTGCGCTCTCCGATCTCGTCTCGCTCTCGGCCGGACTCGAAGGGGACACCATCCCCTTCGACGAAGCCCGCTGACCCCTCCCTCGAAGGAACCCCGCCATGGCACGACCGAAGAAGCGCTTCCAGCAGCTGATCGAGGAGATCGACCGCACGCCCTGGGGGCCGGCCGAGCAGGCACTGGTCTCGGAGGCGGTCGCGCTGGCCGTCGAGATCGGCGACGACCGGCTCGAGTACGAGGCGCGCATGCGGCAGACGGCCTCCGCCAACATGGGCGGCGCGACCGACGTGATGCTCAACTCCTTCGCCTGGTGCCTGGCGCATCATGACGCCGACCCGCAGCGCTTCCCCGCCGACCTCGACAACGGCGGCGCCGACCTGATGTGGCAGTTCAAGTGGATGGCCTCCTCGCTGCGCTCCTCCCCCGCGTTCTCGCAGGAGCAGATCGCCGCGGTGCTCGACGACATGGAGACGCACTACCGCGCTGCCGGTCTCGGTGTGAGCGGCGTGCTGACGGCGCGTTTCGAGGACGCGCTGGGATGCCGGTCGCTTCGACGACGCCGAGAAGCTCCGCGTGCAGCTCGACGCGACCCCGCGCGACGACCACAGCCACTGCGACGCCTGCGGGCGCAGCCAGTTCGCCGGGTTCTTCGCCGAGACCGACCGCGATGAGGACGCCATCCGCCTCGTCGAGGAGATGATCGAGGGCGGGTTCTCCTGCGGTGAGGAGCCCGAGCATGCGCTGTCGCGCGTGCTGCTGCCCTACCTGCGCGCCGGCCGCTTCGACGAGGCGAAGACGGCGCACCTGCGCAGCTACCGGCTCGCGAAGGACAACCCCGACAACCTGCGCATCGTGGCGAACAACATCGTGTTCGCGGCACTCACCGGCAACGAGGCCCGCGCGCTCGCGATGGTCGAGCGGCACATCGCGTGGCTGGGGCACGACGGTCTGAACGTGGACGCGCACTTCGCGGCGCTGGCGGCGTTCGCGGTCGCTCTGGACCGGGTCACGGCCACCGGTCATGGCGAGACGCCGGTACGCGGTGCCGAGGCGGCATCCCTCGTCCCGTTCTTCGGCGAGCACGACGGCGTCTGGAACGCGGCCGACCTCGCAGCATCCGCCTGGGCCGCGGCCGAGCGGATCGGTGCCGAGTTCGATCGGCGCGACGGCACCGACGGTCATGCCCGGAGCCTGGCGCGCATGCGGGCGCTCGAGGCGGAGAACTATGATGTGCCGATCCGCTCCGACGCCTTCGTCCCGCAGGCGCCATCGTCCACCCCGACGGATGCCGAGGGCTGGTTCGACCGCGCGATGCAGCTCGCCCAGTTCGGCGCGGAGCACGAGACGCTCGAGGCTCTGCCGCACGCCCTGGAGGTCGACGACCCCGCGAAGCTCGCGCAGCTCCACTCGATGCGGCTCGGCATCCTCATCGCGCTCGACCGTGCCGACGAGGCTCTGACGGTGCTCCCCGAGCGGATCGCGGCACTGCGCGCGGCCGGGCGGCACGAGCAGGCCGACCTCGAGGAGCGGCTGGGATTGGCGACGTTCGGCGCGAACACCGCCGAGACGAAGGCGGCCCTGGAGGACGAGCTCGGCGCGGCCGGTGCCGCGCTCCCGACGTGGTCGCGCGGTGACCTGGCGATCAGTCGCGCCTCCCTGCACCTGCAGGACGACGAGCCGGATGCCGCACTCGACCTGGCCGAGGTGGCGGCGCGCGCCTTCGCGGAGGCCGAGGACATCCGCCTGTCGAACACGACGACGCTGGTCGCGATCTCGGCCGTGCTGAGCAAGGGCGATCTCGAGGCCGGCGCCTCGCTGCTCGACCGGTTCCTCGAGCAGGACGACCTGAGCGCGGGCCACCGCGCGCAGGCGCTCCAGACACGTGCGCGCGTACGGGGCGGGGGCGGGGCCTACGACGACGGTGCGACGGATGCCGATGAGTCATGCCGTCTTCTCGCCGAGCTCGGCGCCACGCGGGCCCTCGCCGAGGCGCATCTGCTCGCCGGCGCTCTCTGGGAAGACGCGGACCAGCCCGAGAAGGCCGTGTCCCGCTACCGGCTGGCCGCGCGACTGGGCGAAGAGGGCGGCGACTCCACCGCGGTGAACTTCCGCCTCGCGCGTGCGATGCTGCGCGCCGGAGACGCGGAGGAGGCAGCCGAGCTGTTCGGCGAGGTGCTGCAGCAGGAGGACCAGGCCGAGGTCTCCCCCGGCTCACGGGCGGTCACCGCCTCTCTGCTCGCCAGAGCGCTCGGCGCCGCCGGCGAGTTCGGACAATCGGTCGGCGCGCACGGATACGCGGCTCAGCTGTTCGGCGAGGCCGAGGAGCACGCCGACCAGGCGATGGCGATGACGGAGCAGGCCAAGATCCTCGCGCGATTCGATGAGAACGACGACGCGATCTCGCTGCTGGAGGCGGCTGCGGAGATCGTTCGGAAAGCGCCGGATGCCGCGGGCGCCCTCACCGAGGTGCTGCACAGCCTCGGGCAGGCGTACGGCGGCCGCGGAGACGAGCGCGCATTCGGCCTGTTCGACGAGGTCGCGGCCCTCGCGCAGGAGCACGAGGCGCACTGGCTGCTGGCCGATGTGACGGATTCCCGCGGCCGGGCTCTCGCCCAGCTCGGCCGGATCGACGAAGCGGTGGCCGCGGCGCTGACCGCGGCCGACGGATTCGCCGGGCTCGGCGACACCGGGGCGGCCGGCGGCTCCGAGCTGTTCGCGGCCCGCGTGCTCGCCGGGAACGAACGCCCCGCTGATGCAGTCCCGGTCTACCGCAGCGCCCTCGAGCACGGCGCGGAGCACCCGCCGCTGCGACAGGTCACCGCGCTCGAGTTGGGCGACGTCCTCGAGGCACTCGGCCGGACCGGCGAGGCCGCCGAGGTGCGGGCGCTCGCCGACAGCTGAGCGCCCCCGGTTCCTGAGCGAGCGCAGCGAGACGAAGGACGTCAGAACAGCTGACGCCAGTTCGCCTTGGCGAGGTCGAGCAGCTCGTCGCCGCGCCCCGACATCACGGTGCGGATGGCGTACAGCGCGAACCCCTTGACCTGCGCGGCCTCGATCGCCGGCGGCATCGACAGCTCCTGCCGCTCGGTGACGACGTCGAGCAGCGCGGGCCCGTCGTGGGCGAGGACTTCGCGCACAGCATCCGGCAGGTCTTCGCTGCGCTCCACGCGCCGCGCGAAGATGCCCATCGCCTCCGCGATCGCCGCGAAGCTCGGGTTCTCGAGGCCTGTCCCGTACGTGACGAACCCGGCCGCCTTCATCTCCAGCTCGACGAAGTTCAGCGAGGAGTTGTTCACCACGATCGTCTTCACCGGCAGCTTGTTCTGGGTGAGCGTGATCAGCTCGCCGAGCATCATCGACAATCCGCCGTCTCCGGCGAGCGCGACCACCTGGCGGTGCGGATGCGCGACCTGCGCGCCGATGCCGTGCAGCAGGGCGTTCGCCATGGAACCGTGCGTGAAGGATCCGATCAGGCGTCGGTCCTCGGTCATCGAGAGGTAGCGCGCGGCCCACACGGTGGGCGAGCCGACGTCGGCGGTGAAGATGGCGTCGTCGTCGGCCTGCTCGTTCAACAGGCGCGCGAGATACTGCGGATGGATGGGCCGCTTGCCCTTCGCCGGCACCGCCAGCTCGTCGAGCTTCGCCCGGGTCTTCCGGTAGTGCGCGGTGGAGTCGTCGAGGTGTCCGCGGTCGTCGCGCGACGCGAGCCGCGGGAGGAGGGCCTCGGCCGTCGCCCGCACATCGCCGACGAGTCCCAGGTCGAGCGGATGCCGCTTGCCGAGCTGTGATCCGCGGATGTCGACCTGGATGGTCGTGGCGTTCTCGGGATAGAACTGCTCGTAGGGAAAGTCGCTTCCGAGCACCAGGAGCGCGTCAGCGGCTTCCATGGCGCGGTAGCCGGACGCGAAGCCGAGCAGCCCCGTCATGCCGACGTCGAACGGGTTGTCGTACTCGATGAACTCCTTGCCGCGGAGGGCGTGCACGATCGGCGCCCCCAGCCGATCGGCGAGGGCGACGACCTCGTCATGCGCTCCTTCGACACCGGCACCCGCGAGGATCGTGACCTTCTTCGCCGCGTTCAGCAGCGTCGCCGCCTTGTCGAGCTCTGCGCCGCTCGGCACGATGACCGGGCGGGCGCGCTCGATCACGACGGCGCGGTCGTCGGCGATCTCGGCGAGCGCGACATCGCCGGGGATCACGAGCACGGCGACGCCGCGCTGCTCGATGGCGGCACGCATCGCGATCTCGAGGAGTCGCGGCATCTGCTTCGGGTCGGCGACGTACTCCACGTAGACGCTGCACTCGCGGAAGAGCTCCTGCGGGTGGGTCTCCTGGAAGTAGCCGGTGCCGATCTCGGTCGTGGGGATGTGCGCGGCGATCGCGAGCACCGGCACGCGCGACCGATTCGCGTCGTACAGGCCGTTGATGAGGTGCAGGTTGCCGGGACCGCAGGAGCCTGCGACGACGGCGAGCTCGCCCGTGGTCGCGGCATCCGCAGCGGCGGCGAAGGCGGCGGCCTCCTCATGACGAACGTGCACCCAGCGGATGCTGCCGTCCTTGCGGATCGCGTCCGTGAAGCCGTTCAGCGAGTCGCCGGGGAGCCCGTAGACGCGCTCGATCCCGTTGGCGTGCAGAGTCTTGACGATGTTCTCAGCGACGTTGGCCATGATTCGACCCTACGCCCGCCCGACGACAGCGGATCGGGCGCGCCCTTCGTCTCGTCGCTGCGCTCCTCGCTCAGGAACCGAGACTTCCGGTTCCTGAGCGAGCGCAGCGAGACGAAGGACGCGCCCCGAACGCTCAGCCGATGCGGATGAGCTTCTTGTTCACGAACTCGTCAGCCGCCAGGTGGCCCAGCTCACGCGCCGTGCCGCTGCGCTTGACTCCGCCGAACGGCAGCTCGGGGCTGTCGGCGAGCACCAGGTTCACGTAGACCATGCCGGCCTCGATCTTGTCGGCGACGCGCTCGGCCTGCTCGGCATCCGTCGTGAAGACATACGAACCGAGCCCGAAGGTCGTGTCGTTCGCGAGCGTGACCGCCGCGTCCTCATCGGCCACGCGATACACGACCGCTGCCGGGCCGAAGAGCTCTTCGCGGTAGACGTTCATCTCGGGCGTCACATCGGCGAGCACGGTCGGCGCGAAGAAGGCTCCCTCACGGGTTCCTCCGGTGAGCAGCGTGGCACCCTGCTCGACGGCCTGGTCGATCTGCTTCTGCAGGTTCTCCGCCGCCGTCTCGGACGACACCGGCCCGAGGACCGTGTCGTCGAGCGTCGGATCGGTCGCGGTCACCGCCGCCATCGCCGCCGTGAACTTCTCGACGAAGGAGTCGTAGAGGCCGTCGACGATGATGAAGCGCTTGGCTCCGTTGCAGGCCTGGCCGTTGTTGTCCAGACGCGCGTCCACGCCCGCCTGCACGGTGGCATCCAGGTCGTCGGTGGAGAGCACGATGAACGGGTCGGATCCGCCGAGCTCCAGCGCGACCTTCTTCAGGTTGCGACCGGCGACCTCGGCCACAGCCGCGCCCGCCCGCTCGGAACCGGTGAGCGAGACGCCCTGCACGCGCGGGTCGGCGATCATCGTCGCGATCTGCTCGTTCGTGGCGAGGACGCTCTGGTAGGCACCCTTCGGGAAGCCGGCGTCGTGGTAGATCGCCTCGAGGGCCGTCGACGACTCGGGGCACTGCGGCGCGGGCTTCAGCAGGATCGTGTTGCCCACGATCAGGTTCGGGGCGGCGAAGCGCACGATCTGGTACGCCGGGAAGTTCCACGGCATGATCCCGACGAGCGCGCCGAGCGACGAACGGCGGATGATCGCCGACCCGTCGCCGAGGATCGAGATCGGCTGGTCCGCCATGATGGCCTCGGCCTGATCGGCGTAGTATTCCGCGATGTCGGCCGCGAAGTCCACCTCGCCGAGAGCCGCCTCTCGGGGCTTGCCCATCTCGCGCACGAACACGTCGGCGAGCTCCTCGCGGCGCTCCCGGTGCAGTTCGGCCGCGCGGCGGAGCAGAGCCGCACGCTCCTCGACGGTCGATGAGCGCGACCACTCGCGGTGCGCCTCGTCGGCGGCGGCGACCGCCTCGTCGATCTGTGCGTCGGTGAACGTGTCGAAGGACGCCAGGGTCTCTCCGGTGGCGGGGTTGATGACGGCGTAGTCGGTCATGTTTCGTCCTCTCGTTCGGATGCCGGTCAGGAGACGGGGATCAGCGTGTACTTCGTCGACAGGTACTCGTGGATGCCCTCGAAGCCGCCCTCGCGCCCGACGCCGGACTGCTTGACGCCTCCGAAGGGAGCCGCGGCGTTCGAGACCACACCCACGTTGAGGCCCATCATGCCGGTCTCGAGCCCATCGATCATCCGCTGGCCGCGCTGCAGGTTCTCGGTGAAGACGTACGAGACGAGCCCGTACTCGGTGTCGTTCGCGAGGCGGACCGCCTCTTCCTCGGTCTCGAAGGTCGCGATGGCGAGCACCGGTCCGAAGATCTCCTCGCGGAGGATCGCGGATCCCGGCACCACGTCGGTCAGCACGGTGGGCTCGTAGAACGTTCCGGTCCCCTCGACGGCCTTGCCACCGGCGAGCAGCTTCGCTCCACGGTCGACCGCGTCGCCGACGAGCTCGCCCGCCTTGGCGACGGCATCCGCATCGATGAGCGGTCCGATAGCGACGCCGTCTTCCGTGCCGCGCCCGATCTTCATCGCGTTCACGCGCTCGGTGACCTTGCGCGCGAACTCCTCGGCGACGGATGCCTGCACGATGAAGCGGTTCGCCGCCGTGCACGCCTGACCGATGTTGCGGAACTTCGCCAGCAGCGCGCCCTCCACGGCCTTATCGAGATCGGCATCCTCGAACACCACGAACGGGGCGTTGCCACCGAGCTCCATCGACACCCGGAGCACGCCCTCGGCGGCCTGGGCGATGAGCTTGCGGCCGACCTCCGTGGAGCCGGTGAACGACAGCTTGCGCAAACGCGGGTCGGCGATGATCGGCGCCGACAGCGCGCTCGACTTCGAGGTCTGCACGACGTTGACGACACCGGCGGGGAGACCCGCCTCCTCGAGCAGCTTGGTGAAGAACATGGTCGTCAGCGGAGTGAGTGCCGGGGGCTTGATGACCACGGTGCAGCCGGCCGCGAGCGCGGGCGCGATCTTGCGTGTCGCCATCGCGAACGGGAAGTTCCACGGCGTCACGAAGAACGACGGTCCGACCGGACGCTGCGACACGACCATGTGGCCGGTGCCCTCGGGATTGATGCCGTAGCGGCCGCTGATGCGCACGGCCTCCTCGCTGAACCAGCGGAGGAACTCGCCGCCGTATCCGACCTCACCGCGCGCCTCGGCGAGCGGCTTGCCCATCTCGAGCGTCATCAGCAGCGCCAGGTCCTCCTTGTGCACCTGCACGAGGTCGAACGCCCGGCGCAGGATCTCGCTGCGCACCCGAGGCGCCGTCGCCGCCCACGAGTCCTGCGCGGCGACCGCGGCGTCGAGCGCCCGCTTGCCGTCGACGGGCGTCGCGTCCGCGATCGTCCGGATGACCTTCCCGGTCGCCGGGTCCTGCACGTCGAAGGTGCCGCCGGTCTCGGCATCCGTCCACTCGCCGCCGATGAAGAGGCCGGTGGGGATGCTGTCGAGCAGCGCCTGCTCGGTCTGAGTGCTCATGGGTTCTCTTTCTGTGGGGAGTTGCGGGTCAGCGACGGCGGCGGCTGGGCGGGGCGTCCATGCTCAGCGTCTCGCCGCGGAAGAAGGCGGGGCGGGCGAACCGCTGCCAGATCATGATCACGACGCCGACGAGGATGATCGTCACACCCAGCACGAACACGAGGCCGAGACCTCCGACGCTGGAGCCGCTGCCGTACGCCGGGTCCATCGAGTCGATGAGGGTCGTCACGAACAGCACCGCCAGGATGCCGCCGCCGACGAGCGGGAACAGGAACGTGAAGAAGAAGCTCCGCGCCGAGTCGAACCACTGCTTGCGGAAGTACCACACGCACGCGAACGCGGTGAGGCCGTAGTAGAAGCAGATCATCATGCCGAGCGAGAGGATCGTGTCGGTGAGGACGTTCTCGCTCACGAGGCGCATGACGGCGTAGAACGCGGACGCCACGACGGCGGCCACGATCGTGGAGTAGCCCGGCGTGAAGAACCGCGGGCTCACCTGTGCGAACTTCTTCGGCAGCGCGCCGTAGTGCCCCATCGCGAGGAGCGTGCGCGCGGGTCCCACCGCCGTCGATTGGAGAGATGCCGCCGAACTCGAGAGCACCGCCAGCGAGACGAGGAATGCGAGCGGTCCGAGCACCGGATCCGACAGCGCGAAGAACACGTTCGCGGAGATGTCCTCGTTCGCGAGTCCGAAGGCGCCGGTGCCGACGCCGGCGAACATGATGAGTCCGATCGACAGCAGCAGGTACAGGGTGACGACGACGAACACCGTGAGCATCGCGGCACGGCCGGGGGTCTTGTCGGGGTCCTTGGTCTCCTCGTTCATGGTGAGGACGACGTCCCAGCCCCAGAAGATGAAGATCGACAGCGACAGCCCGGCGGCGAAGGCGCTGAACGACGGCACCTCGAACGGGTTGAACCACGCCCAGTCGAATGCCGTGGGCTCCGGCGCCCCGCCGGACACCGCCTTGATGATCGCGACGACCGCGAAGACCACGAGCACGACGAGCTGGAACGTCACCAGGATGTACTGGAACTTCTGGGTCGTCTGCATGTCGCGGTACGACACCAGGGTCGCGCCGAGCATGAACAGCAGACACACGACCACGTTGATGATCGGGTTGAACGCGAGGTCTGCGATCTCGGCGTTGCCGGTCAGCTGGGCGATCAGGAGGAAGAGGAACTCCACCGCGATGCCGGCGAGATTCGACAGCACGATGACGGTGGCGGCGATCAGCCCCCACCCGGTCATCCACCCGATCCACGGGCCGAAGGCGCGCACGCCCCAGGTGAACGAGGTGCCGGAGTCGGGCATCACCCGGTTGAGCTCGCGGTAGCCGAAGGCGGTCAGCAGCATCGGGATGAAGCCGACCAGGATGATCGCCGGCACCTGGGTGCCGACCTCCGCCACGGTCGGGCCCAGTGACGCGGTCAACGTGTACGCGGGAGCGATGGTGGAGACGCCGATCACGACGGCGCCGAGCACGCCGACGGCGCCGGCCCTCAGGCCCTTGGTGGAGATGCCGGTGGTGACACCGGATTCGGGCTCCGTCGCCCGATTCGTGCTGCTCATCAGCGGACTCCTGCTTCGGCGCGGGTGCGCGGGACGACGATCATCGGGACGGGCAGCTCGTGCAGCATCTTCGCTGCCGTGGAGCCCAGGAACAGCCGGCGCGGCTGTGCGAGCCGGCTGGAGCCGACGAGGATGACCTCGCCGGGGAGCCAGGAGAGGTTCGCGACGGCGTCTTCGACGCTGTCGCCCGGTGCCTTCTCGACAGCGGCGGTGCGGCCGTCGGGCAGCAGTTCGGAGGCGACGGCGAGCACCTCCTGCGAGTGCTCGTCGCCGACCAGGCGGATCGCGCCGGTGTCGAGCCCGGGAGGAACGTCGAAGGGCACGAGGGAGACCAGCCGCAGGTCGACCCCGCTGTCACCGGCGAGCGACACCGCCTCATCGAGGAGCGCATCCGCTCCCGGACGGGTGCCGACGGCGACGGTCACGCGCGGGAGCACATGATCGTCCTGTTGCGCGCATCCGGCCGGCGCGAGGGCGACCGGGATCGTCGAGGAATGCAGCAGCTCGGAGGCCACGCTGCCGAGCCGGTGCCGACCGAAGATGCCGCCGCCGGCTGCGCCGACCACGATCACGCGGGCGTCGAATTCCTCACCGGCGGCGATGAGCCCCTCGGCGAACGACTCGGCGAAGCGCACGTGCCCGGTGCGGGTGAGCTGCTGCGGGAGACGCACCACGGCGTCGGCGAGCCACTTCTTCGCCTGACCGCGGATGTGCTCCTCGTAGGCGCGCTCCGGCGGCACCGCGGCGTTGCGCGTGCCCTCGTTCGGCAGCACGATCACCAGGTGCAGCGTCGCGTCGAGGCTGCGGGCGAGCCGGGCGCCGAGGGCGGCGGCATCCGCTCCGCTGTCCGTCGCGGTGTACCCGACGACGACCGAGCCGGTCATCAGCCGCGGCTCTCGGCGGGAGCGGCGTCGCGGATGGCGTCGACGATGTTCGCTGCGGCGAGCTGCCCCATCCGGATCGCGCCGTCCACGTGCTGGTATCCGGCGCCGGCCAGGTCGCTGCAGGCGAAATGGATCGGGCCGACGGGGGTGCGGAGGTCCGCGCCGTAGCGGTGCAGACCGCCCATGTCGAAGCTCGCGGCGTACGCACCGCGGGTCCACTCCTCGGTGCCCCAGTCGCTCTCGTAGTACACGACGGGGTTCTTCGCCTCGTCGCCGTAGTAGTGCGACAGCGATTCGAGGATGCGCTCCTTGCGCTCCTCGGCCGAGAGTTCGAAGACGCCGTCGGCGTTCGCGTCGGAGACGAACCCGACGAGCGTGCCGCGGTCGTCGCCGTGGTTGGTGTTGTCGTACGCCTCGTGCACCAGCTCGTAGGGGCTGAAGGCCGTGGCGCTGAGACCCTGCTCACGCCAGAAGGGCTTCTCGTACACGGCGTGCACCTTGATCACGAAGCCCATCGAGAGGTGCTGGTGCATCTGGTGCTGTCGGCGCGGGAGCGGGGGCACGAAGGAGATGCGGCTGTACAGCACCGGCGCGTGCGCGAGGATCGCGTAGCGAGCGCTGACGGTGAGGTCGTCGGTCGTGGCGCGGACGTACTCGGTCCCTGAGCCCGTCGAAGGGCCCCATTCGAGGCTCCGCACCGGCTGGTTCAGCAGCACATCGTCGCCCAGGCGCTCGGCAAGTCGCAGCGGCACCTGCTGCAGGCCTCCGACGACGCGCTTGTCGAGGATGAAGTCGGCGTCGACGAGGTTCGAGTACGACCCCGCGGATGCTGCCATCAGCAGCGACTGCAGGAGAGAGAAGGAGTGCGTGGGCTTGGTCAGCATCGCGCTGCCGGTGGCGAAGGCCAGGTTGCGCACGGCCTCGTCGTCGTCGGTCTGGGCGCGCAGCCAGCCGTCCCAGGTGACCGTGTCCCACTCCTCGGCCCGGGGGTGCGCCCAGGGGCGGTCCGGGTCGATCTCGGCGACCATCGCATCGAGGCGCTCGGTGATCTCGGCGATGACCGCCTCGGTCTCGGGCGAGACAGGGAACATCTCGCCGGTGAAGCGGTGCGACTGGCCGTCGGGGCCGACGTACACGCTGTCGCCCTCGCGGTAGCGGCTGTACGTCTCGAGGCCCAGCTCCTCGATGGCGTCTTTGAGAGCATCCTGGTCGGGAGAGACCCACTGCCCGCCGATCTCGAGCATGGCGCCCTCGATCACATCGGTCCACAGGCGCCCGCCGACGCGGTCGCGCGCCTCGAGGACGGCGACCGAGAGTCCGGCCCTGCGCAGGTCGTTCGCGGCCGTGAGGCCTGCGGCTCCGGCGCCGATGATCAGTACGTCGCGGGTGATCTCAGCCATGTGCAACTCCTTCGTTGGGGGGATGAAGTGCCGGTCGCGACCCGCAATCCCCCGATTCAGGGTCGCGACCGGACGTGTGTGTCGTCAGTGGGCGGCGAGCGCCTCGGCGACGACGTCGAGGCCTTCGTTCAGCAGCTCGTCGCCGATCGACAGCGGCGGGAGGAAGCGGATGACGTTGCCGTAGGTGCCGCACGTGAGCACGATCACGCCCTGGGCGATGCACGCCTTCGCGACGGCGGCCGTGAGTGCGGCATCCGGTGCATTGGTCTCGGGGTTCACGAACTCGGCGGCGATCATGGCTCCGTGACCGCGGATGTCGCCGACGCGGGCATCACCGGCCTGGAGGGTGCCGAGGCGCGCAAGCAGGATCTCGCCGATCTCGCGGGCCCGCTCGATGACGCCGTCGTTCTCGAAGACGTCGATCGCGGCGAGCGCCGCAGCGCAGGCGATCGGGTTGCCGCCGTAGGTGCCGCCGAGGCCGCCGGCGTGCGAGGCATCCATGATCTCGGCGCGGCCGGTGACGGCGGCGAGGGGCAGGCCGCCCGCGATGCCCTTGGCCGTCGTGATCAGGTCGGGCTCGATGCCGAAGATCTCGCTGGCGAACATGTGTCCGGTGCGGGCGAAGCCGGTCTGCACCTCGTCGGCGATGAAGACGACGCCGTTCGCGCGGCACCAGTCGACGATCGCCGGGAGGAAGCCTTCGGCCGGGACGATGAAGCCGCCCTCGCCCTGGATGGGCTCGATGATGACGGCGGCGAGGTTGTCGGCGCCGATCTGCTTCTCGAGCTGCAGGATCACGCGGGCGGCGGCCTCGGGGCCGGCCAGTCCGTCGCGGAACGGGTAGGACATCGGCGCGCGGTAGACCTCGGGCGCGAACGGACCGAAGCCGCTCTTGTACGGCATCGACTTGGCTGTGAGCGCCATGGTCAGGTTCGTGCGGCCGTGGTAGCCGTGGTCGAAGGCGACGACGGCCTGGCGACCGGTGTGCTTGCGGGCGATCTTGATCGCGTTCTCGACGGCCTCGGCGCCCGAGTTGAACAGGGCGCTCTTCTTGGCGAAGTCACCGGGGGTGACCCGGTTGAGGGCCTCGGCGACCTCGATGTAGGACTCGTACGGCGAGATCATGAAGCAGGTGTGCGTGAACTGCGCGGCCTGCGCGGCGACGGCGGCGGCGACCTTCGGGTGGGCGTTGCCCACGGTCGTCACGGCGATGCCCGAGCCGAGGTCGATCAGCGAGTTGCCGTCGGCGTCGACCACGACGCCTCCACCGGCGGCGACGGTCGCGACCGGGACGGTGTGCCCGACGCCTGCCGCGACGGCATCCGCCTTGCGGGCGAGGATCGCGGCCGACCGAGGGCCGGGGAGTTCGGTGACGAGGCGTCGCTCCTGGGGGAGTTCGGGTCCGCCGAGGGGAACTGCAACAGCTGCGGTGTCGAGGAGAGCCATGTTCGCGAGCGTACGGCGGCTCTGAACCCTCCCGCACTCGCCGGCTTGTACAATCTGGGGAGAGATGTCGCCCGACTGTACAACGGAGGAGTGCGGATGGCCGTCGCCGAGGATCCGACGCTGCGTGCGCTCCTCGGCCGGCGCGACCTCGGTCTCTCCCTGGTCTCCCGTGAAGATGAGCTCCCGGACGGCTCGCTGGATCGCGCGCTGCGCTGGGTGCACAGCTCCGACCTCGCCGATCCCACGCCATTCCTGTCCGAAGACCTCGCGCTCCTCACGACCGGCACGCAGTTCGACGATGCGGTCGACGTCGACACCTACGTCGGGCGCCTCGCCGACCGGGGCGTGCTGGGACTCGGGTTCGGCAGCGAGGTGCATCGAGCCGGCATCCCGGACGAGTTGGTGACAGCCTGTGCGGCAAACGGGATGCCGCTGTTCGAGGTCCCTTACCGGACACCGTTCATCGCTGTCGCCCGCGCGCACTCCGAGGCCATCGCCGCGCAGGCATACGCCCGACGATCGTGGGCGCTCGACACGCAGCGCGCCCTCGCCCTCGCGGCACTCCGCCCCCGCGGCCTCGACGCGACCATCGCCGAACTCGGCCGGCGCCTCGATGCCTGGGCGGGGATGTTCGACGCGGCGGGGGCGCTTCTCGTCTCACATCCGCGCGATGCCGTCGAGACGCACGCGCTCGACGAGCTCGGCGAGCGGGTGATCGACATCCTGACCCGCGGACTCGAGGCCGGCCAGTCGCTCACTCTCGAGGACCACACCTTCATGCTCTTCACGGTCGGCCGTGGCGGTCATCTCCGCGGAGTCATCGCGCTCGAGGTCGACGTGCTCGACTCGGAGGCCCGCTCGGTCGTGACATCGGTCATCGCGATGGCGGGACTCGCGCTCGAGCAGAACGAGCAGCTGGCGCGCAGCCGCCGCCGTCTGCACGCTCAGCTGCTCGGGTCTCTCCTCGCCGACGATCCCGGGCTCGCCCGGCGTGTGCTCGGTGGCCTCCCACCCGCTCCTGTCGTGGTCGCGGTGGCGGCGGATGCACCGGCCGGCCCGCTGACGGACTGGTGGGAACGGCAGCGCTCCGACCACGGCACGCCCTTCTTCGTGGCCGAGACCGAGGACGGCATCACCATGTGCGTGTCCAGCGACGACGAACCGCTGCTCGACGAGGTCGCGTCCCGCTTCGGCGTCCGCATCGGGATCTCCGACCCGGAGGGATACGACGCGTTCGCCCGCGCACACGCCCAGGCCCTGACCGTGCTGCGCCAGCGGGCCGAGCACGGCGCCGTGCGTTACTCCGACACCGTGGGCTCCAGCATCCTGACCGCGCTGGCCACCGACGAGGCGCGGCTCGTCGCCGAGTCACGACTGGCACCGCTGCGCGAGCACGACGCGCGCACCGGCGCCGAGCTCGAACGCACGCTGCGCACCTGGCTGGAGCATGATGCCCGAGCCGAGCCGGCGTCCGCTGCCCTCGGCGTGCACCGTCACACGCTCCGCTCGCGGATCGCCCAGGCGGGCGACCTGCTCGGCGGCGACCTGTCGTCGTTCCCCGCACGCGCCGAGCTCTGGACGCTGCTGCAGACCGCCCGCGATTGATCAGGACGGATGGGCGGGGTTCAGATACTGCTGCACGAACTCGTCGAACAGCGGGACCATGTCGACGGTCTCGTCCAGCAGCCACTGCAGCTGGATCCCGTCCATCACGGCACTGATCAGGCGGGCGGCGAGCGCGGGGTCGATGTCGTCCCGCACCTCGCCGGCTTCCTGACCGCGGCGGAGGATCTCTTCCGCCTCCTCGGCCCGAGTGCGGTAACGAGCGGCGAAGTCGGTGTGCGAGGGATGCTCCGGGTCGGTCGCCTCCGCCGAGACGATCGCGTACAGCGAGGTGAGCCCTCGAGAGGTCTGGTTGTGGGCGACGACCCGCTTCGCCTGCCCGATCAGCGTGTGCTCCGCGGGATCGCCGGCAGCATCGCGCACCTTCTCATCACGCTGACGGAGCACCTCGGCGAAGAGCTCCTCCTTGTCGGCGAAGTGATGCAGCAGGCCGGCGGGCGTCACTCCGACGCGCTTGGCGATCTCCCGCAGGGATCCGCCATGGAATCCCGTGCGGGAGAACACCACGAGTGCTTCGTCGACGATCGCCTGCCGTCGCGCCTGACCTGTGGCGTAGGACCCTCGCGGCCCACGACCCGCCGCGGGCTGATCGTCCGTGACCACTGCGCGCTCCTGTCCTCGGCGTGGCCGACGCGGAGTTTCAGCCCTTGTGGCCGCCTCCGGCGCCCCACGACGATCCGAAATCCTGCTGCTTCATCGCGGGCCGAAGACGCTTCTCCATGTCGCGATCGACGAAGTAGTCCTTGAGCTTATCTTTCGTGAGCTCGTTGCCGATCGCCGCCATGATCATCGACTGGTCGAGCGACAGGTACCGCTCCGCGATCGTGCCGCTGTGCACCGCCACGGCGTCGTAGAACCCGCCGGGGCCGTAGGCGCCGAGGTCGTGCTCGATGCCGCGGAGGTTGCTCATCACGCCCTTGCGGTCGTAGGGCAGGGCGAGGAACGCGGCGTGCGGGGTGACGACGCCGTCGCCGAACTCGGGCGCGGGATTCGTGCCTGCCGTGCACCCGGGGCGGTCGATGTCGACGTCGGTCTGCTCGGCGTCGGAGGTGTAGCCGTCGGACCGCATCCCCGCGATGTCGACCCCGTACTCGGCGTACCCGCCGAACGGGTTGCTGGCGGGCGAGAAGCCCCAATAGCCGTAGCCGGCCTCATCGAGTCCGTGCTGCTTCTGCACGGCGACCGTGATCGGGTGGTTCAGCTTCCAGGACTTCGGTCCCCACTTCGTCTCGGGGACGAGGAGGTCGGGCATCAGCGATTCGAACATGCTGCCGCCCCAGCTGGGCACGAAGGACATGCCGTCGTAGCTGTACGCGCCCTCCCAGACCTCGACGCCGTCGTAGGTGCGGTACTCCCCCTGCGGGAGCTGCTCCTGCCAGGCGAAGTCGCAGCCAGGGGGCATCGTGCGGTGCGTGCCGTTCAGCGCCTTCGCGGGGATCTGCCCGTTGGCGATGCCGAGGTAGGTCGCGATGCGACTCTCACTCACCGTCGTGTCGTAGTGATGACACGTGTAGTAGGCGGTCTCGCCCGATCCGTTGTACATCGGCGCCTCGACGCTGCAGTCCGGGGGCGCCGCATCCCAGAATCCGCCCCGGTTCGTGCCGGCGGGGAGCCCGGCCGCACCCGCGGGGTCGAAGAACGAGGCGAAGTCCATCGAGTCGTAGAGGGCATCGGCCTGGGCCGCGAGCCGGGGCTCGGCCTCGCGCACGATGCGCAGCGCGGCCGCCAGCCATCCGTTGTCCACTGTGCTGAGGAACGGGTACACGGGGTCTCCGGAGTCGGGCCAGGTCGTCAGCTTCTCCCCCGTCGTCGGGGAGTACCAGTTGTAGAACATGCCGCTCGCGTCGTTGCGCTCGAGCTCCGACAGGGTGTCGAGGGTGGCCGAGAGGCGGGAGCGCGCCTCGGCGGCGCTGATGACCTTGAGGTCGCGCGCCGTGACGGTCGACCAGAGGTAGCCGCCGATGTTCGTGGGCGAGGTGTATGCGCTCGCCGTCTCGAGGTCACCGGTGACGTTGTCGGCCGGAAGCCCCGTCTCCTCATCGGTCATCGCCACCAGGGATTGCCAGGTGTCCTCTGCCCATCGCTTCAGGTCGCGGGTGCCCGATCGGTCGTCGCCCGCCGCCGCGGGGCCGGCGAGAGTCAGTCCGGAGACGACCAGTCCGACGGTCGCCACTGTGCTCATCCAACGCTTCATCGTGTCTCCTCATCGAGAACGGCGCCGCAGAATAAGCGCACCGATGTGCGAAAACCTAACACGTGTTAAGTGTTCGCTCAACCCCCTCTCGGAGCTGTAGCAGCTTGCTACAATGGCACCCATGAGCAGCACGATGCCCACTCGAGTGGATGGCGACCTGTTCGAGGTCGCGAAGTCGATCGGCGCCGAGTCGAGTCGCAGCGCGGCCCAACAGATCAACCACTGGGCGCGAATCGGGCGTGAGTTGGAAGCCTCACCGCGGGTGAGCCACCGCGATATCCGTCGCGTGCTCGCGGGCGAAGCCTCTTATGACGATCTCGGCGAACGCGATCAAGCCGTGGTCCGAGCAGCCTGGGATGAACAGATCGTCGACCGGCGCGCTCGGCTCGATCTCGCCGCAGAGTTCACCAGGGCGGGCCGGAGCTGGACAGAAGCGGATGCCGACGGGAACGCCGTCACTCTCGGCGACAGCGCGGACTCCTGACGCGTGCCGGTCCTCCACCTGCTCGCCGGACCGAACGGTTCCGGCAAGTCCACTTACGTCGACCACATCCTCGGGCCCGCGACCGGTCTCCCTTTCGTCAACGCAGATCTGATCGCAGCGGAGCACTGGCCCGCCGACCCGGCCGAGCATGCCTATGAGGCATCGCGGCGTGCGGCCGACGCTCGCACCGAGTTGCTGGTCGCGCAGAGATCGTTCATCACAGAAACCGTCTTCAGCCACCCCAGCAAGGTCGACCTCGTCGCCGAAGCGGTCGGTCGCGGCTATCTCGTGCATCTTCACGTCATGCTGCTTCCGGTGGACGTGAGCGTGGCCCGCGTGGCCGAACGCGTGCGAGCAGGCGGGCACGATGTTCCCGAGCACAAGATCCGCGAGAGGCATGCTCGGCTGTGGGAACTGATCGCGCAGGCCCGTCGTGTCGCAGATCGCGTGGAGTTCTTCGACAACAGCACCGCGCGCGCGCCGTTCCGCCTCGTCGCGACGTACGAACAGGGAACGCCGGTGGGCGCAGTCGACTGGCCGGCGTGGACGCCGGCCGCCATCGCCGGCTGAGCCTTTCCCCCTCAGCGCGGCGCGTGCGCCTCGAGGAACTCGTACACGTCGGTGGTGTCCACCCCGGGGAAGCTGCCGGTCGGCAACGTCGCCAGCAGGGTGCGCGGGGTCTTCACGTTCGGCCAGGAATTCTCCCGCCAGCGCTCCTCGAGGTCGGCCGGCGCCCGGCGGCAGCACACCTCGACCGAGTGCTTCGACACCCCGCGATGCGGAGTGTCCCTCCCGACGAACCACTTGGTGTCGTCGAAGCGCACACCCACGCTCACGGAGTGCAGTCCTTCGCTGGACGACTCGACGCGGGCGGTGCACCAGTACGTGCCGTTCCCCGTGTCGGTGTACTGGTAGTACGGATTGAAGCGGTCGTCCTCGTCGAAGACCACGCGGCTGGTCCACCGGCGGCAGCACATCTGCCCCTCGATGGCGCCGAGCCGGTCGGTCGGGAAGTTGACGTCGTCGTTCTCGTACGCCTTGGTGATCGTGCCGGATTCGTGCACCTTCAGAAAGTGCACCGGGATGCCGAGATGGCGGGTCGCGAGGTTCGTGAAACGGTGCGCCGCCGTCTCGTACGACACCGAGTAGGCGTCGCGCAGGTCTTCGATCGAGATCGCACGGCGCGTCTTGGCCTCCTGCAATGCGGGAACCACGTGGGCCTCCGGGATGAGCAGGGCGCCGGTGAGGTAGTTGGTCTCTACGCGCTGACGCAGGAACTCCGCGTAGCTCCGCGGCTCTGCATGCCCCAGCATCCGACTGGAGAGCGCCTGCAGCACGGCGGTGCGCGCATCCCCCTTCGCGGGCACGCTGCTCGACAGATACAGTCGGCCGTTCGCCAGATCCGCGACGCTGCGGGTGGTCTGCGGGAGGTCGGGTGCGTAGTGCAGCGAGAAGCCGAGATACGCGGCGATCTCGGATGCCGTGCGCTGCGTGAGCGGTCCGCCCGGATGCCGCACGGCGGCGAGTATCTCGGAGGCCTTCGCCTCGAGGTCCGCGAAGTGGTTGTCCTGCCGCCGCATGAGGTGCCGGAGTTCGACGTTGGCGCGGCGGGCCTCTTCCGGAGTCGCTGCCCGCTCGTCGCGGAGGCGGTCGATCTCGCCGTGCAGCGCGAGCAGCGCCTTGAGCGCCTCGGTCGGCACGGACTTGGCGATGCGGAACGGGTCGATGCCGAGCGCCTGGAAGGTCTGCCCCTTCATCGCGCGCTCCAGGGCGATCTCGATCGCGCTCCGCTCATCCAGAGGCTCTCCTTCCAGCAGGGCATCGAGCGTGACGCCGAGAGCCCGAGCGATCGCCTGCAGCTGGGTGAGCTTCGGCTCGCGTTTGCCGGTCTCGATCATCGACAGCTGACTCGGGGCGCGGTCGACGGCCGCAGCCAGGTCTTCGAGGGTCATCCCCCGCGCCGTGCGCAGCTGGCGGATACGCCGGCCGATCGTGAGGGCGTCGGTGTCTTCTGCGGCGTCAGCGGTGACCATGGCGCCGATTCTGTCACAGAAACAGAATTTCCAGCATTCTTCACTCCCTGATCGGTCAGCCAGGAGTCGGAACTTCACACAGAGTGGATGCCAAGCCACCCACTCTCACCGAGGAGACACCATGACGAACACCACAGGAACCCCCGCACCCCGCCCCGCCGGCCTGCGAGCCGGCGACCAGGTGCAGACCGCCGCGGAACTCCAGGAGATCTGGGAGACCGACCCCCGCTGGGACGGCGTCGAGCGCACCTACACCGCGGAGGACGTCATCCGCATCCGCGGCTCGGTCCGCGAGGAGTCGACGCTCGCCCACCGCGGCGCCGAGAACCTCTGGAACCTCCTGCACACCGAGGACTACGTGCGGGCACTCGGCGCCTACACCGGCGGCCAGGCCGTGCAGCAGGTGCGGGCCGGACTCAAGGCCATCTACCTCTCGGGGTGGCAGGTCGCCGCCGACGGCAACCTCGCGGGCCAGACCTACCCGGACCAGTCCCTGTACCCGGCGAACTCGGTGCCGGCGGTCGTCCGCCGCATCAACAACGCGCTGATCCGGCAGGACCAGCTCGAGCACGCCGAGTCGTTCGACGGCGCGGGCGAGATCACCCAGGACTGGCTCGCTCCGATCGTCGCCGATGCCGAAGCCGGGTTCGGCGGGCCGCTGAACGCCTACGAGCTCGCGCAGTCGCTGATCCAGGCGGGCGCCGCCGGCATCCACTGGGAGGACCAGCTGGCCAGCGAGAAGAAATGCGGCCACCTCGGCGGCAAGGTGCTCGTGCCCACCCAGCAGCACATCCGCACCCTGAACGCCGCCCGTCTCGCGGCCGACGTCGCCGGCGTGCCGACCGTCATCATCGCCCGTACCGACGCTCTCGCCGCCGACCTGCTCACGAGCGACGTCGACGAGCGCGACCAGCAGTTCACCACCGGCGAGCGCACGAACGAGGGCTTCTACCGGATCCGCCCCGGCATCGAATCGGTCATCAGCCGCGGCCTCGCCTTCGCCCCCTACGCCGACCTGCTCTGGGTGGAGACGGGCGAGCCCGACATCGCGCTCGCCCGAGAGTTCGCCGCGGCCGTCCACGCCGAGTTCCCCGGCAAGCTCCTCGCGTACAACTGCTCGCCGAGCTTCAACTGGAAGAGCCACCTGTCGGATGCCGAGATCGCGACGTTCCAGCAGGAGCTGGCCGACCTGGGCTACAAGTTCCAGTTCATCACCCTTGCCGGCTTCCACGCCGTGAACCACTCGATGTTCGACCTCGCCCGCGGCTACGCCGAACGCGCCATGAGCGCCTACGTCGAGCTGCAGGAGGCCGAATTCGCCGCCGAGGCCCACGGCTACACCGCCACCAAGCACCAGCGCGAGGCAGGCACCGGCTACTTCGACGTCATCTCCACCGCGCTCAACCCCGACAGCGCGACCCTCGCCCTCGCCGGCTCCACCGAAGCCGCGCAGTTCCACTAAGCCGAATCCTTCGTCTCGCTCCGCTCGCTCAGGAACCGGTTCCTGAGCGAGGAGCGCAGCGACGAGACGAAGGGCCACCACGCAAAGGACTTCAGATCATGACCACTCCCACCACCACCGCTCCCATCCAGACCACTCAGCAGGGTCCGGCGATCACCGTCACCGGCCCTCTCCGCGACCGCTACGAGGAGATCCTCACGCCGGAGGCCGTCGCGTTCCTCACCGAGCTGCATCACCGTTTCGCGTCGCGTCGCCATGACCGGCTCGCCGACCGGATGCGCCGCCGCTTCGAGATCGGCAACGGGCACGACCCGCGCTTCCGTGACGACACCCGTCACATCCGCGACGATGCGGACTGGCGCGTGGCCGGTGCAGGTCCCGGGCTCGAGGACCGCCGCGTCGAGATCACCGGTCCGACCGATCCGAAGATGACGATCAACGCGCTGAACTCCGGCGCGCGGGTCTGGCTCGCCGACCAGGAGGATGCCACCAGCCCCACCTGGAAGAACGTCATCGAGGGGCAGCTGTCGCTCCGCGACGCGATCCGCGGCGAGCTCTCCTACACGAACGCCGACGGTCGTGAGTACCGCGTCACCGCCGAGCGCACGCCCACGATCGTGATGCGCCCGCGCGGCTGGCATCTGCCCGAAAAGCACGTGCAGTTCATCGATCGGGCGGGCCGCCGCACCGCGGCATCCGGCTCGCTGGTCGACTTCGGGCTCTACTTCCTGCACAACGCGCAGGCACTGATCGACGGCGGGCGCGGTCCGTACTTCTACATCGCCAAGCTCGAGTCGAGCGAGGAGGCGAAGCTGTGGGACGACGTCTTCTCGTTCAGCGAGGAGTACATCGGCATCCCGCACGGCACGATCCGCGCGACGGTGCTCATCGAAACGCTGCCCGCAGCCTTCGAGATGGACGAGATCCTCTACGAGCTGCGCGACCACTGCGCCGGCCTCAACGCCGGACGCTGGGACTACATCTTCTCGATCATCAAGAACTACCGTGGCCGCGGCGCACGCTTCGTGCTCCCCGACCGCAGCGAGGTCACGATGACCGTGCCGTTCATGCGGGCGTACACCGATCTGCTGGTGCAGACCTGCCACAAGCGGGGAGCCTTCGCGATCGGCGGCATGAGTGCGTCCATCCCGAACCGCCGCGACCCCGAAGTGACCGCCCGCGCGATCGAGAAGGTGTCGGCCGACAAGAAGCGCGAGGCCGGCGACGGCTTCGACGGCACCTGGGTGGCGCATCCCGACCTGATCGCGACTGCGCAGGCCGAGTTCGACGCGGTGCTGGGCGATCGGCCCAACCAGGTCGACCGGCAGCGCGACGACGTGCACGTCGAGGCGCGCGACCTGCTCGACCTGCGGATCGGCAGCGCGGTCACCGATCGGGGCGTTCGTGACAACGTGTCCGTCGCGATCCGCTACCTGGAGGCCTGGTTGCGCGGCCTCGGCGCGGTCGCGATCGACAACCTGATGGAGGATGCTGCAACGGCCGAGATCAGCCGCTCGCAGGTGTGGCAGTGGATCCACCAGGACCGCACGACCCAGGACGGCACACCGATCACCGTGGAGTACGTCGAGGGCCTCATCGCCCAGGTGCTCGGCATGGCGACCCGGAGCGCCGGGGATCGGTTCGATGACGCAGCGGAGATCTTCCGCGAGGTCGCGCTGCGGGAGGAGTTCCCCACCTTCCTGACCCTGGGCGCATACAGCCGGTTCCTCGTCGACGAGGACTGATCCTCCCCAGAAAAGCCCCCGGTCGTCCGTCTGCTGCGGATCGGCCGGGGGCTTCTCCCTGCGCCCTTGCGAAACCTGTGGAGAACGCCTGCCGCCGGTCTCCGTTCTCCGTAGGTTCGGCGGATGACGATCCCGCCAGCACCCCCACTGCCCCGTCTCACTCCCGCCGCGATCCGCGTCCGCCTCGCGTCGTCGATCGCTCTCAGCACGGTGGCCGCCGTCGCATCCGCGACGGTGCTGGCCTTGCAGGTGTTCGAACCGGAGCGTGACCTGTTCATGCCGTCTGCGGCGACCGCACTGATGATGGTGTTCGATGTGAGTTCCGCGTACTGGCTCGCGCCACCCATCGTCGCGCTCGTGCTCGTGGCGGGCCTGCCCCGTCGAAGACAGCTCCACGCGCTTCCGGTCGTGCTCGGGATCGTCGCGATCGGTCTGACCTTCCTCTGCCATCTCGTGCCGCGGCTCTTCGAGCTGAGCGCGTTCCTCCGCAGCGTCTCCCTGTGATCCTGGGGATCCGATCCCGCTGTCCTCCCCGAGGCGTAGCCTGAATCCATGACCGACGTCTGGACGACCATCGCCGACGAGTTCCTGCACCTCTCCCGCTCCGGCGTGCGAGCAGTCGCGGTCGCGGGACAGGACCCGGAGCGCTCTCGTCGCGCCGCCGACTCTCTCGCCGCCGCCCTCGCAGCGACGGGTCAGCAGGTCACGCGGGCGCACAGCGCCGACGGCGATGAGACCGGGCTCCGCGCGGACGTGATCGCCCCCTTCCGCGCCGCACCGCGAGACGATCGCGTGCTGGTCGTCTCGGGTCCTGCGGCTCTCCTCAGCGAGACCGCGCGGGGCATGTGGAACTTCACCCTGTGGCAGCTCGCAGGCGACGAGCCGCCGCACAGCGTGGCATCCGCCCTCGTCGACGTCACCGATCCGGAGAATCCGACGCGGCGCTTCGCGGACTACTGCGCCCTGCCGGCGTCGTACGGCGCCTGACGCCAGAGCAATTCACAGCACAGCGCCGATCGGCATCAGGTGAACGACGCCGCGACCGAGTTGCGGTGATAGTCGAACACGATGCTGGTGCGCGTCGAGGCGACACTGCTCTGCGCTGAGAGGTGCTCGAGCACGAACTCGCGCATCTCCGAGGAGTCCGCGACCGCGATGTGCAGCAGGAAGTCGTCATCGCCGCCGAGGAAGAACAGCTGGATCACCTGCGGCAGCACGCGGACGCGCTCCGCGAACTCGACGATGCTCTCCCGGCGCCCGCTCGGGCGCAGCGTGACTCCGATGACGGCCTGGAGTCCTGCGCCCAGCATCCGTTCGTCGACACTCGCGTGGAATCCGCTGATGACGCCCCGGTCGACGAGGGCGCGGAGGCGCGCATGGGCGGTCGACGGCGCGACCCCGAGGTGACCCGCCAACTCGGCGTTCGTCATCCGCCCGTCTGTGGAGAGCAATCGCACGATCCTGGTGTCGATCGCGTCCAGTGCGGGGGCCCGAAGAGTATTCGTCTCCGGGGCCGATGCAGCAGTCTCCATACGAATGATTATGCAGGATGCGGTCTCTGAGCGAATCTTCTTCACTGAATCTGGTGCGCAGTCGACGTTTCTGCGATTCTGAATCACCGTCCGCGCACCACCCCACTCTGGAGGATCGATGAAGATCGGCGTGCCCACCGAGGTCAAGAACAACGAGAACCGCGTCGCCCTGACTCCGGCCGGTGCTGACCGCCTGGTTCACGAGGGTCACCGCGTGCTGGTGCAGTCCGGCGCAGGCGTGGGGTCGCGCATCGACGACGACGCGTACCGTGCCGCCGGCGCCGAGATCGTTCCGACTGCCGCCGAGGCGTGGGGCGAGGCGGATCTGGTGATCAAGGTCAAGGAGCCGATCGCCCAGGAGTACGGCTTCCTGCGCCCCGACCTGACGCTCTTCACCTACCTCCACCTCGCCGCGGACCGCGCGCTGACCACGGCTCTGATCGACGCCGGCACGACCGCCGTGGCCTACGAGACGGTGCAACTGCCCGACCGCAGCCTTCCCCTCCTCATCCCGATGAGCGAGATCGCCGGCCGCCTCTCGGTCACGATGGGTTCCTACTCGCTGCTGCGCTCCAACGGTGGGCGCGGCACGCTGCTCGGCGGCATCGCCGGCACCCCTCGCGCGAAGACCGTCGTGATCGGCGGCGGTGTCGCGGGAGAGCACGCCGCGGCGAACGCCCTCGGCCTCGGCTCGAAGGTCACCGTGATCGACATCTCGCTGCCGCGCCTGCGCGAGCTCGAGCACCGCTACGGCGGGGCATTGGAGACTCGCGCCTCGAGCCGCTACGACATCGCGGAGGAGCTCGCGACGGCCGACCTCGTGATCGGCTCCGTGCTGATCCCCGGCGCTGCTGCCCCGAAGCTCGTCACCGACGAGATGGTCGCCGGCATGAAGTCGGGAGCCGTGCTCGTCGACATCGCGATCGACCAGGGCGGATGCTTCGAGGGCTCCCGTCCGACCACGCACGACGACCCGACTTTCGCGGTGCACGACGCCATCTACTACTGCGTCGCGAACATGCCCGGCGCCGTGCCCGAGACGGCGACCCGCGCCCTGACCAACGCGACGCTGCCCTACGTGTCCGCGATCGCCGGCAAGGGCTGGGAGCGCGCGGCATCCGAGGATCAGGCACTCGCGAAGGGGCTCAACGTGCAGGGCGGACGCATCACTCTGGATGCTGTCGCCCAGGCCCACGGCTTCGCGACCGCCTGAGTTCTCCCGGAACGCAGCCTGGATCAGAATTGTCGCTCCGCGAGTCCGCGCAGCGACAATTCTGATCCAGACCGCTCTCACGAAAGAACCCGGATTCTTCGTGCCGACTCGCCCGGCGGACCCACCACCGACCCGAGTACGCTCGTAGTCGTGACCGAACGCGCTCCCCTCTCCCGCAAACTGTCCGCGATCGCCGAATCCGCGACCCTCAAGGTCGACGCCAAGGCGAAGGCTCTCAAGGCCGAAGGCAAGGATGTCGTCTCCTACGCCGCCGGCGAGCCCGACTTCGCGACGCCGCAGTTCATCGTGGATGCCGCAGCCGAGGCTCTCGCCGACCCGGCCAACTACCGGTACACCCCGGCAGCAGGCCTTCCCGCTCTGCGCGAGGCGATCGCGGCGAAGACGCTCCGCGACTCGGGACTCGAGGTCTCCCCCAGCCAGGTCATCGTCACGAACGGCGGCAAGCAGTCCGTCTACCAGGCCTTCCAGGCGGTCGTGAACCCGGGCGACGAGGTCCTGCTCCCCGCCCCGTACTGGACCACGTACCCCGAGGCGATCCGCCTCGCCGACGGCACCCCGGTCGAGGTGTTCGCCGGAGCCGAGCAGGAGTACAAGGTCACCGTCGAGCAGCTCGAGGCCGCCCGCACGGAGCGCACGACCGCGCTCGTGTTCGTGTCACCGTCGAACCCCACCGGATCCGTCTACACCGCCGACGAGACCAAGGCGATCGGCGAGTGGGCGCTCGAGCACGGCATCTGGATCATCAGCGATGAGATCTATCAGAACCTCACCTATGCTTCGTCAGGCTCAGGAACCGCCGTCAAGGCGACGTCCATCGTCGAGGCCGTGCCCGAGGTCGCCGGCCAGACGATCCTCGTGAACGGGGTCGCCAAGACCTACGCCATGACCGGGTGGCGCGTGGGCTGGATGGTCGGCCCGGTCGACGCCATCAAGATCGCCGGCAACCTGCAGTCGCACCTGTCGAGCAACGTGAACAACGTCGCTCAGAAGGCGGCGATCGCGGCACTCAACGGGCCGCAGACCGAGGCCGAGCAGATGCGCGAGGCCTTCGACCGCCGCCGCACGCTCATCGTGTCGGAGCTGTCGAAGATCGACGGCCTCGTCGTGCCGAACCCGCTCGGCGCCTTCTACGTCTACCCCGATGTGCAGGGCCTGCTCGGTCGCACCTGGGGCGGCGTGACCCCGACGACGTCGCTCGAGCTCGCCGATCTCATCCTCGAGCAGGCCGAGGTCGCGGTCGTCCCGGGCGAGGCGTTCGGCCCGTCGGGCTACATCCGCATGTCGTACGCGCTCGGCGACGACCAGCTCCTCGAGGGCGTGCAGCGCCTGCAGCGACTGTTCTCCTGAACCCGACCGGCCCGGCCGGGCTGGCGGCCCGGCCTGTCAGTCCTCGAGCCGGAATCCGACGAGCCAGCGGATGCCGTAGCGATCGCTGAGCGTGCCGTCGAAGTCGCCCCATGGCCGCTTCTGCAGCGCGTCGATCACTCGGCCGCCGTCTGCGAGCGCGTCGAACCATCCGGTGAGAGTGACGGCATCCGCCGTGCCCAGCAGCGACAGGAACATGCCGTTCATCTGCACGGCGTCGTCGTCGACGCCGGCATCTGCCCCGGCGAGCGCCACCGGTCCGCTGAGCTGACCGTGAGCGATCGCGTCGCCAGGGCCGTCGTGCCGCCCGGCCTGCGCGTAGTCCCTCAGCTGCAGCGCGCCGCCGAAGACCGACTGGTAGTGGCGCAGGGCCTCCGCCGCGTTGCCGGGGAACAGGAGGTAGGGCATGGGTGCGCTCATGCCGCGAGTGTAGCCCCGGGTTCCGACGCCCCTACAGCTCGACGCCGACGAGGACGGGCTCCGGCTGCAGCACGAGCCCGAACTCGGCGTGCACGCGGCTCTGGATGAACCGTGCGAGCTCGGCGACCTCACCGGCCGTGGCACCGCCGCGATTGGTCAGGGCCAGCGCGTGCTTGGTCGACACTCCCGCCCGCGAGCGCGGCAGCTTGAACCCCTTGCGGATGCCGGCCTGCTCGATGAGCCACGCCGCGCTCACCTTCACATCCGGAGCCGCGGTCTTCGCCGTCGGGATGAGGCCGTCGTAGGAGGCCAGCGGGATGACCGTTACGGTGTCGAGGTCGGGCGCGACAGGCCAGCGCGGGCACTCCGGCGGAAGGGCCCTGGCCACCGCCTCGGGGACGATCGCGTTCTGGAAGAACGAGCCTACGCCGTGGGTGTCGGGGTCGCCGTCATCGATCAGCATCCCCTTCGAGGCGCGAGTCGCCAGAATGCGTTCACGCACCCAGCTCAGCGGCACCGGTGCCTCGTCGACCAGTCCGAGTGCCCGCCGCAGCTGCTCGCCGCGCACGACGCGCTCGTCGGCCACGAGCAGGTCGAACGTCGCCGACAGGATGACCGCCCGTCGCGCCGGCACGCTGCCGTAGTGGTGCTTGAGCACGGAGGTGCGGAAGCCGAGGCCCAGTTCGGATGCCGGCACGACGGAGATCTCGCCCGAAGATTCATCGATCAGTTCGACTTCGACCAGGGTCTCCTGGATCTCCTGCCCGTAGGCGCCGATGTTCTGCACCGGGGCGGCACCGGTCGTTCCCGGAATCCCGGACATCGCCTCGAGTCCGGCGTAGCCGTGGCCGACGGCGTAGGCCACCAGGTCGTCCCAGCCGTGCCCTGCCTGCACCCGCAGACGGATGCGGCCGGCGTGCGGCGACGGCAGCTCTTCGATCCCACTCGTCCGCACGCGGATCACGGTGCCCTCGAACTCGTCGTCCCCGACGAACAGGTTCGAACCGCCGCCGAGCACGAACCAGTCGTCGCCGCTCGCCCAGGTCTCGCGCAGAGCCTCCACGAGCGCTGCGGTCGTCGAGGCCTCCCGCATCCGCTCGGGGGCGGCGCCGGTGCGCAGCGTCGTCAGCTGCGAGAGACGGAGGGGCTCAGTCCGGGGCATCTCGGCGGGCGTCATCCGATCGCGACGCGCAGCTGCGCCTTGACGAGCACGGTGGTCTCGCCGAACGTGACCTTGAGATCGATGCGGGCCGTCGTGTCATCGACTGCGCCGACCGTCGCGACGATGCGGATGTCGGCGCCGTCGACCGGGTCGACGACGACCGGCTTCGTGAAGCGCACGCCGTAGTCGAGGATCTTCGCACCGGGCTCGAGGGCGGCGACCACGACGGACGAGGCGACCCCCATCGTCAGCATCCCGTGGGCGAGTACGCCGGGAAGACCGACGGATGCCGCGATGTCGTCGCGGTAGTGGATCGGGTTGAAGTCTCCGGATGCCCCGGCGTAGCGCACCAGCGACTCCCGGGTGAGGTGGACGTCGCGTTCGGCGATGACGTCTCCGACGGTGTAGCCCATCAGGCGCCCTCCCCCTCGTCCGCGCCGACCAGCAGGACGCTGGTCGCGGTCACCACGTGCTCGCCGGCGGTATCCGAGATGGCGGCCTCGCTGGTGATCATGGCGTTGCCGCCCATCATCCGGATGGCCGTGACCCGCAGCTGTCCGGTGAGTTCGTCCCCCGCGACGATCGGTCGCGTGTAGGTGAAGCGCTGTTCGGCGTGGATCGTGCGGGCCAGCACGATGCCCGAGTCCTCCAGCGCGAGCAGCTGCTGGAGCGTCTGGTCCTGGATGACCATCGCGAACGTCGGCGGAGCGACCACGTCGGCGAACCCGAGGGCGCGCGCGGCCTCGACGTCAGTGTGCTGCGGGGCATCGGCGAAGACGGCACGAGCGAACTCGCGCACCTTCTCACGGCCGACGAGGTACGGGGCGGTCGGCGGGAACTCCCGGCCGACAAGATCTTGGTTCACTGCCACCCCTCGATCCTACTTCGGCGACGCGGGTCCATCCTTCTTGCGCCCCCGGATCGCCTTCAGCGCCATCTGCACCGCGATCACGACGAGGTATGCCGCGAACAGCATGTTCCCCACCGCGGGGTCGAGGAGCGTCGCGAGCCACGCGCCGAGAGCGGTCGTCGTGCACGCGGAGACGCCGATCACCGCGGCGGCCCGCAGGTCGACGTTGCGGTGCCGCATGTTGCCGACGGTTCCCGAGATCGCGGTCGGGATCATCATCAGCAGTGAGGTGCCCTTCGCGATGAGGTCGCTCGTGCCGAACGCCAGCATCAGCACCGGCACGACGATCACGCCGCCGCCGACCCCGATGAGCCCGGCGAGGATGCCGGTGCCGACGCCGACGACCAGCAGCGCGATGCCGGTGATCCAGGAGAGTTCGAGCACCGCATCCCGCGAGGGGATGACGAGGAAGAGGCTGACGATGACCACGAGCAGGAAGCCGACGAAGCCCCAGCGCAGGGCCGTCTGCGAGATTCGCGGCAGGAGGCGCGTGCCGATCTGTGCCCCCACCACGGCTCCCGCGGCGAGGATGATGGCGGGGACCCACGCCACGGATCCCGACACGGCATAGGAGATGACTCCGACGCTGGCGGTCGGCACGATCGCCGCGAGCGAGGTGCCGGCCGCGAGGCGCTGGTCGAACTGCAGGAGAAGCACGAGCAGCGGGACGATGACCGTGCCGCCGCCGACGCCGAAGAGTCCGGACAGGAGCCCCGCGAGGAGGCCGATCCCGATGAATGCCAGGTAGGCGCGAGGCCCTCGGGTCAGGGTCTCTGCATCGCTCACCGGATCAGCCTACTCGCGGGGCTCTCCCGCTCTCGACGTCAGACCTCCGAATCGGTCCTGATCGGCACGGCGATCGACTCGGTCAGTGCCTGCTCGTAACGACGCTGACGCCGACGCAGCCACAGCCCACCGACGACGAGGAGCGCCAGCACGATGTAGGCCGTCGCGGCGAAGGGCTGCACGAACAGCGTCGACAGGTTGCCCTGGCTCAACTGCAGCGCCTTGCGCAGGTACTCCTCCCCCATCGGCCCGAGGATCATGCCGACCACGAGCGGAGCCACCGGATAGCCGTACCGTCGCATGAAGTAGCCGAGGACTCCGATGATCGCCAGGATCAGGATGTCGACGACCGCGAAGTTCAGCGCGTAGGCGCCGAAGGCGGCGAACAGCAGGATGCCCGCGTACAGGTACGGCCGCGGGATCTGCAGCAGCTTCACCCACATGCCGACGAGCGGCAGGTTGAGGATGATGAGGATGACGTTGCCGACATACAGGCTCGCCACCAGCGCCCAGACGAGTGCCGGCTGATTCTGGAACAGCTGCGGTCCCGGCTGCAGACCGTACGCCTGGAAGGCGACGAGGATGATCGCCGCCGTCGCGGTCGTGGGCAGGCCGAGCGTGAGCAGCGGGACGAGCACACCGGCCGCCGCCGCGTTGTTCGCGGACTCGGGACCGGCGACCCCTTCGATCGCTCCGCGCCCGAACTCGCTCTTGTGCCGCGAGAGCTTGCGCTCGGTGGCGTACGACAGGAACGTCGCGACGTCGGCACCGCCCGCGGGGATGGTGCCGATCGGGAAGCCGATCGCCGTGCCGCGCAGCCAGGGCTTCCACGAGCGCTTCCAGTCGCTCTTGGTCATCCAGCTGCGCCACCCGCGGGTGACCGGGATCACGTCGACGCCGCCGTGGCGCAAGCGGGCCGCGATGTACAGCGTCTCGCCCACGGCGAAGAGTCCGACCGCGACGAGCACGATGTCGATCCCGTCCGACAGCGGCAGCAGACCCAGCGTGTAGCGCTGCTGTGCCGTGAGGGTGTCGGTGCCCACGAGTCCGAGGAACAGGCCGACGCCGAGCGACAGCATCCCGCGCGGGACGGAGCTGCCGATGAGGGCCCCGACCGTGATGAACGCGATCACGATGAGCGCGACGTAGTCGGCGGGGCCGAGGTTGACGGCGAACTGCGCCAGCACGGGTGCGAGCAGCGTGAGGCCGACGGTGGCGATGGTGCCGGCGACGAACGAGCCGATCGCGGCGGTGGCGAGGGCAGCGGCCCCGCGCCCCAGCTTCGCCATCTTGTTGCCTTCGATGGCTGTGACGATGGATGCCGATTCACCTGGCGTGTTCAGCAGGATGCTGGTGGTCGAGCCGCCGTACATGCCGCCGTAGTAGATGCCGGCGAAGGTGATCAGTGCCGCGGTGGGGTCGAGCGTGTAGGTGAGCGGCAGCAGGAGCGCGACCGTCATCGCCGGCCCGATGCCGGGCAGCACGCCGACCGCCGTTCCCACGAGCACGCCGAAGAACGCGAATCCGAGGTACTGCGGCTGCAGCGCCGTCGCGAAGCCTTCGAGAAGCAGGGTCCAGCTGTCCATCAGAACACCTCCCCGAGCCATCCGAGAGCCGGTCCCCAGGGCAGCGACAGCCCCATCAGGCCGCCGAAGACCACCTGGATCACCAGACTCACACCGAGCCCGATGACGAAGGCCAGCCACCAGCGCTTGGCACCGAGCGCCCACGCGACCACGCCGAAGAGCACGGTGGCCGCCGGGGCCCAGCCGATGAGGTCGATCAGCAGCAGGTGAGCGACCACGGCGCCGACGATCTTGGCGATCGTGAGCCAGTCGGTCTGGGCGTTCGGGTCGATGTCCTCGCCCTCCTCGACCTCCGCGCGCTTTCCGCGCAGCACGTTCACCAGCACGGCCACGGCCGACGCCAGCAGGATGATCGAGACGAAGAGCGGGAAGATCGTGGGCCCGGCTTTCACACCGACCGGGACGTGGATCGTGAAGACCCCCACGAGCGCGAAGACGCCGAGGGCGAGCATGAGGAGAGCGAAGACGAGTTCACCGAGGGGAACCCGCGAGGCGGGCCGAGTCGTCTCGGCCCGCCCGCTCACCCCGAGGATCGGGGTGTTCATGTCAGATCAGTCCGATGTTCTCGAGCGTGCCGGTCACCTCGGTGATGTTGTCCTTCAGGAAGCTGTCGAACTCGTCACCGGTCAGGAAGGCATCCGCCCAGCCCTTGGTCTCGAGCTCGTCCTTCCACGCGCCGGATTCGTGCATCTCGGTGACGATGCGCTCGAGCTCGGCGCGCTCCGCGTCGGAGATCCCGCCCGGAGCGATCACCCCGCGCCAGTTGGTCAGCTCGACGTCGTACCCCTCGTCGGTGATGGTCGGCACGTCGGGCAGCGACTCGACCGGCTCGGCGCCCGAGACCGCCAGCGCCCGCATCGAACCGTCCTCGATGTACTGGAGGAACTCTCCGACCCCGGAGATGCCGGCCGAGACCTTGTCGCCGACGAGGAGCGAGACGGCCTCGCCACCACCGGAGTTGGGTGTGTAGTTGAGCTTCTCCGGGATCTCACCCGCATCGAGGCCGGCGGCTTCGAGGAGGAGGCCGGCGAGGATGTGGTCGGCGCCGCCGGCGGAACCGCCGGTCACCGTCACCTCCTGTCCCTTCTCGACGATGTCCCCGACGAGATCCTCGAGGGTGTCGTACTTGGAGTCCTCCGGCACCACGATGACGAGTGCCTCGTCGGTGAGCCGGGCGATCGGGGTGGTGTCCTCGAGCCGCACGGTCGACGCGTTCGTCTCGATCGCTCCGACCATCACGAGCCCCATGACCATGAGCGTCGCCGGGTCCTTCTCGTTCGCGAGCTGGGCGAGGCCGACGGTGCCGCCCGCGCCGCCGACGTTCGACACCGGGGCTGATCCGACGACCTTGTCTGCGGTCAGGACCTCCGACATCGCGCGTCCGGTCTGATCCCATCCGCCGCCGGGGTCGGCCGGGACGATGATCTTGACATCGTCGATGGCCGCGGCTTCGTCGCCTCCCCCGCCTCCCGACCCGGTGCCTCCGCCCGAACATGCGGTCAATGCCAATGCGGCGGCGGCGAAGACGGCTGTCGCCGCCAGACGTGTGTGCTTCATGTGCGCTCCTCCTTGAGCGTCGGTGTTGCTGTGTCGGATCACTCTGGAGGCGTGAGGGCGGGCTCTCAAGCTTCGGAAACCATTGGTCGCGTTCTGAAACTATTGGTCGCGAACGGCGGCGACCGCGTCTCGCGGGCGGTGCGACCTGCGAGGAGAATGAGCAGGTGGCCTCGAAGATGACGCTCCGGGTGCACCTGCTGCTGTTGCAGGCGCTGATCGTGTTCCTGGTGACCCTGGCGACCGGCATCGTCGCCGGCGCGTTCCAGGAGCATGCTCTCCGCGAGGCCTACAAGGAGCGAATGCAGGCGGTCGCACAGTCGGTCGCCGCGCTGCCCCCGGTGCGGGCCGCCTTCGACGACGCGGACCCCGCCGAGGCCATCCAGCCCATCGCGGAGGTCATTCGCGAAGCATCCGATCTCGCGTACGTCGTGGTCGCCGACGAGGACGGCATCCGCTATTCGCATCCGAATCCCGACCGCATCGGCGAGAAGGTGTCGACCGACCCGTCCATCCCCCTCTCCGGCGAGATCTATGTCGGCACCCAGACGGGGACGCTCGGCACCTCGTGGCGGGTGAAGGTGCCGATCCGCGACGACGACGGCGTCGTCATCGGCACAGCTTCCGTGGGCATCCTGGAATCCGAGCTCAACGAGGAGTTCACGGCCAACCTCTCCTGGCTCATCTCGGCCATGCTCGCCGCCGCTGTGCTGGGGGTGTTCGGCTCTGCGTGGGTGACCTCCGTGATCCGGCGTCGCATCTATCGGCTCGAGCCGCACCAGATCGCGGCGCTGGTGAAGAACCAGGAGACGACTCTGCATCGCTTGAGCGAGGGCGTCATCACGGTGAACGGTGCCGGTCGCATCACGCTCGCCAACGACGCCGCGGCGCGACTCCTCGAGCGCAGCGCCGAAGAGCTCGACGACGCCGTCGCCGCCGACGTGCTCGACGCACCCCTGCTGGCGGTGCTGCACGAGGGAGAGGATGCCGGGCGGCCGGTGATCGTCGGCTCGCATGTGCTCGTCGCCCGCAGTACCGGAAGCCGCCACGACGGCGCCGATGTCGAGGCCACGCTGTTGCTGCGCGACCACACCGAGCTGCACGACGTGGTGCGGCGGGTCGAAGCGGCCGATGCCATCATCGCGTTCCGCCAGCGGTTCGGCCTGCCGAAGGGTCTGAGTGCCGAGACGCTCGATCGCGTCGCCGCCGCCCTCACCGCCCGCCCCGATGCGTCGGCCACCGAGATCGGCGACGACGTGCAGATCTCCCGGGTCAGCGCGCGTCGCTATCTCGAGCACCTCGCGAGCTCCGGCAGGGCGATCCGCACGCTCGACTACTCGACGAAGGGGCGTCCGAGCACGCGCTACCGGGCGAACGACGTAGTCTGATCGGCGTCGCGGCTTCGCATTCGCGCCCTGGTACGCGATGCCGCCCTGTGCGACACTGAATGCCAGCGCGCGCCGCCGCCGCCTCACCCGGATCGAAGGAGATCTCATGGTTCGCAGCACCTACCCGGATGCGGAGATCCCCGCGGTCTCGGTGTACGAATACCTCTTCGGCGATCTCGACGAGACCCGACTCGACGCGACCGCGCTCGTCGACGGCACCAGCGGCGCCGAGACGACCTATCGGCAGCTGATCGCCCAGATCGACCTGTTCGCCGGCGCTCTCGCCGCGCGCGGGGTCGCCGTCGGGACGCGCGTCGGCGTGCTGTGCCCGAACATCCCGGCGTTCGCGACGGTCTTCCACGGCATCCTGCGCGCAGGGGCCACCGCGACCACGATCAACTCGCTCTACACCCCCGACGAGGTCGCCAATCAGCTCACCGACGCCGAAGCGGACTGGCTGATCACCGTGTCACCGCTCCTCCCCGGCGCGGAGGCGGCGGCCGCGAAGGTCGGGATCGCCGCCGACCACCTCATCGTCCTCGACGGTGTCGAAGGGCATCCGTCCCTTGCCGCGCTGCTCGGCGAAGGGAACGCCGCCCCCTCTGTGACGTTCGATCCGGACGAGCACCTCGCGGTGCTGCCGTACTCGTCGGGCACGACCGGGCGCCCCAAGGGCGTCATGCTCACGCACCGCAATCTCGTCGCGAACGTGAGCCAGTGCCAGTCGACGATCTCACTGGCCGACGACGACCGCGTCCTGGCGGTGCTCCCCTTCTTCCACATCTACGGCATGACGGTACTGCTCAACTTCGCGCTGCGACAGCGGGCGGCCCTGGTGACGATGCCGCGGTTCGATCTCATCGACTTCCTGCGGGTGGTCGCCGAGCACCGCACGACCTGGGTGTTCATCGCCCCGCCGATCGCGGTCGCGCTGGCGAAGCATCCGTTGGTCGACGAATTCGACCTCTCGGCGGTCAAGGTCATCTTCTCGGGTGCGGCTCCGCTCGACGGCGCCCTCGCCTCCGCGGTGGCGACCCGGCTGAACTGCACCGTCTGCCAGGGGTACGGCATGACGGAGACCAGCCCCGTGACCCATGCCATCCCCGCCGACCGCGACGACATCGACCGCTCCTCCGTCGGACTGCTGCTCCGCAGCACCGAGGCGCGACTGATCGACGCGGAGACCGGCGTCGACGTGACCGTGCCGGACGAGGGCGCGAGCGAACCGGGCGAGCTGCTCATCCGCGGCCCGCAGGTCATGAAGGGCTACCTCAACCGTCCGGATGCGACGGCGCAGATGCTCGATGCCGACGGCTGGCTGCACACCGGCGACGTCGCCACCGTGACCCACGACGGGGTGTTCCGGATCGTCGACCGACTCAAGGAGCTCATCAAGTACAAGGGCTACCAGGTCGCGCCCGCGGTTCTCGAGGCCGTGCTGCTGGAGCATCCGTCCATCGCCGACGCCGCGGTCATCGGCGTGCACGACGACGACGGTCAGGAAGTCCCGAAGGCGTTCGTGGTGCGGCAGGCGGATGCCGATCTCGACGCGGATACCGTCATGGCGCACGTGGCCGCCCACGTCGCACCGCACGAGAAGGTGCGGCAGGTCGAGTTCATCGACGCGATCCCGAAGTCGGCGTCGGGGAAGATCCTCCGCAAGGACCTCCGCGCCCGCTGACCTCGCCCGCCCTGGCCCCCGACTTCTGCGGCCGATCCGAACTTCTGCGGCCATCTGTCGGCCGATCGGCCGCAGAAGTTCGGGATGGCCGCAGAAGTTGTCCCGGCAGCAGCGGCAGAACCGGCCCAGAAACGACGAAGCCCGCCACCCCGGATGGGGCGGCGGGCTTCGTCGTGAGAGGTGCTTACTTCTCGACAGCGTCCTCGGCGGCAGCCTCGGCTGCTTCGCCCTCGGCCTGCGACTCGGCACCGGCGTCAGCCGCGGGTGCCTCCTCGACAGCGGCGTCCTCGGCGGGAGCCTCCTCAGCGGGAGCCTCCTCGACGACCTCGGCCGGCTTGTCGGCCTTCGAAGCGGCGGCAGCCGTCTTCTTGGCGGACTTCGGCTTCGGGTTGACCGGCTCGAGGACGAGCTCGATGACAGCCATCGGAGCGTTGTCGCCCTTGCGGTTGCCGACCTTCGTGATGCGGGTGTAGCCGCCCTCACGGTCGGCGACGAGCGGTGCGATCTCGGTGAAGAGAGTGTGCACGACGCTCTTGTCACCGATGACCGACAGCACGCGACGGCGTGCGTGCAGGTCGCCGCGCTTGGCGAAGGTGATCAGTCGCTCGGCGAGCGGACGCAGGCGCTTGGCCTTGGTCTCGGTCGTCTTGATCGACTTGTGGGTGAAGAGAGCCGCCGCGAGGTTGGCAAGCAGCAGACGCTCGTGGGCGGGGCCGCCTCCGAGGCGGGGACCCTTGGTGGGCTTAGGCATGATCTAACTCCTGGTCGGAAGGTCGGGTTTCAGAAGGACTCGTCTTCGCTGCCGCCGTAGAAGTGGGCGCCGTCGAAACCGGGCACCGAATCCTTGAGCGACAGACCGAGCGAGATGAGCTTGTCGCGCACCTCGTCGACCGACTTCTGGCCGAAATTGCGGATGTTCATGAGCTGCGTCTCCGACAGGGCGACGAGCTCGGAAACAGTGTTGATGCCCTCACGCTTCAGGCAGTTGTACGACCGGACCGAGAGGTCGAGGTCTTCGATCGGCATCGACAGCTCGCTGGAGTTCACTGCCTCCACCGGTGCCGGACCGATCTCGATGCCCTCAGCCTCGACGTTCAGCTCGCGGGCGAGACCGAACAGCTCGGTGAGCGTCTTCGCAGCCGAAGCGACAGCGTCGCGCGGGCTGATCGACGACTTGGTCTCGACGTCCAGGACGAGCTTGTCGAAGTCGGTGCGCTCACCGGCACGAGTCGCCTCGACGCGGTAGCTGACCTTGAGGACCGGCGAGTAGATCGAGTCGATCGGGATCTGACCGGCCTCGGCGTACTCGTTGCGGTTCTGCGTCGCGGAGACGTATCCACGGCCGCGCTCGATCGTGAGCTCGAGCTCGAACTTGGCGGTCTCGTTGAGCGTCGCGATGACGAGCTCGGGGTTCTGGACCTCGACACCGGCCGGAGCCGAGATGTCAGCGGCGGTCACTTCGCCCGAACCGGTCTTGCGCAGGTACGCGGTGATGGGCTCGTCGCGCTCCGACGAGACCACGAGCTGCTTGATGTTGAGGATGATCTCGGTGACATCCTCCTTCACGCCGGGGATGGTGCTGAACTCGTGCAGCACGCCGTCGAGACGAACGCTGGTGACTGCGGCACCGGGGATCGACGACAGCAGGCTGCGACGCAGCGCGTTGCCGATCGTGTAACCGAAGCCGGGCTCGAGAGGCTCGATGATGAACCGGCTACGGTTCTCGACGATCTTTTCCTCGGTCAGTGTGGGACGCTGTGCAATGAGCACTCTGTGTTCCTTTCGATCACATGCCCGCTATATGACATGTGGTGTGGTGAGGTCTTCAATTGTGGAAGTCGATGCCCGACCCCTGAGCATGGCCCAGGGCGGGCGTCGAGCCGCTCGGACCCCGGAGGGCCGAGCGGCTCGACTAAGCCGGATCAGACGCGGCGACGCTTCGGCGGGCGGCAGCCGTTGTGCGCCTGCGGGGTGACGTCCGAGATCGAGCCGACCTCGAGGCCGGCGGCCTGAAGCGAGCGGATCGCGGTCTCGCGGCCGGAGCCCGGACCCTTCACGAAGACGTCGACCTTCTTGACGCCGTGCTCCTGCGCCTGACGCGCAGCAGACTCGGCAGCAAGACCTGCGGCGTACGGGGTCGACTTGCGGGAGCCCTTGAAGCCCACGCCACCCGACGATGCCCAGCTGATGACAGCACCGGACGGGTCGGTGATCGAGACGATCGTGTTGTTGAACGTCGACTTGATGTGGGCCTGGCCCAGCGCGATGTTCTTCTTTTCCTTGCGGCGCGGCTTGCGCGCGGCGGCCTTGGGTGCAGCCATGAAAATGTTCTCCTAGTCCCTGAGGCCGCGTTTAGCGGGCCTTCTTCTTGCCGGCGACGGTGCGCTTCGGGCCCTTGCGGGTACGGGCGTTGGTCTTGGTGCGCTGACCACGGACCGGGAGACCACGACGGTGGCGGATGCCCTCGTAGGAGCCGATCTCGACCTTGCGGCGGATGTCTGCGGCGACCTCGCGACGGAGGTCACCCTCCACCTTGTAGTTGCCTTCGATGTAGTCGCGGAGGACGATCAGCTGGTCGTCGCTGAGGTCCTTCACGCGGATGCTCTCGTCGATCTCGGTCGCCTTGAGGATCTCGACCGAGCGGGTACGGCCGACGCCGTAGATGTAGGTAAGGGCGATCACCACGCGCTTGTCGCGCGGGATGTCAACGCCGGCAAGACGTGCCATGCGGTTCTCCTGGATGTAGTGGAGGTATGGAACAGGATCGGTGCCCGGGCCTCCGCCCCGAGGTGTCCCCCGCTTTCACGGGATCTGATCCTGCCGTTTCGTATTGAGTTGTGAGATGTGCGCGAGCAGTGCCGCGCAGCGCAGGTCAGCCCTGGCGCTGCTTGTGACGCGGGTTGCTCTTGCAGATCACCATGACGCGGCCGTGGCGGCGGATCACCTTGCAGTGATCGCAGATCGGCTTGACGCTCGGGTTGACCTTCATGATGTTTCCTTATCGCTGTCTTCGTACCGCCCCGGAACCGAGGCAGGCCGTTACTTCTCGACCGATCAGCGGTAGCGGTAGACGATACGGCCGCGGGTGAGGTCGTAGGGGCTGAGCTCCACGACCACGCGGTCTTCGGGGATGATGCGGATGTAGTTCTGCCGCATCTTGCCGGAGATCGTTGCAAGGACCTTGTGTCCGTTGCTGAGCTCAACGCGGAACATCGCGTTGGGCAGAGCCTCGGAGATCACGCCCTCGATCTCGATGACACCGTCTTTCTTAGCCATAGCCTCGCTGACGCTTCTGCAGACCGGTCGATCTGCGGTGGGTGGGTGGTGTGTGATGCCGAACCGATCGGACACGCCGAATCAAGGCACAAGGCACCAAAGATCTATGTTAGACCCTCTGTGGCCGTCCGGCAACTTGAGCCGGATGCGCGAGTCAGCAGATCCGGGTCAACCGAGCAGATCGGTGAACGTCTTCATGTCGGCGGGGTTCTGCAGGTCCAGCCGGGTGCCGTTGACCTCGACGGTCGGCGTACCGCGGATGTCGTTGCTCTTCGCCTGCGCGGCGCCGAACTTCCGGTAGGTCTCATCGGTGATGCACTCGACGGAGTCATCCGCGCCGACCTGCGTGGCCATTGCCGCGAGCTCGTCCGTCGTGAGACCGGAAGAGTTCTCTGCGGGCTGGTTCGCGAACAGCGCCTTGGCGTAGTCGAGGTAGAGCTCCGGGTTCGACTCGGCGACGCACACAGCGGCGCCCGCGGAACGAGACGAGTACTCGGTGCCCTGCGAATAGCGGTCGAGGATCGCGATCGGGTGGTACTCGAGAACGATGCTGCCGTCTTCAGCCTTGGACTCGAGCGCGGCACCGTACTGGTCCTCGAAGCTCTTGCAGACGGGGCACTGGAAGTCGACGAAGACCTTGACCTCGTCCTCGGCCTTGCCGTCACCGACGGTGACCGCACCCGTCTCGGAGTTGAAGGTCTGGTTGCTGCCAGGCGTCGCACCAGGGCTCGTGGCCTGGTTGTTGAGGAACACCACGAGTCCGCCGAGAACGACGAGGATGACGACGACGGCCGCCGATACCCCGATCGCGAACCAGTTCGTGTTGCTCTTCGCCGCTGCCATTACTTTCCGATCTCTCGAGGCTCGACCCCGAACGGGGCGAGTCCGGCTTTTCCGCCATCGGGCGCAGTCAGCACCCAGATACCCCCATCATGCCGGGCCACGCTATGTTCCCAATGTGAGCCGTCAGTGCCGTCGACGGTGGTGACGGTCCAGTCGTCGTCCTCGACGTAGGTGGCCTCGCCACCCGCGGTGACCATGGGTTCGATCGCCAGCACGAGGCCGGGCTTGATCTCTTCGCCCCGGTCCGGCGTGCGGTAGTTGAAGACGCTGGGGGCCTCGTGCATCTTGCGTCCGATGCCGTGGCCGACGTACTCGCGGAGGATGCCGTACGGCTCCCCCGACACCGCGGACAGCCCCTGAGATTCGATGTAGCCCTGGATCGCGGCGCCGATCTCGTCGATGTACGACGCCGACGCCATCGCGGCGATCCCGGCCCACATCGACCCCTCGGTCACCCGCGACAGCTCCTCGCGCTGTGCGACGAGCTGCGGGCGCTCCGGGTCGGGTACGACCACGCTGATGGCGCTGTCGCCGTTCCATCCCTGGAACTGTGCGCCGCAGTCGACCGAGACGATGTCGCCGGCCTGCAGCACCCGCTCCCCCGGGATCCCGTGGACGACCTGCTCGTTCACCGACACGCAGATGGTGTGGTGGTAGCCGCGCACGAGCTGGAAGTTCGACTCCGCCCCGCGCTCGACGATCGCGCGATTCGCGGCCTCATCGAGTTGGAGCGTCGTGATTCCCGGACGGATCAGCGGGCGCACGGCGTCGAGCGCCGCCGCCGTGATGAGCCCGGGCTCGACCATGGCCTTCAGCTGAGCCGGGGTCTTGTAGATCGACCGGCGGAACATCACACGAGCCTCAGGCCGCGAGGCGCAGGCCGCGAGCGGCCAGGGCCGCCGAGATGCGCTCGGTGATCTGATCCAGCGAGCCCACGCCGTCGATGCGGTCGACGATGCCCTTAGCGCCGTAGACCTCGATGATCGGGGCCGTCTCGTGCTCGTAGATGTCGAGACGGTGCGCGATGGCCTCGATGGTGTCATCCGATCGCCCCTGCTCGGAAGCACGCAGCGCGAGGCGCGACATGCTCTCGTCACGCGGCACGTCGAGCACGATGACCGCGTCGAGCGACTCGCCCCGGCCCGCCAGGAACTCCTCGAGGTGCGCCACCTGGGCGACGTTGCGCGGGTACCCGTCGAGCAGGAAACCGTTCGCGGCATCCGCCTGAGCCAGGCGATCGCGCACGATCTCGCTCGTCAGCTCATCCGGCACGAGATCACCCGAGTCGAGGATGGCCGTGACCTGCTGGCCGAGCGGCGTCCCCTCCTTGATGTTCGCGCGGAACATGTCTCCGGTCGAGACGACCGGGATGCCGTAGGTCTCGGCGATGCGCACGCCCTGCGTGCCCTTGCCCGAGCCCTGCGGGCCGACGATGAGAAGACGTGCGGATGAGGTCACCGGAGGAGCCCTTCGTAGTGACGCTGCTGCAGCTGTGCATCGATCTGCTTGACCGTCTCGAGGCCGACGCCCACGATGATCAGGATCGATGCGCCACCGAACGGGAAGTTCTGGTTGGCGCCGACGGTGGCCAGGGCGATCAGCGGGATGAGCGCGATCAGGCCGAGGTACAGCGAGCCGGGAAGCGTGATGCGGGTGAGGACGTAGTCGAGGTACTCGGCCGTCGGGCGTCCTGCGCGGATGCCGGGGATGAAGCCGCCGTACTTCTTCATGTTGTCGGCGACCTCGACCGGGTTGAACGTGATCGCGACGTAGAAGTAGGTGAACCCGATGATCAGCAGGAAGTACGCCGCCATGTACACGGGGTGGTTGCCGGTCGTGAAGTTCGCGCTGATCCACGTCACCCAGGGTGCCGGCACGGAGCCGTCCTGAGGCGTGTTGAACTGCGCGATCAGCGCCGGGATGTAGAGCAGCGACGAGGCGAAGATCACGGGGATCACACCCGCCATGTTCACCTTGATCGGGATGTAGGTGTTGGTGCCGCCGTAGGTGCGGCGTCCGACCATGCGCTTGGCGTACTGCACGGGGATACGGCGCTGCGATTGCTCGACGAAGACGACGAGACCCATCACGATGATGCCGACCGCGAGTACCAGGAGGAACACCTCGAAGCCCTTGGTCTGCCAGATGAGACCCATGGCGCCGGGGAAGGTGGCGGCGATCGACGTGAAGATCAGGAGCGACATGCCGTTGCCGATGCCGCGCTCGGTGACGAGCTCGGCGAACCACATGATCAGGCCGGTGCCGGCGGTCATCGCCATGATGATGAGCAGCTGCGCCCACCAGACGTCGTTGGTCAGCAGCTGCTGGCAGGCGGCGAGATCGGTCGAGCCGAAGAGCTGACCGCTGCGCGCGACCGTGACGAGCGTGGTCGACTGGAGCAGAGCGAGCGCGATGGTGAGGTACCGCGTGTACTGGGTGAGCCGCGCCTGACCGGCCTGGCCCTCCTTGTGCAGTGCCTCGAAGTGCGGGATGACCACACGCAGCAGCTGCGTGATGATCGTCGCGGTGATGTACGGCATCACTCCGAGCGCGAAGATCGAGAGCTGGAGGAGCGCGCCACCGGAGAAGAGGTTGACGAGCCCGAGGAGGCCGTCGGCGCCGTTGTTGGCCGCCAGACACTCTTCGACGTTCGGGAAGTTCACGAACGGTGCGGGGACGTTGGACCCGAGTCGGTAGATCGCGACGATGGCGAGAGTGAAACCGATCTTCCGACGCAGGTCGGGCGTGCGGAAGATCCGCGCGATGGCGCTGAACAAGAACGTTCCTCCTGAAAAGTTGCCGATTCCCGAAGGACGGCTGAAAGACCAGGGTAACCCATCCGGGAACCCCGGACTGCGTGGGCCGAACCTGACCCGCGTGGTGTAACCACAAGAGGGGCCGGAGAATCTCCGGCCCCTCTTGTGCAGTGGTTACTTGACGGAACCGCCCGCAGCCACGATCTTCTGCTCGGCGGAACCCGAGACCTTGTCGACCGCGACGGTGAGCTTGACGGCGATGTCGCCGTTTCCGAGAACCTTGACCTTCTCGTTCTTGCGAACGGCACCCTTGGCGACCAGGTCGGTGACGGTGACGTCTCCGCCCTTCGGGTACAGCTCGGCGAGCTTCTCCAGGTTCACGACCTGGTACTCGACGCGGAACGGGTTCTTGAACCCGCGCAGCTTCGGGGTGCGCATGTGCAGAGGCATCTGCCCACCCTCGAAACCGACGCGAACGGTGTTGCGAGCCTTTGTGCCCTTGGTTCCACGACCAGCGGTCTTACCCTTGGAACCCTCACCACGGCCGACGCGAGTCTTGGCGGTGTTGGATCCGGGGACCGGACGCAGGTGGTGCACCTTCAGGACGCCGGGGCGGGATGCCGGAGCATCCTTCTTCGGCGCATCCTTCTTGGCGGCGGGCTTCTTGGCAGGAGCGTCGGCCTTGGCGTCGGCAGCGGCGGTCTTGGCCGGCGCCTTCTTCGCGGCGGGCTTCTTCTCAGCCGGCTTCTTCTCGGCGGCAGCCTTGGGAGCAGCAGCCTTCTTCGGGGCCTTCTTCTCGGCCTCGACGGCGTCGTTCTTCTCAGCCATTAGTCGATCTCCTCAACCTTGACGAGGTGTGCGACGGTCTTGACGTACCCGCGATTCTGCGCGTCGTCGGGGCGCACGGTGCTGTCACCGATGCGCTTCAGACCGAGGCTGCGCAGCGTGTCACGCTGGTTCTGCTTCTCGCTCACCTTGGACTTGATCTGCGTGACCTTGAGGCGCGAAGCCATCAGGCACCTACCTTCTGTGCGGCGATGGCGTCGGCCTCCGCACGGACGAGACGCGCCGGAGCAACCTGGTCGAACTCGAGGCCACGACGTGCGGCGACCGCACGGGGCTCCTCGAGCTGCTTCAGGGCAGCGACGGTCGCGTGCACGATGTTGATCGTGTTCGACGAGCCGAGCGACTTCGACAGCACGTCGTGGATGCCGGCGCACTCGAGCACGGCGCGGACGGGACCACCGGCGATGACACCGGTACCGGCGGCAGCCGGACGCAGCAGCACGACACCGGCGGCTGCCTCACCCTGCACGGGGTGCGGGATGGTGCTGCCGACGCGCGGGACGCGGAAGAAGTTGCGCTTGGCCTCTTCGACACCCTTCGAGATCGCCAGAGGGACCTCACGGGCCTTGCCGTAGCCGACGCCCACCAGACCGTTGCCGTCACCGACGACCACGAGAGCGGTGAAGCTGAAGCGACGACCACCCTTGACGACCTTCGAGACGCGGTTGATGGTGACGACGCGCTCCAGGAACTGGTTGTCGCCACGGTCACGCGAGTTGCGGTCACGGCCGCCACCCTGGTTGCGATCGCGACCGCCGCCGCGGCGGCCCTCGCGAGCCGGCTCGGCCTGGGTCGTACCGGCGGCCGTCTCGGAGACGACAGGAGCCGTCTCGGGAGCGGCAGCAGCCGTATCGGTCACTTCGTTCTCCTTGTTGTCACTCACAGTGCCAGACCCCCTTCGCGGGCGCCGTCGGCGATGGCGGCGACACGACCGGCGTAGCGGTTGCCGCCACGGTCGAACACTGCCTCGGAAACGCCTGCGGCCTTCGCGCGCTCGGCGAGGAGCTCGCCGACCTTGCGTGCCTTGGCGGTCTTGTCACCCTCGAGCGAGCGCAGGTCGGTCTCGAGCGTCGAAGCCGACGCGACGGTGTGACCCTTGCTGTCGTCGACCAGCTGCACGAAGACGTGGCGGGCCGAACGGTTGACGACGAGGCGCGGACGCACCTCGGTGCCGACGACCTTCTTGCGAAGGCGGGCGTGACGACGCGCGCGGGCGTCAGACTTTGACTTGAGAGCCATGGTTACTTACCACTCTTTCCGGCCTTGCGACGCACGTTCTCGCCGGCGTAGCGCACACCCTTGCCCTTGTACGGCTCGGGCTTGCGGATCTTGCGGATGTTGGCAGCTGCCTCGCCGACAGCCTGCTTGTCGATCCCGCTGACGGTGAGCTTGTTGGTGCCCTCGACCGTAAGCGTGATGCCGGCGGGCGGGTCGATCAGGACCGGGTGCGAGAAGCCGAGGGCGAACTCGACCGAGCTCCCCTTCTGCGCGACGCGGTAACCGGTTCCGACGACCTCGAGACCCTTGGTGTACCCCTGGGTCACGCCGATGATGTTGTTGTTGATGAGCGTGCGGGTCAGGCCGTGAAGCGACCGCGACTCGCGCTCGTCGTCGGGACGAGAGACCAGAACCTGGTTCTCCTCGACCGCGACCTCGATGGGCTCGGCCACCGTGAGGGTGAGTTCACCCTTGGGGCCCTTCACCGCGACCTCGCGGCCGTCGACCGAAACGGTGACGCCCGCAGGCACGTCGATGGGAAGTCGTCCAATACGCGACATGAGGGATTACCACACGTAGGCGAGAACTTCTCCGCCCACGCCCTTCTGCTCAGCCTGACGGTCGGTGAGAAGACCGGAGGAAGTGGACAGGATGGCCACGCCGAGACCGCCGAGCACCTTGGGGAGCTCCGTGGACTTCGCGTAGACGCGGAGGCCGGGCTTCGAGACACGCTTGATGCCTGCGATCGAGCGCTCGCGGTTCGGGCCGTACTTCAGCGAAAGCGTGAGGTTCTTCCCGACGCGTGCGTCGGAGGTCTCCCAGCCGGCGATGTAGCCCTCCTGCTGGAGGATCTCGGCGATGTGCGTCTTGAGCTTGCTCGACGGCAGGGTCACGGAATCGTGGTGCGCCGAGTTCGCGTTGCGCAGACGGGTCAGCAGATCTGCGACCGGGTCTGTCATTGTCATTGTTGTTTTCCTTTGTTCATGAGGTTCCGGCTGCCGTTACACGACAGACGGCCTGCGATGACACGCAATCTTCAATTGTACGTGCAGACCGACGGGCTCAGTGACCAGTGACCACTGAGCCCGTCGAAGGCTTACGCCTGTGCGTCGTCCGCGCGGAACGGGAAGCCGAGGTGGCGGAGCAGTGCCCGACCCTCGTCATCCGTCTTCGCGGTGGTGACGACAGTGATGTCGAAACCGCGAACGCGGTCGATCTTGTCCTGATCGATCTCGTGGAACACGCTCTGCTCCTGGAGACCGAAGGTGTAGTTGCCGTTGCCGTCGAACTGCTTCGGCGACAGGCCGCGGAAGTCGCGGATGCGCGGCAGGGCGAGCGAGACCAGGCGGTCCACGAACTCCCACGCGCGGTCACCACGGAGGGTGACGTGCGCGCCGATGGCCTGGCCCTCGCGCAGCTTGAACTGCGCGATGGACTTGCGGGCCTTCGTCACGATCGGCTTCTGGCCGGTGATCTTGGTGAGGTCGTCGACCGCACCATCGATCACCTTGCTGTCACGTGCCGCTTCACCGACACCGGTGTTCACGACGACCTTGACCAAGCCGGGGATCTGCATGACGTTCGAGTAGCCGAACTCTTCCTGCAGTGCCTTCTTGATGTCGGTGTTGTACTTCTGCTTCAGGCGCGGCTGGATCTTGCCAGCCGGCGCGGCAGTGTCGGTGCTCATCAGAGGTCCTTACCGCTCTTCTTCGCGAAGCGCACGCGGACGGTGCGCTTGACGCCGTCCTTGGTCTGCTCCTCGACCCGGTGGCCGACCTTGGTCGGCTTCTTGGTCGAGGGGTCGACGACTGCGACGTTCGAGATGTGGATGGAGGCCTCGACGGTCTCGAGGCCACCGGTCTTCGTGCCACGCTGCGTCTGGCCGACGCGGGTGTGCTTGGTGACGTAGTTCACGCCTTCGACGATGACGCGGTTCTTCTCGGCGAGGACCTCGAGGACCTTGCCCTGCTTGCCGCGATCGCCGCCACGCTCCTGCGTGGCTCCGGTGATGACCTGAACCAGGTCACCCTTCTTGATCTTCGCCATGACTAAATAACCTCCGGCGCGAGCGAGACGATCTTCATGAACTTCTTGTCGCGAAGCTCACGACCGACCGGTCCGAAGATACGGGTGCCGCGGGGCTCCCCGTCGGTCTTCAGGATGACGGCGGCGTTCTCGTCGAACTTGATGTACGAGCCGTCGGGACGGCGCGTCTCCTTCTTGGTGCGGACGATGACCGCCTTGACGACGTCGCCCTTCTTGACGTTGCCGCCCGGGATCGCGTCCTTGACGGTCGCGACGATGGTGTCGCCCAGACCCGCGTAACGGCGCTTGGAACCGCCGAGAACACGGATGGTGAGCAGCTCCTTGGCGCCGGTGTTGTCGGCGACCTTGAGGCGGGACTCCTGCTGAATCACTTGGCCTTCTCCAGAATCTCCACCAGACGCCAGCGCTTCGTGGCGCTGAGCGGGCCGGGTCTCGTTGATCAGGACCAGGTCGCCGATGCCGGCGGTGTTCGCCTCATCGTGCGCCTTGACCTTCGAGGTGCGGCGGATGACCTTGCCGTAAAGCGGGTGCTTCACGCGGTCCTCGACCTCGACCACGATGGTCTTGTCCATCTTGTCGCTGACGACATAGCCGCGACGCGTCTTGCGGTAACCGCGGGCCGCCTCGTCGCGCACATCGTGTGCGGACGACTCGTGTCCTGCGGCCTGCGTCTCCACAGTCGCTTCCTTCTTGGTGGCCATCACTCAGCCTCTTCCTTCACGGCGTCGTCAGCGGCATCCGCTTTCTTCGCCTTCGACTTGGTCGCCTTCTTGGCCGGAGCCTCGACGGGAGCGGGCGTCGCACGGATGCCCAGCTCGCGTTCGCGGATCACGGTGTAGAGGCGCGCGATGTCGCGCTTGACGGCGCGGATGCGGCCGTGGCTCTCCAGCTGGCCGGTGGCCGACTGGAAACGGAGGTTGAACAGCTCCTCCTTGGCCTTGCGCAGCTCCTCAACGAGGCGCTGGTCTTCGAACGTGTCGAGCTCTGCCGGAGCGAGCTCCTTGGTGCCGATCGCCATTACGCGTCGCCCTCCTCGCGCTTGATGATGCGTGCCTTGAGCGGCAGCTTGTGAATTGCTCGGGTCAGTGCTTCACGAGCGAGTTCCTCGTTGACACCGGCGACCTCGAAGAGGACGCGGCCCGGCTTGACGTTCGCGACCCACCACTCCGGCGAACCCTTACCGGAACCCATGCGGGTTTCGGCCGGCTTCTTCGTGAGCGGACGGTCGGGGTAGATGTTGATCCACACCTTGCCGCCACGCTTGATGTGACGGGTCATGGCGATACGAGCGGACTCGATCTGACGGTTCGTGACATACGCGGGCGTCAGAGCCTGGATGCCAAACTCGCCGAAGGAGACCTTCGTGCCACCGGTCGCCGCACCATCACGCTTGGGGTGATGCTGCTTGCGGTACTTGACCTTGCGGGGGATAAGCATCAGGCAGACGCTCCTTCTGCAACAGGTGCCTCGTTGCGCGGGGCACGGCGGCGGTCGCCACCACGGTCGTCACGACGAGCCTTGGGTGCGTTGGCCTGCTCGCGAGCGAGCTCCTTCGCGGTGAGGTCGCCCTTGTAGATCCAGACCTTCACGCCGATGCGGCCGAAGGTGGTCTTCGCCTCGTAGAAGCCGTAGTCGATGTTCGCACGGAGCGTGTGCAGCGGCACACGACCCTCGCGGTAGAACTCCGACCGGCTCATCTCGGCGCCGCCGAGGCGGCCGGCGACCTGGATGCGGATGCCCTTGGCGCCTGCGCGCTGTGCACCCTGCATGCCCTTGCGCATCGCACGACGGAAAGCCACGCGAGCAGAGAGCTGCTCGGCGACGCCCTGCGCGACGAGCTGAGCGTCAGCTTCGGGGTTCTTCACCTCGAGGATGTTCAGCTGGATCTGCTTGCCCGAGAGCTTCTCGAGGTCGCCGCGGATGCGCTCGGCCTCGGCTCCACGACGACCGATCACGATGCCCGGACGGGCGGTGTGGATGTCGACGCGGACGCGGTCACGGGTGCGCTCGATCTCGATGTTCGAGACTCCGGCGCGGTCGAGCTGCGTCTTGAGCAGGTTGCGGATCTTGATGTCTTCGGCCACGTAGTCGGCGTAACGCTGACCCGGCTTCGTCGAGTCAGAGAACCAACGCGAGACGTGGTCCGTCGTGATGCCGAGGCGGAAGCCGTACGGGTTTACCTTCTGTCCCATTACTTGCTCGCCTTCTTCTTGCTGTCGCCCGTAGCGGCCGGAGCCGCCTCAGGCGTCGAGAGCACGACCGTGATGTGGCTCGTGCGCTTCTTGATCTGGAAAGCGCGACCCTGTGCACGGGGCTGGAAACGCTTGAGCGTCGTGCCCTCGTCGACGTAGGCGTTAGCCACGTACAGGTCCTGCTCGTCGAGGAACTCGCCGTCGCGATCCGCCTTGACCTGCGCGTTGGCCATGGCCGACGCGACAAGCTTGTAGATCGGCTCACTGGCGCTCTGCTGCGCGAACTTCAGGATCGCGAGAGCCTCCTGGGCCTGCTTGCCCTTGATGAGCGCGACGACACGACGAGCCTTCTGAGGGGTCACGCGGATGTGTCGCACGCGTGCGATCGATTCGACCATTAGCGGCGCCGCCCCTTCTTGTCGTCCTTCTCGTGGCCGCGGAAGGTGCGGGTGGGCGCGAACTCGCCCAGCTTGTGACCGACCATGGTCTCGGACACGAACACAGGAATGTGCTTGCGTCCGTCGTGGACCGCGATCGTGTGACCCAGCATGGCCGGGATGATCATGGACCGGCGAGACCAGGTCTTGATGACGTTCTTGGTACCGGCTTCGTTCTGCACGACCACCTTGCGAAGCAGGTGATCGTCGACGAAGGGGCCCTTCTTAAGACTGCGAGGCATCTTCTCTTACTCCTACTTACGCTTCTTGCCGGCGTTACGACGACGCACGATGTACTTGTCGCTTTCCTTGTTGGCGTGACGGGTACGACCCTCAGCCTGGCCCCAGGGGGTGACGGGGTGACGTCCACCGGACGTCTTGCCCTCACCACCACCGTGCGGGTGGTCGACCGGGTTCATGGCGACACCACGCACGGTCGGGCGGACGCCCTTCCAGCGCATGCGGCCGGCCTTGCCCCAGTTGATGTTCGACTGCTCGGCGTTTCCGACCTCACCGATGGTCGCGCGGCAGCGCGCATCGACGTTGCGGATCTCACCCGAGGGCAGACGCAGCTGGGCGTAGTTGCCGTCCTTCGCGACGAGACGCACGGAGGCGCCCGCCGAACGAGCCATCTTCGCGCCGCCACCGGGGCGGAGCTCGATCGCGTGGATGACGGTACCCGTGGGGATGTTCTTCAGCGGGAGGTTGTTGCCCGGCTTGATGTCCGCCCCGGCACCCGACTCGACGACGTCGCCCTGCTTCAGCTTCGCCGGCGCGAGGATGTAGCGCTTCTCGCCGTCGAAGTAGTGCAGCAGCGCGATGCGCGCGGTGCGGTTGGGGTCGTACTCGATGTGAGCGACACGGGCGTCCACGCCGTCCTTGTCATTGCGACGGAAGTCGATGACGCGGTACTGGCGCTTGTGGCCACCACCGATGTGACGGGTCGTGATGCGGCCCTGGTTGTTGCGACCACCGGTCTTCGAGAGCGGGCGCAGCAGCGACTTCTCCGGCGTCGATCGAGTGATCTCGGCGAAGTCAGCCACCGACGAGCCGCGACGGCCCGGGGTCGTGGGCTTGTACTTGCGAATAGCCATTATTGTCCTTATCCCCCGGATCAGCCGATTGCCGTGAAGATGTCGATGGTGCCCGACTTCAGGGTGACGATGGCGCGCTTGGTGTCCTTGCGCTTGCCGGTGCCGAAGCGGGTGCGGCGAGCCTTGCCGACGCGGTTGAGGGTGTTGACCCCCGCGACCTTGACGCCGAAGATCTTCTCGATGGCGAGCTTGATCTCGGTCTTCGAAGCGCGCGGGTCGACGAGGAAGGTGTACTTGCCTTCGTCGATGAGTCCGTAGCTCTTCTCGGACACGACCGGCTTCAGGATGATGTCGCGCGGGTCCTTGTTCAGGGCCGTCTGGAGAACAGATGCCTGCTCGCTCATGCGGAGACCTCCTGGTTGGCGCCGGTCTTCCAGGCGACGAAGCCCTCGAGAGCGGCCTGGGTGAAGACGATGTCGTCGGAGACGAGCACGTCGTAGGCGTTGAGCTGGTCGAACGTCAGCACGTGCAGGTTCGACAGGTTGCGGATGCTCTTCAGCGTCACGTCGTCGTCGCGCTCGATCACGACGAGCACGTTCTTCGACGACACGACGTTGGTGAGGAAGCTCACCGCGGTCTTGGTCGAAGGCGCACCGTCGATCCCGAAGGACTCGATGGCGTGGATGCGGTCGCCGCGGAAGCGGTCGCTCAGCGCACCCAGGAGGGCGGCAGCGATCATCTTCTTGGGCGTGCGCTGCGAGTAGTCGCGCGGCTTCGGGCCGTGGACGATGCCACCGCCGGTCATGTGCGGCGCGCGGATCGAGCCCTGACGGGCGTTACCCGTGCCCTTCTGCTTGAAGGGCTTGCGGCCGGCACCGGAGACCTCACCGCGACGCTTGGTCGAGTGGGTTCCCTGACGGGCCGCAGCGAGCTGCGCGACCACGACCTGGTGGATGAGCGGAATGTTCGTCTTGACGTCGAACAGAGCGGCGGGAAGCTCGATGGAGCCTGCCTTCTTGCCGTCTGCCTTGAGGACGTCGAGCGCGAGAGTGGAGTCAGCCATGATCAGGCACCCTTCACTGCGTTGCGGACGTAGACGATGCGGCCACGAGCACCGGGGACGGCGCCCTTGACGAGCAGCAGACCCTTCTCGATGTCGATGGCGTGCACCGTGAGGTTGAGGACGGTCACGCGCTCGCCACCCATACGGCCGGCCATGCGCATGCCCTTGAAGACGCGGCTCGGGGTCGACGATGCGCCGATGGAGCCGGGCTTGCGGTGGTTGCGGTGCGAACCGTGCGATGCCGAGACGCCCTTGAAGTTGTGACGCTTCATGACACCGGCGAAGCCCTTGCCCTTGCTCGTGCCGACGACGTCGACGAGCTGGCCGGCTTCGAACGTGCCGTCGACCGTGAGCTCCTGACCGAGTGAGTAGTCAGCAGCGTCAGCCGTACGGATCTCGGTGACGTGGCGACGCGGCGTGACGCCGGCTGCCTCGAAGTGAGCCGTGAGGGGCTGGTTCACCTTGCGCGGGTCGATCTGGCCGTACGCGATCTGAACGGCGTTGTAGCCGTCCTTCTCGGGGGTGCGGACCTGCGTGACCACGTTGGGTGCGAGTTCGATGACGGTGACGGGAATGAGCTTGCCGCTCTCGTTCCACACCTGGGTCATACCGAGCTTCGTGCCCAGCATTCCCTTGGAGATCTTGGAGTTGATGTCAACCATGCCGGGCCTCAGAGCTTGATCTCGATGTTGACATCGGCAGGAAGGTCGAGGCGCATCAGCGAGTCGACGGCCTTGGGCGTCGGGTCGACGATGTCGATGAGGCGCTTGTGGGTGCGCATCTCGAAGTGCTCGCGGCTGTCCTTGTACTTGTGGGGCGACCGGATGACGCACACGACGTTCTTCTCGGTCGGAAGCGGCACGGGCCCGACGACGGTCGCGCCCGCACGGGTCACGGTGTCGACGATCTTGCGTGCCGACGAGTCGATGACCTCGTGGTCATACGACTTCAGGCGAATGCGGATTTTCTGTCCCGCCATTGTCTGCTCACTCTCTTTAAGCGTCTTACCGTCCTGAGCCGGGTGACCCAGGGGCATTGGACGCACGTCGGCGCTGTTCGCGCCTTCGGCACTCGTCTTCTCGGGCCAGGGACCGGGGTTCCTGAGCCTGTCGAAGGGCTGCACCACTGTTCTTGTATCAGCCGCACATCGGGGACGTGCGGATGCCGACCTCCGCCGCGCACGGCGAACCTCCTCGGAAGAAGGTGTCGGGGATTTGTTCTGCTACCCGCGGCCTAGAACCCTGCACCTCCCGGAGGAGACGCCGTCTATGCACTGCCCTGGCAGTGATCCATCACGCGCACAGCGCAGACGGAATATCGAACCTGTCTATTCTGCCATGCCTGATTTCACTTCTGCAAACCCGGGCGTGTCGCGCTCCGTCCGAGGTCCTCGGAAAGCGCCCGCCTGCGCGTCAGGAAGCGAAGGAGAGCGGGGCGAGGCATCCCCATGCCTCGCCCCGCTTGGGGAGGACGTTCAGTGCGAGGGGGCACACCGAACGCGAGGATGCCGGCGTGAAGGGACGCCAGGATCCTCGTTCGAGGGCGCGGCGGAGTACCCGCCGCGCAGGCAGGGAGACGCTCAGGCGCACGGAGTGCGCGCGTCGCACGATGATCCCCAAGATCGTTTATCCCCAGTTTGTACGCGGAAGCCGCGTGTTTCGGGAGCCGAACCCCTTCGGCTACCCCGACCGCAAGATCCCCAGGCGGTCCCGAACATCCTACGTGGTTCGGCACCCAAAATGCGAGTCCGGTCGAACCGGCGCGCTGGTGGGATGCAGGAACGGCGGCCCACCGTGAGGTGGACCGCCGTTCGGAGGCTGCGTCGAGATCTACTCGTTGCCGATGGACTTGTCCGCGCTGTCGCGGATCTCGTCGATCTTGTCGGCCGCACCCGGGGCGATCTTCTTGGCGAAGTCGGCGACGCCGTCGAGCACCTTGTCGCTGATGTCCTCGGCCTGGTCGCTCTTGACGGCCTCGGCGATCTTGTCCTTGTTCTGCTCGTACAGGTCCTTGCCCTTGTTCACGGCGTCGTCGATACCCATGATTCCCCTTCTCAGGTGTGTTCCGCCGACCGGGAGGGGCGGCACCACTCATTGTGCCCGCAGGCCCGGAGAAACGGAACCTCTGAGTCTTCGAAGCTGGTCCGGGCACGACAGAGGGGCCGGGCCCGAAGGCCCGACCCCTCTGCGAGGAAGCAGATGCTTACTTGATGATCTTCGTGACCGTACCGGCGCCGACGGTGCGTCCACCCTCACGGATGGCGAAGCCGAGGCCCTCCTCCATGGCGATCGGCTGGATCAGCTCGACCGTCACGTCGGTGGTGTCGCCGGGCATGACCATCTCGGTGCCCTCGGGCAGCGTGATGACGCCGGTGACGTCGGTGGTGCGGAAGTAGAACTGCGGGCGGTAGTTCGTGTAGAAGGGGTTGTGACGCCCACCCTCGTCCTTGGACAGGATGTACGCGGTGCCCGCGAAGTCGGTGTGCGGCGTGACCGAACCCGGCTTGACGATGACCTGACCGCGCTCGACGTCCTCACGCTTCGTACCACGGAGCAGGAGACCGCAGTTCTCGCCGGCCCAGGCCTCGTCGAGCTGCTTGTGGAACATCTCGATACCCGTGACCGTGGTCTTGACGGTCGGACGCAGTCCGACGATCTCGACCTCGGAGTTGATGGCCAGCGTGCCACGCTCGGCGCGGCCCGTGACGACGGTTCCACGACCGGTGATCGTGAAGACGTCCTCGACCGGCATCAGGAACGGCTTGTCCTTGTCGCGCACGGGGTCCGGAACGTGCTCGTCCACGGCCTCCATGAGGTCGAGGATCGACTGCGTCCACTTCTCGTCACCCTCGAGGGCCTTGAGAGCGGAGACGCGCACGACAGGAGCGTCCTCAGCGAAGCCCTGCGAGGCGAGCAGCTCGGAGACCTCGAGCTCGACGAGCTCCAGGATCTCCTCGTCGTCGACCATGTCGGCCTTGTTCAGCGCGACCAGCAGGTACGGCACGCCGACCTGCTTGGCGAGCAGAACGTGCTCACGCGTCTGAGCCATCGGGCCGTCGGTGGCGGCGACCACGAGGATCGCGCCGTCCATCTGAGCAGCACCGGTGATCATGTTCTTGACGTAGTCGGCGTGGCCGGGGGCGTCAACGTGCGCGTAGTGGCGCTTGGGGGTCTCGTACTCGATGTGCGAGATGTTGATGGTGATTCCACGCTGGCGCTCTTCCGGCGCCGAGTCGATGGAAGCGAAGTCGCGCTGCACGTTGGTGTCAGACGGGAACTTGTCAGCAAGCACCTTCGAGATCGCTGCGGAGAGCGTGGTCTTGCCGTGGTCAACGTGACCGATGGTTCCGATGTTGACGTGCGGCTTGGTCCGCTCGAACTTGGCCTTAGCCACTAGGTCCTCCTCAGGACGTCATGTAGAGGGTGCCGGGCACTGGTTTGCGACCGGTTCTCTACGGGTGTGAATCTCAGTTTAGTAGAGAGGGAATGTGAAGTTGTAGGGGACCTGGGAGCCGGCCCTTCGACAGGCTCAGGAGTAACCCGGCTCCCAGGAAGATGACTACTCGCCGCCCTGGTGCTTCTGGACGATCTCGTCGGCCACGTTGCGGGGAACCTCAGCGTAGCTGTTGAACTCCATCGAGTAGACGGCGCGACCCGAGGTCTTCGAGCGCAGGTCGCCGATGTATCCGAACATCTCGGACAGCGGGACGTGTGCGCGGACGACCTTGACGCCTGCGGCGTCCTCCATCGACTGGATCTGACCACGACGCGAGTTCAGGTCGCCGATGACGTCACCCATGTACTCCTCCGGAGTACGCACCTCGACCGCCATGAGCGGCTCGAGGAGCACGGGGTTCGCGCGACGGAGGGCTTCCTTGAAGCCCATCGAACCTGCGATCTTGAACGCCATCTCCGAGGAGTCGACGTCGTGAGCGGCACCATCGACGATGGTGGCCTTCACTCCGACGATCGGGTAGCCGGCGAGCACGCCGACGTTCATCCCGTCCTGGAAACCGGCATCGATCGAGCCGATGTACTCACGCGGGATGCGACCACCGGTGACGGCGTTCACGAACTCGTAGGTCTTCTCGGAGTCCAGGTCCATCGGCTCGATGGTGAACTGGATCTTCGCGAACTGGCCGGAGCCACCGGTCTGCTTCTTGTGCGTGTAGTCGTGCTTCTCGACGGCCTTCTTGATCGTCTCGCGGTACGCCACCTGCGGCTTGCCGACGTTCGCCTCGACGTTGAACTCGCGCTTCATGCGGTCCACGAGGATGTCGAGGTGCAGCTCGCCCATACCCTTGATGGTCGTCTGACCGGTCTCGGGGTTGAGCTCCGTGCGGAAGGTCGGGTCCTCTTCAGCGAGCTTCTGGATGGCGACACCCAGCTTCTCCTGGTCGGCCTTGGTCTTCGGCTCGATGGCGACCTCGATGACGGGCTCGGGGAACGTCATCGACTCGAGGACGACCGGGTGCGCCGGGTCGGTCAGGGTGTCACCGGTGGTGGTGTCCTTCAGACCGATGACCGCGTAGATGTTGCCCGCGGTGACCGAGGCGACCGGGATCTCCTTGTTGGCGTGCATCTGGAAGATCTTCCCGATGCGCTCCTTCTTGCCCTTGGTCGAGTTGATGACGGCCGCGCCGGAGTCGAGGTGACCCGAGTAGACGCGCACGTAGGTGAGACGACCGAAGAACGGGTGCACCGCGACCTTGAACGCCAGGGCCGCGAACGGGTCCTTGGCGTCGGGGTGACGCTCGATGATCGTGTCGTAGTCCTTGGGGTCGTGCGCCTCGATCGAGCCCACGTCGAGCGGGTTCGGGAGGTAGTCCACGACCGCGTCGAGCATCGGCTGCACGCCGCGGTTCTTGAACGCCGAGCCGCAGAGGACCGGGTAGATCTCCGAAGCCACGGTGAGCTTGCGGATCGCACCCTTGATCTCGGCGACCGTGAGCTCCTCGCCACCGAAGAACTTCTCCAGCAGAGCGTCGTCGGTCTCGGCGACGGTCTCGAGAAGGGTCTGACGGTACTCGTCTGCCTTCTCCTTGAGGTCGGCCGGGATCTCCTGGATCTCGTAGGAGGCGCCCATGGTCACATCACCCTTGGAGTCACCCGCCCAGACGAGCGCGCGCATCTCGACGAGGTCGACGACGCCGATGAAGTCGTTCTCCGCACCGATGGGCAGCTGGATGACCAGCGGCTTGGCGCCGAGACGGTTGATGATCGTGTCGACCGTGAAGTAGAAGTCCGCGCCGAGCTTGTCCATCTTGTTGACGAAGCAGATGCGGGGGACGTTGTACTTGTCGGCCTGACGCCAGACGGTCTCGGACTGGGGCTCGACGCCCTCCTTGCCGTCGAAGACGGCGACGGCACCGTCGAGGACGCGGAGCGAGCGCTCCACCTCGACCGTGAAGTCCACGTGACCGGGGGTGTCGATGATGTTGATCTGGTTCTTGTCCCAGTAGCAGGTGACGGCGGCAGACGTGATCGTGATGCCGCGCTCCTTCTCCTGTTCCATCCAGTCCGTGGTCGAGGCGCCATCGTGCGTCTCGCCGAGCTTGTGGTTGACGCCCGTGTAGAACAGGATGCGCTCGGTCGTCGTCGTCTTGCCGGCATCGATGTGCGCCATGATGCCGATGTTGCGGACCTTGCTCAGGTCGGTGAGCACGTCTTGTGCCACAGGAGTGTCCTTATCTTTTCGTGCAGGGGTACTGCGCGGAGGGGGTGCCCGCTCCCGGCGATCGGCCGGGAGCGGGCGAAGTGTTTACCAGCGGTAGTGAGCGAACGCGCGGTTCGACTCGGCCATCTTGTGAGTGTCCTCGCGGCGCTTGACCGCGGCACCCAGGCCGTTCGACGCGTCCAGGATCTCGTTCTGGAGACGCTCGGTCATCGTCTTCTCACGACGACCCTTGGCGTAGCTCACGAGCCAGCGCAGCGCGAGGGTGTTCGCGCGGTGCGGCTTGACCTCGATCGGAACCTGGTAGGTCGAGCCACCGACGCGGCGGCTGCGGACCTCGAGAGTCGGGCGCACGTTGTCGAGCGCCTTCTTCAGGGTGGCGACGGCGTCCTGGCCGCCGTTCTTCGCCTCGACGCCGCTGAGGGCGCCGTAGACGATGGCCTCGGCGATCGACTTCTTGCCGTCGACGAGGATCTTGTTCACCAGCGAGGTGACGATCGGGGCGCCGTATACCGGGTCGTTGACCACGGGGCGCTTGGGGGCGGGACCCTTACGAGGCATCTAACTCAACCCTTCTTCGCGCCGTAGCGGGAACGAGCCTGCTTACGGTTCTTGACAGCCTGGGTGTCCAGGGCGCCGCGGACGATCTTGTAACGCACACCGGGGAGGTCCTTCACACGACCGCCGCGGACGAGCACCAGCGAGTGCTCCTGGAGGTTGTGGCCCTCACCGGGGATGTAGGCCGTGACCTCGGTCCCGTTGCGGAGCTTCACACGAGCGACCTTGCGCATCGCCGAGTTCGGCTTCTTCGGGGTGGTGGTGTAGACGCGGGTGCATACCCCGGCCTGCTGCGGGTTCGACTTCAGGGCAGGCGTCTTGGTCTTGGTGACCTTCGGCGAGCGACCCTTGCGAACCAACTGCTGAATGGTTGGCACGTTCTCTCCTCATAGTGCTGCACGGTGACAGCGTGATGGGTTTCACATCATGCCCCACCGGCACGCCGGAATCGGCGTGCTTTTTCGTGTGGTGGGTATGCCGTGGAGGCGGACCGGCAAGGTGCCGACGCCCAGTGCGCACGTCAAGACGTGCACACACCTGAACAAGTGTAATGCCGCGTAACCTGGCGGTCAAATGAGCGCCAGGGCGCGACTAGGGCGCCTCGGGGTCGAAGGGCGAGTCCAGGGACTGGGTGAGCTCAGCCAGAAGGGCTTCGATCTGCGGCTCGATGTGCTGTGAGATGGCGGCCTGGATGTACAGCCGATGCCGCAGCAGGATGCCGCAGATCTCGCGTCCGATCATGTTGGCGTACTCGTCGGCGAGGGCCACCTCCTGCCGCAGCGCGACCTTGGCCTCCTCGGTCAGCGGCGGGAGCGGCGGGAGTTCGTCGGCTGCCTCGTCCGCCATCCCGGCGATCGTGAAGAGGAAGGGCGCCCCCGGCACCGGTTCGGGGTCGAGCGGAAGCCCGTCGAACTCGGGCTCCAGGTTCTCCGCCGGACGGTAGCTCCGCGCACGATTGCGCGCGGCCTGCTGATCGAGCTCGCGCTGCAGCATCGGAAGGTTGCGGGCCGTGTAATCGGCGACGGCATGATCGACGATCGTCTTCATGCGGGTGGAGAGTCCGTGCTGCACGCCGTGCGGGGTGTTGGCGCCGATGCCCGCCGCGGACAGGATCGGGGATCCCAGGCAGCGACGGCAGGGCGCGACGCGGCCGCGATGAGTCGCCGGCTCCCAGCGCGGCACCCAGCGCAGCCAGGCCTCGACGGCCTGGTCCACCTGCGTCTCCAACGAGCGCTCCACCCCACCAGCGTACGGCGCGTCGCCCGCCACCGTCGCGATTTCCCCGTCGCGGCGGGGCGTCATTCCTCGTCGTCGCGCTCCCACCGCCAGCGCGGCCTCTCCGCGCGGGTCCGTCGCAGAGCGATCCCGCCCCACGCGGCGACCGCCGCGGCCAGGAGAAGCACGGCGCTCGCCCCGCCTCGCACGAGGTCGCCGGCGACCGCCGTGGCGATCACCGCGTTGCCAACACCTGCGAGGACGGCGACCCACACGCCGATGAGATGGGCGAGGGCAGCCGTCAGCGAGATCGTGATCGCGGCGAGGAAGGACGGCTTCCCGCGTCGGAGGGTCGACCAGAGCATCGCAGCGAACGCGACGACCGACGCCAGCATGCCGATGACTCCCGGCATCTGGCCCAATCCGGGGACCGCGATGATGTCGGCGTCGGTCAGCAGGCTCAGCGCTCCGAGTCCGAAGACCGCGAGAGCGAAGTAGCCGACTGTGGCCAGCACCAGCGCGAGGACAGCCGAAACCCCCGCGGACTCGGGTCCGCGGGGGTCGGGCGTGGTGGAGTCCGTGATTACCTCGCCAGCGTCGGACCGGCTTCGAGGGTGCGCTCGTACTCGCGCTGCGCCTCGGCGTTCAGCTCGGTCTTGCGGGCGCCACTGCGTGCGACCCAGGCGCCGAACCAGATGGTCAGCTCCCGGGCGAACACGAACGCGGCGATCGCCAGCGGGGCCAGCAGCTGCGTGCCGACGAGTTCGAGGCCCTGGGCGGAGGTGAGCTTCCAGAAGGGCTCCTCGAACAGCTGCCCGAGGATATGCCCGGCATACGCGATGACACCGACCAGGATGCCGAACACGACCCAGAGGCCCCAGCGTCCTCGGTTGATGATCGCACCGAGCAGCCAGAACCCGAGGAAGAAGACGACCACGGGCGTCCAGAAGCCCCAGGTGACGAGCGGAGCGACCACGGCTTCGCCGATGTTCTCGCCCGTGACGTCACCGGCGAGGGCGCCGAGACCGAGGGTGGCGCCGAGGTACAGGATCGCGAAGACGAGGGTCGCGAGGAGCCCGATCGCACCGGCGGTGCCGCGGTTGCCCCGGTCGCGCGGCGGCTCGGGCGCCTGCACGAAGATCGGCTGCGGCGCCTGCGAGGTGGCGACGACCAGCGGCTCGGACGGGACGATGCGGGTCTCGGTGTCGTCGGCCGTCGATGAGTAGGCGCTGCCTGCCAGCGTCGAGTCCTCGTGGTCGCGGGCCGCCGGGGCGCGGTACTCGTCATCCGCCGAAGCTCGGTACTCGTTCGCGGCGGGGGCACGGTACTCGTCGGCGGACGGGGCACGGTACTCGTCGCGGGAGGGCGCAGCGAATACCGCCGTCGCGTCGGCGTCGGCGTAGCGATCGCTCGCGTCGGACGGAGGCGTTGCCGCGGGGGTCGCAGAGGAGAACAGGCCGGGGTGGTCCCGCTCGGCCTCTTCGAAGGCGGCGAGGTCCGGGTCGGCGGGCGTGCTCTGCGGCGCGTCGGCGCCGGCGCCCGGAACGTCCGCACCTGCGGCTGCGGCGTCGTCGAGGCTCGCGTTGGCGCTGCCGACCACGTCGTCGACGTTCGCCGGCTTGTCGGTCTTGTGAACCTCAGGATCGCTCATGGGGTGCGCCTCTCATCGGGTATGTGCTCTGTGAGATTACCGCCGCGCATGCAGCGGCTCCCGGAGGCGTGCCGACGTGTCGCCATTCGGCACCGCCCTGGCGCCGCGGTCTTGGTCAGGGAAGCGCGCTGCGCAGAGCATTCCCGGCGAACTCGGCGAGGAACGGGAGCATGGGCAGCGACAGCCACATCAGCCCCGCGATGATGCCCGCGCACAGCACGCCGACGAACCAGCTGAACCCGAGGTTCCGTCCCGCGACGCGTGCCATGTCTCCACGGTACGACGGACGCCCGCGGTCATCGGGGAGCAACGCCGGTCAGCGGGCGGCGCGTCCTCGCAGCCGCCACAGCAGCCAGAGTCCGGATGCCGGGATGAGCAGGAACCCGAGAAGGATCAGGAGGTGCCACTCCCCCAGGCCGGGAACGAGCGGATTGTTCCCCGGGGCCTCGAACGCGCCCGACGAGGCGCCGCCCGGCCCCGCGCCCGTGACGCCGGACACGATCCAGGAGATCAAGAGCGACAGCCCCGTGAACGCGAACGGCACCGCGATCGCGACGGCCTTCTCCCATCTCCTCCACAGCGTCGCCGAGGTGACGAGGGCGATCCCCACGATCCATCCGAGCACGGGCAGCACGAAACCGCCGAAGCTGAGCGTCAGCGCGGCCGTGATCGCGAATCCTCTCGTGGCGGTGGCGGGCAGGCGCCGCACCGCCGGGGCGACGGGCGGTGCGGCCGCGTAGGCGGTGCCCGCCGGCACCTCGCGCTGCGCCTCTTCCGCGATGCTCTCGGGATGGCCCAGCTGCGCGATCTTCGCAGCCGTGGCGTCGGCATCCAGCCCTTCGAGCTCTTCGATGATTCCGCCGCGGATGTCGGACGCGACGCCGTGCGGCAGGTGGCGCATGGCCTCGTCGAGCCGAGCGAGGTAGTCCGCACGGAGCTGTTCAGCGGTGGTGTCTGTCATGGTCGTCCCTCTCCGACGATGCCCGTGACGACACGGGCGAATGGGCTCCACTGCATGCGGAAGCGCTCGAGCTGCTCGATCCCGACATCCGTGAGGCGGTAGTACTTGCGCACCGGGCCGCTCTCGGACGGCAGGTCGAAGGTGCTCACCCAACCGTTGTCGCGCAACCGGCCGAGCAGGGGGTAGAGCGTGCCGATGCTGGCGATCAGTCCGGCGCGGGTGAGCGCGTCGGAGAGCTGCCAGCCGTACATCGGCTCGCCCGCGAGAAGGCCGAGCACGCAGTACTCGACCACCCCTTTGCGCATCTGCGCTCCGACATCGGCTGTCATGCATGACAAGGTAGCATGCCACGCATGCTACCTGCTCTCGGATAGCCCTGCACGATCTGCAGCCGGCGGAATCAGCCGCCGGGCCTCCGGGAAAACGCTGCGCTCGGTAGACTCTCGGCATGGCTGACAGTTCTTTCGACATCGTCTCCAAGGTCGACCACCAGGAGGCGGACAACGCCCTCAATCAGACGCGCAAGGAGATCGAGCAGCGCTACGACTTCAAGGGCACCGAGGCCTCGATCGCGTGGAGCGGCGAGCAGGTGCTCATCATCGCCAACTCCGAGGAGCGCGCGAAGGCCGTCCTCGACGTGTACCAGTCGAAGCTGGTCCGCCGCGGCATCTCGCTCAAGAGCCTCGAGTCCGGCGACCCGTTCGCCAGCGGTAAGCTCTTCCGGATCGTCTCCACCCTCAAGGACGGCATCTCGTCGGAGAACGCGAAGAAGATCAACAAGATCATCCGCGACGAGGGCCCGAAGGGCGTCAAGAGCCAGATCCAGGGCGATGAGCTGCGGGTGCAGTCCAAGAGCCGCGACGATCTGCAGGCCGTCATGGCGCTGCTTCGGGGATCGGACCTCGACGTCGATCTGCAGTTCATCAACTACCGGTAGAGCCCGCCGGCCTTACCCGGGGCATACCGGCGAGCACCTAGGGCTATTCGCCGATGCGCATCGTGCTCAGCTGCACGTCGAGTTCCTGCACCCGCGCGGCGTCTCCGTGATCCATCGCAGCCTGCCGCAGGTGCTCGAGTTTCGCGATCTCGTCGAGCTTCGTAGCAGTACCGTCGCGAAGGCGCTCCGCGATCGCTTCGTCGAGGCCTTCGAGCTCTTCCGGGTCGTGTTCGCGCATGTCCGTACTCTACCGACGAAGACCGCCCCTATCAGAGGAGCAGCTTCTTCAGATCATCGAGGGAGATCGTCAGGCCGCTGCCGGCGGGATCGCCCTCCTCGACCTCGAAGTCGTAGAGGTCGCCCGAGCGTCGGAGGTGGGCGACGTAGTCGATGTCGTGCGCCCGGTGCACGTCCCACACGCCCGGCGCGACGTTGGTGAACCGGTAGGTGTTGTTGGCGTTGCTCCATTCGGTCACGCGGTCGGGAAGGTCTTCGAGTGTGATCGAGTCGCTCATGCGGGCACTCTACAAGCACGATCTGTCGGCACCCTCCGGAGATCGTGTTTGTCGCAAAGAAATTGCATTCTGATATATCGGAACAAGTGGTCAAGACTGGTCAAGGTCGCTTCTCGATGCGGCCGACGACGCGTCCGATGTGACGCACTGCCGTCGAACGGCTCCACGCTCTACGAATTGTGGGCCTCCCCCCGTGGGGACGGGGTTCACGGTGGTTCCGCGCGTTCGCGTCGTCTGTGGTCGGCGGGCGCTCCGCGTCCGTCGGCCACAGAGAGCTTGGTATGTAATGCGGCACGACGTCGTCTCCGCGGGCATCTGCGCGCGGCTACGGTGGTGCGCGTGGAGTGTTGGTTTCCTGCGCGCTCTGTGATGTAGTTGCCCTCCCGGGCGCATCACGGGGCGCTCGGGCGGAGAGTGCAACTGGGGGCGGACCCATGGAGAACCTGGCAGCGAAGAACATCGGCGAGAGCAAGCAACTGCTCGCCGAAGAGGTCTTCCACCACATCGGAAGTCAGATCGTCGAGGGAACCCTCGGGCCGGGGCAGCGCATCCGCGACCTCGACGTCGCCGAGCAGCTCCATGTGTCACGCACGCCGGTGCGCGAAGCGCTGCAGCGACTCGAGCGCCTCGGCATGGTCATGATGTACCCCAGCCGGTACACGGAGGTCACCGAAGTCACATCCGACACCGTCGCCCAGTCGCTGGCTTTCGGCGGCTACCAGGCCGGCATCGCCGCACGCCTCGCCGTTCCGCGCCTCACGGCTCCGCAGCGCCAGTACGCCGCGAAGCTCATCGAGCAGATGTACGACTCGCTCGCCGACAGCACCCGGACGATGGACACGCGCTGGGCAGTGTTCGCCTTCCTCGGCGAGCACAGCGGAAACGCGCAGCACTGCGTCTTGATCGAGGAGAACACCATGGCACTGCTCCGCAACCTGCGCGAGTGGACGGTGCCGGTCGAAGACCGCGAGCGCATGCTGCAGATCTATGTCGACTTCCGCGAGGCGGTCCTCCGCGGAGACGGGATCGAAGCCGAGCGCCTCACCCGCGCGATGCACTACGTGTGACCGGCGTCCCGTCGACCGCGCGCCATCCCGTGACCCAGCGATCCAGGCGTCGATAGGCGTCTTCTCTGGCGTCGTGCCGCGACAGGAAGACGTCGTGCAACGCCCCGTCGATCCGCTCGACCGTGACGGAAGACCCCAGCCGGAGCGCGGCACGCGCGATGTCATCGACGACCAGGACGGAGTCGACGGACGTGAGCTCCTCGGACCATCGGGTGGGCGGCGCTGACCGGGCGGAGAGCAGCACGCACACGGGCGCCGCGATCGAGAGTCCATCCGCGACCTTCTTGTGGCCGGACAGGATCGCATGCAGCCACCCGGCGTACACGGCCATCGTCTGCGCGGGACGCCAGAGCGGATTGACCTCGACCGGATCATCGGCATCCGCCACCTCCTGCTGCGCCCTCGTGTAGAAGCCCAGGTCGATCTGCGGAGCCACATCGAGCGGCCGGATCCGCGCCTGGAACTCGACCATCGGGGCGATCGCCGCGCGCACGGGCGCGACCTGGAACTCCAGCCACGGACTGTTCAGGATGACCGCGTCGACGGCATCCGGATGGCGAGACGCCCAGAGGCTGAGGGTCAGACCGCCCGTCGAGTGCCCGAGCAGCACGAGCCGCCGACCGCCTCCCGAGCCCTCGGCGGAGTGGCCCATCGCCGCGAGAGCCGCCGCGATGTCCTCGTCGTAGGTGGTGAGGTCGGCGATGTAACCAGGGGTCTGCCCGTCGCGCAGACTGCGCCCGTACTTGCGCAGGTCGAGGGCGAAGAAGCGCGCCCCTCTCGCGGTCCAGAACCGGGCGAGGCGCTTCTGGAAGAAATAGTCCGACCAGCCGTGCACGTAGAGCACGTCGACATCTTCGAGGAGACGACGGTGCCCACGGACGCGGTCCCACCACTCCTGCTCGGGCGGCAGCGCGCGCACCAGGGTCGCGACGACCGGACCCTGCTCGTCGTCGCCGAGCTCGAGCGTGAGCTGTTCGAACTCGTCGCCGAGCACGTCGGCCATCCACTCGGTCATGCGGTCACCCCCGCTGCCAGGCTAGCCGAGGCCCCTCACAGGGCGCGGGCCGCACAGGCACCCGCGCGGATCCGAAGAGTCACTCGCCGCGTGAGACCCGCACCATCTCGTCGCGCGGAACGACCTTCACGCGAGCACGCTCGTCGGGAGCGCCGAGGGCGATCTCGTGCTCGTCGAGCCGGTGCCACCCCTCCAGATCGGTCCACTTCACGCCGCGCTCCTGCAGCAGTGCCGGGATCGATTCCTCGGACGGGTCCTCCGGGTGCCACCAGGAACCCTGGTCGTTGATGATGTGACGGACGGTCTCCATGGCGTCGGACTTGGTGTGCCCGATCAGGCCGACGGGGCCGCGCTTGATCCAGCCGGTCGCGTAGATGCCGGAGACCCGCTCGTTGGAGTCCTTCGCGAGCACCTGGCCCTCGCGGTTCGGGATCACGCCGTGCCGCTTGTCGAATGGGACGCCGGGCAGCGGCGACCCGAAGTAGCCGATCGCGCGGTAGAGCGCCTGGATCGGGACCTCACGCAGCTCGCCGGTGCCGACCGCACCGCCTTCGCCGTCGGGCTGCGTGCGCTCGTAGACGAGGGCGGCGACCCGGCCGTTCTCGTCCTTGCGCACCTCGACGGGGCGCGCCCAGAAGTGCAGGTGCAGGCGACGCGAGGCCGTGCCGCCGGCATTGTTCACCGAGTCCCGCTTGCGCCACGACTGGAGCACGCGGTCGATGACCATGACCTGCTTGTTGCTGGCGACGGCCTCCTTCGAAGCCTCGTCGTAGTCGAAGTCCTCGTCGTAGACGACCATGTCGACGTCGCGCAGCTCGCCCAGCTCACGGAGCTCCAGTGGGGTGAACTTCACCTGCGCGGGGCCGCGGCGACCGAACACGTGCACATCGGTGACGGCGCTGGCCTTGAGCCCCTCGTAGACGTTCGCCGGGACCTCGGTGACGAGCAGATCCTCGGCGTGCTTCGCCAGCATCCGGGCCACGTCGAGAGCGACGTTGCCGTTGCCGATCACGGCGACCGATTCGGCGTCCAACGGCCACTCGCGCGGCACATCCGGGTGGCCGTCGAACCAGCTGACGTAGTCGGCGGCGCCGTAGGAACCGACGGCATCGACGCCCGGGATCTCCATCGAGGTGTCGCGGATCGCGCCGGTCGCGAAGATCACGGCGTTGTAGTGGTGCTTGAGGTCGTCGAGGGTGATGTCCTCACCGAAGCGGACGTTGCCGAACAGGCGGATGTCACCGCGGTCCAGCACGTCACGCAGAGCCGAGATGATGCCCTTGATGCGCGGGTGGTCGGGTGCGACGCCGTAGCGGACGAGTCCGTACGGTGCCGGCAGCTGCTCGAACAGGTCGATGGACACGTCGAACTTGCGCTCGGCCTTCAGCAGGATGTCCGCCGCATAGATGCCGGCGGGGCCCGCACCGACGATGGCCAGTCTGAGCTTGGTCATGGGAGGTCCTTTCGTATGCCGGCGCGTCCGTCACGCAGCCATCCGGCCGCGCGAGCAGGATCAGCTGGAGCGCTCGGCGAGGGTCTCTGCGAATCGGGTCAGCGCCTCACGCACGGTGCCGCGCGGCAGGGGTCCGAGCGCGTCGATCGCGCCCTGAGTCCACGAGTGGGCGAGTTCCAGGGTCTTCTGCGTGACTGCGTGGTCGCGCAGCTCGTCGAGGGGGCCGTCGAGGATCGCCGGGTCGGCGCCGTCGGCGATCAGCGCGACGCCGTCGTCGATGCGTGCGGCGAGGTCGACGGATGCCGCGTCGGATTCGGCCTTCAGCAGGAGGTACGGCATGGTCGGGACACCGGCGCGCAGGTCGGTGCCGGGCACTTTGCCGGTGTCTTCGGGCTTGGCCGACAGGTCGATCACGTCGTCGAGCAGCTGGAACGCCACCCCGATCTTCTCGCCGTAGAGCCGCATCGGCTCCTCGTACTCGCTCGGAGCGTTCGAGAAGATCACACCGCCCTGGGTCGCCGCGGCGATCAGGGAGCCGGTCTTGTCAGCGAGCACCTGGATGTAGAACGCGATGGGATCGTCGTCGGGCTGCGCACCGAGGGTCTCATGCATCTGCCCGAGCACGAGGCGCTCGAACGTGTCGGCCTGCAGGCGGATCGCCCGCTCACCGAGTCGCGACATGAGCTGGCTCGCCCGGGAGAAAAGGATGTCGCCGGTGAGGATGGCGATGCTGTTGCCCCAGACCGCGTGCGCCGCGGGAACCCCCCGGCGGCGGTCGGCACCGTCCATGACGTCGTCGTGGTACAGCGACCCGAGGTGCGTGATCTCGAGCGCCTTGGCGACGTCGATCACCTCATCGGTGTTGCCGTCGCCCAGCTGGGCTGCGAGGAGGGTCAGGACCGGACGGATGCGCTTGCCACCGGCCTCGTAGAGGTACCGGCTCGCGGCGTCGGCCAGCGGATCAGCGACCCGCACGTCGTCCGCCAGTCCTGTCTCGACCCGCTCGAGGCCGTCTTCGATGGCGCGCGCGACGCGACGGGCGGCAGGACCGATGAAGACACGGTCGCTGAAGCCCAGTCGGCTCGCCAGTCGCGAACCCGGGGCGATGGGGCTCGAAGTCACGGTCCCAGCCTACCTTCGTCGTGCGCGGCGATCTGCGCCGGGCGGTGTCACTCGGGCTTACGGGCTCTGTGCAGGGCGACGATGCCGAACGAGAGGTTGCGATAGGCGACGTCCGTCCACCCGGCTTCCCGGATCCACGCGGACAGCTTCTTCTGGTTCGGCCAGTCCCTGATCGACTCGTTCAGGTAGTCGTAGGCCTCGCCGTTGGTGCCGGCGACCCGCGCCACCCGCGGGAGCACCTGGTCGTTGTAGAAGCGGTAGGCCCCGCGGAAGAGCTTGCCCGGAGGGGTGGAGAACTCGTTGATCACGAGTCGGCCGCCGGGCTTCGTGACGCGTAGCAGCTCGCGCAGCGCCTTCTTCGGGTCGCTCACGTTGCGGAGCGCATACGACATCGTGACGGCGTCGAACTGGGCGTCGTCGAACGGCAGATCGGTGGCGTCTGCCTGCACGAACGAGAGATTGCGCAGGGCGCCGTGCCGACGCTGGCCTTCGGCGAGCATCCCCGGCGAGAAGTCGGCGGCGACCACCTGCGCCCCGCTGCGAGCCAGCGACGCCGACGATGAGGCAGTTCCGGCTCCGAGATCGAGGATGCGCTCCCCCGGCTTCGGTGCGACGGCCCGCGTCGTGGCCGCACGCCACAGGGCGTCGTTGCCGAAGGTCATCGCGGTGTTCGTGCGGTCGTAGCCGGCGGCGACCTGGTCGAACATGCCGCTCACGCGAGCGGGGTCCTTGCCCAGATCGGCGCGGTTCTTCTCGTTCGAGGTCACGGGTCCAGTCTAGGCGCGAGGGCGAGTCGCTCGAGGCGATCGAGCCACGGATCGGCGGTGGCATCGTCGAAGGGCGCGACCTGCGCCCGCACGCGCTCCTCGAGGTCGAGAGCGAGGGCCTCGAGACGCGCCATGACGTCGGCCGGATACCCGTAGCGGATGCTGTGCTCCGCCCACTCGTCGCGGTCGTCGACCCAGGTGCCGCGCTCCCCCTCGACCCGCACGACGTCGAGGTCCATGTCGATGCCGGTGGCCAGCAACGGGTCGTCCGACCATCGGATGTCCCATCCGAGGTCGATGTAGATGCGCATGCCCTTCGGATGGTCGCGATTCACCGTGAGCGCGTAGTCTCCGGCCGGCGGGACGAGTGTGACGTTGGGTCCGGCCGCGACGAACTCCGCGCCCGGGCGGGCGCTGCGCCATCCGATCGGCTGGCCGATCCAGTCGCCCCACTCGTCCGCACCGAGGTAGATGCACTCGTGCCGCCAGTGCGGCGAGCCGTCCCACTTGCGCCACTGGAAGATCATCTCGGCGCCGACCGCGGGACGTGCATCGCTCATCCGCCCACCCTACGACCGCGTGATGGCACGTCGGTCGCGCCGCTTAGGCTGGGAGCGTGCACACCTCCCATCTGGTCGTGGAGACCCGCGAGATAGACCCGGTCGAAGACCTCCTGGCCTACGCGGATCCCGGCCGGCCGCTCGCCTGGTTGCGGCGCGGCGACGGCATCGTCGCGGTCGGTGAGCCGCTCGCCGAGATCCGTCCGCAGACCGGAGCCGACGAGTCACGCGGGGCGGCGCTCGCGACACTCTGGCGCGACATGGCGGCAGACGCCGAGATCGACGACGCCGTCGGACTGCCCGGGTCTGGCCTCGTCGCCTTCGGAGCCTTCGCATTCGACGAGGACTCGGCCGCCGACAGTGTGCTGATCGTGCCGACGCAGGTGCTCGGACGCCACGGCGACCGCTTCTGGCGCACGCGCATCCGCCTCGCCTCGATGCCCGCGAGCGGAGAGGCACTCGCCGAGCAGCCGTACGGACCGCACTGGGCGGGCACCGTCGGACCCGGGGCACAGAGCCCGCAGGGCTACCAGGACTCGGTGCGCCGCGCCCTCGACCGCATCGCCGACGGCGAGCTGAGCAAGGTCGTGCTCGCGCGCGACCTCACCGGCAGCATCCCCGCCGGCTCGGATCTGCGACGGCTCGTGCGCGCGCTCGCGACCGGCTACCCCGACACGTGGGCGTTCGCCGTGGACGGACTCATCGGCGCGAGCCCGGAGACCCTGGTCACCGTGCAGGGCGGCACGGTGACGGCACGGGTGCTCGCCGGCACGATCGGGCGCGGCGCGGATGCGGATGCCGACACCGCGGCATCCGCTCATCTGGCGTCGAGCACCAAGGACCTCGACGAGCACGGGTACGCCGTGCAGAGCGTGCTGGCATCGCTGCGACCGCACACTCGCGCCCTCGCCGCGAGCGAGCAGCCGTTCCTGCTGAAGCTGCCGAACCTGTTCCATCTCGCGACCGACGTCGAGGGCGAGCTCGCGACTGGCGAATCGGCGCTCGACCTCGTGCGTGCGCTGCATCCGACGGCGGCCGTCGCCGGCACGCCGACCTCGGCGGCGATCGCCGCGATCCGCGACCTGGAGCCCTTCGACCGCGGCCGTTACGCCGGACCGGTCGGATGGGTGGATGCCGCGGGCAACGGCGAGTGGGCGATCGCGCTGCGGTGCGCCCAGTTCACGACCGCGGCCGACGACATCCGCGTGACGGCCTACGCCGGGGCGGGCATCGTGGCCGGCTCCGACCCCGAGTCGGAGCTGCTGGAGACCCGGGTGAAGTTCCGCCCGCTGGTCGACGCCCTCGCCTGACCTGCACTCCGGTTCCTGAGCGAGCGCAGCGAGACGAAGGGCGGTTCCTGAGCGACACTTCGTCTCGCTCCGCTCGCTCAGCGCGAGTCTCCGCGAGACGAAGGATCAGCTGGCGGCGAGGCGCTTCTTCTCGGCCTCGACGTCGAAGTCGGCTCCCGGCCACTGCGGGTCGATGTCCTCGAGGGTGGCCAGCAGCAGCTCCTGCACCGCGAGGCGCGCGAACCACTTCGAGTTCGCCGGCACGACGTACCAGGGTGCGTCGTCGGTCGAGGTGCGATCGAACACGGCCTGGTAGGCCTCCATGTACTGCGGCCACAGCATCCGCTCGTCGACATCGCCGGGGTTGTACTTCCAGTACTTGTCCGGGCGCTCGAGGCGTTCCATCAGCCGCGACTTCTGCTCGTCGGGCGAGATGTGCAGCATGACCTTGATGATGCGGGTGCCGGATGCGGCGACTCGCGCCTCGAACTCGCGGATCGCGCCGAAGCGGCGTTCGATCTCGACCGGTTCGGCCAGCTGCCGCACGCGTCCGATCAGCACGTCCTCGTAGTGCGACCGATCGAAGACCCCGATGAATCCGGGCTCCGGCAGGCGCTTCTCGATGCGCCAGAGGAAGTCGTGTGCGCGCTCCTCCTCGGTCGGCGCCTTGAAGGCGGCGAGCGAGATGCCCTGCGGATCGACGCCGCCGACCACGTGCCGCACGATGCCGCCCTTGCCGGCGGAGTCCATCGCCTGCAGGACGAGCAGCACGGAGTCCTTCGCCACGCCGACGCGGCTCTCGGCGAAGAGGCGCTCCTGCAGGACGTTGAGCTTCTCGAGGCCCGCGGCGAGGTCTTTCACCCCGTGGGACTTGCCCCGGTCGTACCCCGGCTTGCCGTCGGGGTCGATGTCGGCGAGGCGGAATCCGTCGCCGACTCGCAGCGTCTGGGTCCAGGTGTGCGCGTCCATACGCACATCCTGCCAGTCATCGGGCCAGCGGGACCTCGATGATCTGGCGACCGCCGCGCGGCGCTGTCAGCGCCTGGTCGAGAGCCGTGCGCGTGGTGACCCGCTGATACTCCCAGCCGTAGGCGAGGGCGAGCTGCTCGAGTCGTACGGTGTGCGGGGTGTAGAAGGCGCGGTCGAGATCGGCCGGTGCCGCGGATGCCGCGACCTCGAGCGCGTCGAAGATCGTGCCGCCGCCGTCGTTGCCGACGATGACCTGCAGCCGCGGTTCGGTCTCGTCGGGCGGGAGCATCAGGGCGCCGACGTCGTGCAGGAACGCGAGGTCGCCCAGCAGCACACGAGTGATCCCGGGGGCTCCGGCCGCCTGGCTGGCGAGAGCGATGCCGGTGGCGGTGGCGATGGTGCCGTCGATGCCGGCGAGACCGCGGTTCGCGTGCACCGGGACCTTCTTGCCGCCGAGCACGGCGTCGGCGACCCGAACCAGCCGCGACGATCCGAACATCAGCCGGTCGTGCGGCCAGGTCGCGCGCCACACCGCATCGACGAGCAGCTCTCGGTCGAGGGGGCGGCGGACCGCATCGAGCTCCGCCTTGACGGCCTCCCGGCGAGCGCTGAAGTCCTTCGAGGCGAGGGCATCCGCATCGGGCGCGTGCTCGCTCAGGTCGATGACCTCTGCGGCGGAGGCTGCCAGCCACTCGCCGAGCCATTCCCGATCGGTCGCGCCCGGCTCGACGGCGACGGCCGCGACCGCGCGGGTGCGTCCATTGAGGTTGAGTTCCTCCCCACCGTGGCGCACCGCGACGATATCGACCTCGGCGCGGGACAGCAGACCGGTGACCTCGCGGCTGAGCGTGGGATGGCCCAGCACGACGACGCGTTCGATCCGTCCGCCCAGCTCTTCACGGCGCAGCAGTGAGCGGTAGCCGTGCACGAGCTGCCGTCCGAACCGTGCGCCGCTCACGATCTCGGCGATCAGCGGCCAGCCGCCCGCATGGGCGATCTCCTCGGCGTCGGGTCCGGAATCGGCACCCGCGACGACGACTGTGCGGGGCCCGCGCTCGAGCAGGAATGGCTCGGGCGCTGCAGACCGCGGGGCATCGCCCGGCGCGGCCGCGATGTCAGGCAGAACACCGGAGAGCGGTTCGCGCGACGGAAGGTTCAGGTGCACGGGTCCGGCGACGCCCGGCACCTTGCCCGCGGCATCCGTCGCGCCCAGGGCAGCGGCGACGGCGCGCGCGGCGAGACCGGTCCAATCGCCCTCGCCGGGGACCGGAGCATCGATCTGCTCCCGCACCCAGCGGTCGAACAGGCCGACCTGCAGGGTCGCCTGGTTCGCCCCGACGCCGCGCAGTTCCGGCGGGCGGTCGGCGGTGAGCAGCAGCAGCGGCACGCCGGAGTGGAACGACTCCATGACCGCGGGCAGCAGATTCGCCACCGCGGTGCCGGAGGTGCAGATCACGGCCGCCGGCACACCGCTTTCGCGACCGATGCCCAGCGCGGTGAATCCGGCGACCCGCTCGTCGACGCGCACATGCACGCGCAGTGCTCCGTCACCGGCGAACCGCACCGCGGCGAGCGCGAGCGCCTGAGAACGCGAACCCGGCGAGAGCACGATGTCGCGCACGCCGTGCGCGACGAGATCGGCGATCAGGGATGCCGCAGCATCCGTCGCCGGTGATGAGGTCACGGGCGCGGGTCCGCGGCGGGAGGCTCGTCGGTCTCCTCGTCCAGGCGGGCGAGTTCCTCTTCGAGGCGCTTGATGCGGGCGTCCTGCTCGGTCTTGCTGATGCTGTTCAGGAACGCGGGATCGTCGTCGGGGGCGAGCACCCGGCGGGTGCCCTGGTCGTTCGTGCGGCGACGGCCGATCACGAACCACAGGATGCCGCCGATCACGGGGATGAGCACGACGATCGCGATCCAGGCGGCCTTGGGCACGCCACGGTGCCGCGTCGCCGGCTGTACGGCGCAGTCCACGATGCTGAACACCCAGAACACCGCCGCCAGGAAGCCGCCGATGATCAGTAGTCTCGCCACCCTTCCAGTGTAAGCGTGCGGGAAGGGGTCGGTCCGCGTCGGGCAGAGGCGGCGTTGCTAGACTGCGCCGCACATGCTCCCTCCCTCGCCTGATCCCCTGCCGCGGGTGCGTGCCGAACGGATGCTGATCGCTCGGATCGTCATCGCCGTCGGCCTCGCACTCCTGCTGGTCGTCGGCGCATGGTCGACCGCGCACGGGAAGGCACACGTGCACGCGTCGCTCTGCCTCGCGGCCGGTGTCTCCCACTCCGGCGTCTCCGCCGGGGATCAGGATCACGCGGGCGCCGCGGTCGACCTGCCGACGCCGGATACGGCTCTGTGCCTGGTCGCCATCCTCTGCGTGGTCGCGCTCGTGCTGCTGTACCGGATGCTCCGCGGACGCGGCATGGGCGAGCGCGGTCGCCCGCGGATCGTCGCGATCCGGCTGAGGCGCGCCGGTCCGGCATCCTTCTTCTCCGCACTCACCCTCACGCAGCTCTCGATCTCCCGCACCTGAACGTCGACGAATGCATCGGGCCGCCCGCGCGGCATCCTTCCTCGTCGAACCCTGTGTCTGGAGACCTCATGAAAACCTCTGTCAAGGCGACCCTGATCGCCATCGCCGTCGCGGTCGTACTGCTGATCGTCGGCATCGTCTACGCCCTCAGCCAACGTGCCGCCACCCCTGAATCGCCCGAGGGCGGGCAGCTGCAGACCGTCCGCACCGACTCGCACGTGCTCGACGAGGGAGGGGCGGATGCGGTGACCGTGGTCGAGTTCCTCGACTTCGAGTGCGAGGCCTGCGCGGCCTTCTATCCGATCGTCGAAGACCTGCGCGCGAGTTTCGAGGGCGACATCACCTACGTCGTGCGCTACTTCCCGCTGCCCGGTCACGTGAACTCCACCCAAGCGGCGCTCGCGGCCGAGGCGGCAGCGCAGCAGGATCGCTTCGAGGACATGTATCACGCACTGTTCGAGACCCAGACCGAGTGGGCGCACAGCGACGTGGAGACTCCGGCGGCATTCCGCGGCATCGCTGAGGATCTCGGACTGGACATGGCCGCCTACGACGCGGCGATCGCCGATCCGGCCACCCTGCAGCGCGTGCAGGCGGACAAGACCGACGGCGAGAAGCTCGGCGTGAGCAGCACCCCCTCGTTCTTCATCGACGGGGCGCCGGTCGAACTGCAGGACTGGGACGACCTCGAGCAGGCGATCGAGAAGGCCGTCGACGGTTGATCAGCGTCACCGGCTCAGGCGCCTCCCGGCGAGGGAGCACCTGAGTCGGTGAGCGCCGGCGACAGCGTCTGCGCCAGAAGTCGTCGCGCATTCTGATACCGCCCCCGCGCCGTCGACGACGGGATGCCGATGATCGTCGACGCCTCCTCGATCGTGAACCCCTCCCAGTGCACCAGGCCGATGAGGTCGCGCAGATCATCGGGCAGTCGGCGTACGGCATCCCGCACGTCGATCGCCGAGGCATCGTCGTGGTGCGCCGGGTGCGACTCCAGGTGACCGCGCAACCGCTCCGCGAGCTTCCACCGACGCACCGACGCGCGCTGAGCGTTGGCGAGGATGCCCCGGGCGACCCCGAACAGCCACATCCGCGCCTCGGTCTCGTCGTCGGGCAGGGTATCGATGCGTCGCCAGGCCGTGAGCATGGTCTCGGAGAGGAGGTCGGCGGCATCCGCCCGCTCCGTGCGCCGTTCGAAGTACGCGAGCAGGTCGGAGGCGTTCGCGGCGATGCTGTCGAGCCCGCGAGGCGAGGAGTCGCGGGAGGCAGGCCGGATCACTGCGCTCCCCCGTCGCAGATCGCCTGACCGCGGACGGAGATCATGTTCTCCGGAACATCGGTGTCGAATCCGCGCTCTTCGAGCTCGGCCATCACGACGTCGTTCACCGCGCGGGACGTGGCCATCTGCGCCAGCACGTCGTCTGTGGTCGTGAGCTCGGTGTGCCCCGCGTCGATCCAGTCCTCGGCGATCGCGATCGCTTCCGGCTCGCCGCGCAGCCTTTTCTCGGCTCCTTCGACGTCGGCGGCGGCCACCACGTCGATGGACCGGAAGATCTCCTGGATCGCGGTCTGCACCTCGGGGTTCTCGGCGCGGATGTCGCCCACTCGCTCTTCGCACGAGACACCGCTCGGGAGGCTGTATCGGAACGTGCCGTCCGGACTCTCCGCCCAAGGGTGCCAGAGTCCGGTCGCCGCCGCTGCCACGGCGCCGCCGGCGAAGAGCAGGGCGAGACCTGCCCCGGCGGCCACCATGCCGGGGCGACGGTATCGATGCGACCGAGCCGCCGACCTCGTGGCGACCGTCAGGCGCGCGAGCTGTTCCTCTAGCTCTGGCGAGCGCGGTGCGATCAGCGCGCCTGCGTCGCGCAGGGCACGGTCGCCCTGATCCTCGCCATCCCCCGACATGGTGTTCTCCTCGATGCGTTCCATACCTGTATATGTGCAGCACCGGGCGAAACGTCCACAGCCGCGGCCGAATTCTCCGAACGGCCGCCCCGCCCTCGCTACGCTGAGCGCATGAACGAGGCCCCCGCGCGCACGACCCACCCCGTCCTCTCGGTCGTGCGGCGGATTCCGGCGACCGTGACGATGGTGCTGCTGATCCTCGCCGTCGGAGTGATCTGGCAGGGTCTGTGGGCGCCGTTCGAGGACACCGCGCTGTTCCGGAACGTGGCCTACGGGTTGCCGAATCTGACCGACGGGAAGTGGTGGACGCCGCTGACCGGAACCTTCTTCGTGAACGAGCCGTGGGTGTACGTGTTCACGATCTCCGGCTTCTGGGGCATGGCGTACCTGGAGTTCGTCCGCGGCTCGCGCGTGGCGCTCGCGTACTACTGGATCGGGCAGCTGTTCGCGATCCTCGCCACCGCGCTCGTGCTGCTGCTGGCCTCGCAGGTTCCGTGGGCGTGGGCGGCGACACAGGCGCAGGCGCTGGATGTCGGCGCCTCCGGCGGCACGATGGCCTGTATCGCGGCGGCGGTCGGACTGTTCCGGCCGCCGTGGCGCGTGCGCGGCTGGCTCATCCTGCTCGGCTTCGTGTTCATCGCGATGCTGTTCTGGGGCAAGGTCGCCGACCTCGAGCACCTGCTGGCCGTGCTGCTGATCCTGGTCGTCGATCGGTCGCTGCGCGTGCGGCGCACGACCGTCCGCGAGCAGCGCCTGATCGCCGTGGTCGCCGTGATGGTCCTCGGGGCGATCGAGATCATCAGCGTGTTCGTCCCCACGGACGGCCCGTTCGGTCCGACGGAGCCGGCATCCGGAGGGTTCATCGATCTCGCGGTCGACCTCGTCGTCATCCTGTTGCTCGTCACCGGCCTGCGTCGAGGGCGCCGGTGGGCCTGGATCATGGCGATCCTGCTCGGGCTCTACAACCTCCTGACCGCCGCGCTGGTGCTGGCGCTCATCACACTGACCAGTCAGGCCGAGCTCGACGTGCGCTGGGACGGCGAGACCGAGCTGCCGCTGGCGAACGGCTTCCTCTGGCTGATCATGCTCGTGTACCTGGTGTGGGTGCGGCGTGCGTTCCATGCCAAACGCAAGTCGACGCTCGGCATCCAGCCCGCGCCGACCATCGACGAGGTGAAGACTGAACTGCGCGCCCACGGCGGAGGGACGCTGTCGTGGATGACGACCTGGGAGGGCAACAGCTACGCGCGGGTCGCCGGCGGCGTGGTCGCCTACCAGCGCCGGAACGGGGTCGCGCTGGCCCTCGCGGATCCGATCGGGCCGGCGGCAGACAGGGCGGATGCTGTCGCGGAGTTCATCCGCGCGGCCGAGCAGGCGGGACTCGTGCCCTGCTACTTCAGCGCCGACGAGGCGACGCGCGCCGCGGTCCCCTCCACCTGGCGGAGCATCGTCGTCGCGGACGACACCATCGTCGACCTCGCAGGACTGGAGTTCACCGGCAAGCGGTGGAACTCCGTGCGCTCCTCCCTCAACCGGGCGGGCCGCGAGTCGATGACCTTCCGGATGACGCAGCTGAAGGTCGAGCCGTGGGGTGTGCAGCAGCAGGTGCGGGCGATCTCGGAGGCCTGGGTCGGCGATAAGGACCTGCCCGAGATGCGCTTCACCCTCGGCACCCTCGACGAGGCCGAGGACCCGGCCGTGCGGCTGGCACTGGCGCTCGCACCCAACGGCGACGTCGACGGGTTCCTCTCCTGGCTTCCCGTCTACGGCGGTGACGGCGTCGTGCGCGGCTGGACACTCGACCTCATGCGACGGCGCGACGGCGGCTTCGGCCCGGTCATGGAGTACCTGATCGGCTCCTCGGCGAAGCAGTTCTCCGAGGAGGGCGCCGAGATCATGTCCCTCTCCGGCGCCCCGCTCGCGCACGACTATCCACCGGATGCCGGTGTGATCGCGGCCCTCAGCGACAAGCTCGCCGACGCCCTCGAGCCCGTCTACGGCTTCGGGTCGCTGCACACCGCTTCAAGCAGAAGTTCCACCCGCGGTACGAGACCATGTATCTCCTGTTCCGCGACGAGAGCGACCTCACCCGCATCGGCGGCGCACTCACCCGGGCCTTCCTGCCGGATGCGACCCTGCGGCAGTTCGCGGGGGCAGGTCTCGAGCTCGTGCGCGGCGGGACGGACTAGCGGGTCAGGAGTCGCGGGGCCGCTGCCGGAGCTGCTTGACGTCGGTGCGGCGCTGCTTCGCCTTCAGCCGGCGCTCCTTCGAACCTCGACTCGGCTTGGTCGCACGCCGCGAGGATGCCGGCGGACGCAGGGCTTCGGCGACCAGCGCGGCCAGCCGTTCGCGGGCGGCTTCCCGGTTTCGCAGTTGCGCACGGTGCTCGGATGCCGCGATCGTCAGCATCCCGTCGACGAGGCGACCGGCGAGCCGTTCGAGGAGCCGTTCGCGCTGCACCGGCGACAGCGCCGCCGATCGCGCGGCATCCCAGAGGAGTTCGACGCGGGAGTCCGCGGTGTTCACGCCCTGTCCGCCGGGGCCGGACGACCGGGAGAACCGCCACGACAGCTCCGACTCCGGGATCGTGACCCCCGAGTTCACCCGGAGACCGGGGCGGTGAGGAGCGGCCATGCATCCATCATCCTCTTCGCCCGTGCAGAAGACGCGCAGCACAGCACGAACCTCGCAGGAATCCCGGGGGTTGCTGCGAGGTTCGTGTCGTCCTGCGACGTTTTCAGCGAGTGGGCGCGGGCAGGGCCTCGGCCGGAGCATCCGGCGCGTCGATCGGCGCACCCTTGGCGGTGTTCGCGATGTGCGCGCGGGCGACCACGATGATGGCGAGGATCATCAGCGCGACGCCGAGCCAGTACGGGGCGGCGGGGCTGACCAACGCGTAGAGCGCCCCGGCGATGAGCGGCGCGGCCGTCCCCATCGCCGCGTTCAGCGACTGGGTGACCCCGCCGAGCCAGCCCTGCTCGTCATCGCCGACGGCGTTCGACATCGCACCGTCCATCGCCGCGGTCGCGGCGCCCTGACCCGCGGCGAGCATGAGGGCACCGATGATGAACACCCACGGCTGGGCGAAGACCGAGGCCACGATGGCGAGAGCGGCGAGTCCGATCATCTGCGCGACGATTCCGCTCACGATCACGCCGCGTTCTCCGATGCGCGGGAGCAGGATGCCGAGCAGCACGCCCTGGATGAGGATGTCGATGATGCCGACGGCGGCGGTGAGCAGGCCGATCTGGGTCGGTCCCCACTGGATGGAGTCGAGCGCCAGCACGCTGAAGTTGTTCACGAAGAAGCCGAACGGCAGGGCGAGCAGCGCGAAGCCGATGAGCAGGCCGCGGAGCTCCACGCGTCGGAACGCGTTCCTGAACACGGCGAAGGGCTGCACGTCGCGCAGGGTGATCGCCGAGATGCGGTTCTCCGGCTTCAGGCTCTCGGGCAGCAGGAAGATGCTGAGGATCGCGATCGTGAGGCCGACCGCGGCGGTGAGGAAGACGGGGAGTTGAATGCTGATCGCCGCGAGCAGTCCGCCGACGGCCGGTCCGATCATCATCCCGATGCCGGAGAGAGCGCCGAGGAGACCGAATCGCTTCGCCCGCTGTTCGGGCGGCGTGATGTCGGCGAGATAGGCGAACAGAGCGGGCAGGTCGCCGGCCGTCAGGCCCTGGATGACCCGGGCGAGGACGAGGACCCAGATCGCGCCGCCGATGCCGAACAGCACCATGGCGAATGCGGCCCCGAACGCGGCGCCGATGATCACGGGACGACGACCGAACCGGTCGGACAGACGGCCGAGGAACGGTGCGACGAGGAAGGCGCAGAGCCCGTTGACGGCCTCCAGCACGCCGACCCAGATGGCGAGGTCCTTCTCTTCGGACACATATTGCAGCACGACGAACGGGAGTACCGGGAGTACGACCGTCATACCGATGACGGTGAGCATCGTGAGCACGATGAGCATGATCCACGCGCGGTTGGCGCGGCGGATCGAGGAAATGGTTGAAGTCATACCAAAAGTGTATCCATACCAGTTTTGGTGTCAAGCCAGTTTTGTATCGACTTCGCTAGACTGCAGGCATGACGACATCGGAACCCCTCGGCCGCCGCGAGCGGAAGAAGGCCGCGACGCGCAAAGCGATCTCGGATGTGGCGACCATGATGTTCCTCGAGCGCGGTTTCGACAACGTCAGCATCCGCGAGGTCGCCGATGCCGCCGACGTCTCTCCCACCACCGTCTTCGCCCACTTCGCCCAGAAGGAGGCGCTGGTGTTCGATGAAGACGACGAGCAACGGGACCGGCTGGTCTCCGCCGTGCGCGACCGCCCCGACGGCAGCACCATCAATCGCGCCATCCACGACTTCTACGCGACCGAGATGACAGCGAACGTCGTGGAGCACGGCGACGAGGTCACCCGCACCTTCATGCGCTTCCTCAACGAGACGCCCGCGCTGCGCGACTATGCCGCGAAGATGTGGCTCCGGCACGAGGACGCTCTCTCCGACGCCATCGCCGACGAGCTCGGGCTCTCCGAGCCCACCGCCGAGATCCGCGTCTATTCGCGGTTCATGCTGCAGCTGCAGCTGCTCGTCAACGAGAGCGAAGATCCGCTCGGCACCCTGGAGGCAGGGTTCTCCGTCCTGGAGACGGGCTGGGCGCCCATCGAGGAACGGATCGCTCGCGACGGGCAATCCGAGTGACCGGCGTCAGCGGTCGGCGATGGAGACCGTGAGCTCCACGAGCTCCTCGACATCACAGCGCAGGCCCTGCGCATAGGCGTCGCGCCACTCCGCGGGTGTCAGCCCCTCCCTGACCCGGTGCAGGTACAGCTCGAAGTCGGCCGGCTCGTTCGCGCGCGGATCGAAGCCGTAGCGCCGACCGATCGCATCGACGGCTCCGATGATCCGAGCGCCGGTCGCATCGTCGCCGAGTGCCGCTGCGGCTCCGGCCGCGACGGATGCGGCGATCAGCAGAGACACCGGATCACCGGCCTCGGCGCTGCGCCGCACGGCGGGCACGAGTGCGGCGATCGCTGCGGATCCCTGCCGCAGGTCGAGGTGCACCTTCGCCGCCACCACCGGCGCCATCAGCGCGACCCAGTCGTGCCCGCACCGCGTCGCGAGCGCACCGGCACGCTCGAGGAGGGCGATCGCCTCCCTGGCGCGGCCGGATCCCCGATGTACCTGGCCGCCGATCAGCATGACCATCGCCGCCGCGGCGGGCGGCATCCGATCCAGTTCTTGCAGGGCTGCGGCGAGGTCGCGTTGGGGATCGGCGACCGAGCGCGGATCGAGCGTGAGCAGGTACGCCGCGAAGGCGCGGGCAACGCCCCGAAGCACGGGATCTGCGGAGCGCTCCGCCGGATCGCGGGCGGCGGAGATCTCTCGGGCAGCCTCCTGCATGCTGCCCAGCTGGTAGGCGAGGAAACCGCGGGTCAGAGCGAGCTGCGCCTGGACGGCGGCATTCACCACCCCCGGCATCCCGGCCGCTCTGCGGGTCAGCGCGAGCAACTCCTGCTGCCTTCCCGCCCGGACGGCGAACCAGAGGAGACTGCCGGCGATGACCGCGGCCGTGGCCGTGTCTCCGGCACGCTCGGCCGAGGTGAAGGCTGCGGAGATGTCGGGCCACTCGCCACGGAGGCTACGGATGCGCATGTCGGAGCCTTCCGTCGTCAGCTCGACGGATGCGCGGCTCGCTTCGGCGGCGAACCACTCGCGATGCCGTCGCGACCACTCCTCGCCCGGAGTCTCACCCGCGAGGGTCGCGCGACGGACGATCTCGGAGACGCGGAAGACCGGGCCCGCGCCGCCGTCTTCCGCGGCGATGAGGGAGAAGGAGACGAGCTGATCGAGATCGGCGTCGCGTCGGCGCTCTCCGCACACCGCCGCGACGGCGGCACGATCGAAGGGGCCCGCGAAGCCGCAGACCTCGCGCAGTGTCTCGCGCTGCTCGGCGGTGAGCAGGGCCAGCGACGAACGGAGTGCCGAGGCGAGGGGAACCTGCTCGGAATCTCCCGACGGATGGAGATCGCGCAGCATGGACTCGGCGACCTCGTCCAGCGGCATCACGGCAGCACGTGCCGCGGCGAGTTCGATCGCCAGAGGCAGTCTGCCGAGCTTCTCGACGAGCCGTGCGACCGCGTCGGCCGGCGGCGGATCGGCCAGGTATCTGTCCGCGAACAGCTGTCGCGCCTCCGCGATCGCAAGCGGCTCGATGCGGAGCACGCTCTCCCCCGGAACCCCGAGTGCGCGTCGCGAGGTGCAGAGCACGGCGAGACCCCGAGCCGCAGTGAGCACCGCCACCGCGATCGCTGCGACCTCCGGCGCTGATGCGTCGGCGCCGTCGATCACGAGGATGCCGCGACGGTCCGCGAGGTGCGTCGCGATGCTGTGCGGAGTCGACTCCGCTGCGCCGACGACGGCGGCGATCCGCTCGCCGACCTGCTCATCAGCCGAGGCCCCGGGGCCGACGAACCAGATGTGCTCCTCGCCCGCGACGGCCTCGCTGCCCACCCAGTCGACCGCCAGTCTGGTCTTCCCGACACCGGCGGGACCGGTGAGTGTGATGAGACGGGCGACATCGAAGGCGGCCGTGAGCGCCGCGCGCTCGTCACGACGTCCGACGATCCCGGCGATCGGGGCGGGGATGCCGCGACGGCGGGCGATGCTCGCCGGATGGGGCGCGCGGGAGGGCTCGCCTCGGTGGAGAGCGCGGCCGGATCGATCAGCGGGCGCGACGGCATCCGGGGTCGTGACGGCATTCGAGCTCGCGGCGGCGAACCGGGCCAGCGCCCGGTCGGCGGGCGCCGCACGTGTCTGCGCGATCCTCGCGAGCGCGAGTACGTCGTCGTCGTCCGGATGCGCGGCGCGCAGGGAGTGCAGCACCGCGAGAGCGCGGTCGACGCGTCCGGCCTCGAGGTGTGCCCTCGCGTCGCGAAGGCGAAGGGTGTCGACGGCGTCGCGGATGTGGGAGCGGGCGGCATCGGCGAACGGGGGCTCGCCGATGCCCTGCAGTGGCGCCGCACGCCAGTGTTCGATCAGTCCTCGCTCGGAATCACCCAGCACGGCGTCGCGTCCGGAGAGCGCGTCTTCCAGCATCCAGAGGTCCACCGACAGACCGGGGTCCGCCGCGAGTCGATATCCGGCCCTGCCGCCGTCGAGCCAGGGACCGAGTGCCGTCGCACGCAGACGCGACATGTACGCGCGCAGCGTGGTGCGCAGCTGCGGCGATCCCGTGCCCCAGAGGTCATCGATCAGATCATCGAGCGTGACGGAGCGGCCGCGTTCGAGGGCGAGCCGTGCGATGAGTGCGCGCGGCCGGGGCCCGCCGACGTCGACGCGCACGCCATCGGCCGTGACGACGACCTCGTCGAGAAGCTGCAGATGCACGGAGCCCACGCTGCATCATTGCACGAACGTTGCAGAGCGGATGGATGCCGGGACCGACCGATCCACACAGCCAGGCTGAACACATGGAACACACCGATGCACCGATTCAGACCCGATTCCGCACCTCGCTCGGCGACATCGCTGCGACGGTGGTGGGACAAGGACCCCACGCCCTGCTGTGGCACGGCATGTTCGTGGACGGCGACTCCTGGGGACGCGTCATCCACGATCTCGCCCCCCACCGCACGCTCGTCGTCATCGACGGGCCGGGCTACGGGGCGAGTGCACCGCTGGGGCGGGTGAGCTCGATCGAGGAGTGCGCGGAGGTCGGCGCGCAGATCATCGAGCAGCTGGACGCGGGTGGGCGCGTCGACTGGGTGGGCGCGGCCTGGGGAGGCCATGTGGGGATGGCCGCTGCCGCGCTCTTCCCCGACAGCATCCGCTCGCTGGTGGCGATCAGCTCCCCGGTGGAGCCGATCGACCCGGTCTTCCGGATCAAGTTGATCATCGCCAATCAGGTGCTCGCGCATTTCGGTCCGATCCCGCACCTGAAGCATGTGATCCACGATGCGCAGCTGATCCCCGCGCACGCGAAGGATCGCGGCATGACCGATGTCATCGACGATGCCCTCACGCGGGCGCCCCGGCGGAGCATCGCCGCGACCGTGACCTCGTTCATCATCAATCGAGGGGATGCCACGCACCGGCTTCCGCGCATCGCGGCCCCGGCTCTGCTCGTCAGCGGAGACGACCGCGGCGAATGGACGCCCGAGATCATGGAGGCCGCGGCCGCCCGGATTCCAGATGCTCGAACCCGGGTCATCGCAGGATCGCGGACACTCATACCGGTCGAGCGGCCGGCCGAGCTCGCGGCCGAGATCGTGGCGTTCTGGTCGAGCCTCTGACGCCGGGGAGCCACTCGGTCTGCGGGGACGCGCCGCGGTTCAGACGTCGTACTCGTCGGGCGGGCGCATGGACGGTCCGCCGACCTGCAGCCCCAGCGACTGCGCCCGTCCGGCCGGCTCTTCCCACTCCTCCTGGCGCCCCAGCGGCGTGAGGTCGAGGTGCGGGTAGCCGTTGTGGAACTCCTCGATGCCGCGGCCGAAGGTCGAGTAGGTGTGGAAGATGTCGTCGTCGACGCGGAGGAACACGCTGATGCCGGGCATCTCCTCGCCGCGCATGTCGGCGGTCCAGCCGGCGCCGGTCCACGGCGTGCCGGTGCTCTCGAGCTCCGATTCGTCGCGGAAGTGGAGCTGCACGGGTGCGACGCGGTCGTCGAGAGTGGCATGGAAGTCCCAGTTGAAGTCGCTGTCGTACGACGAGAACCACGGGAACCCCCACCCCATCCGCTCGCGGTAGGCGGCGATCTGGGGGAACGGCGCACGCGAGACGGCGACGAGGGTCGTGTTGCGCACGTGCAGCTGACGCAGGTTTCCGATCTGGTCGGCAGCAGACGAGCAGCTGGCGCACGCGGCATCCCAGTCGGGCGCGAACATGAAGTGATGCATCACCAGCTGCGGCCGCCCGTCGAACAGGTCGTCGAGCGAGACCTCGCCGTCCGGCCCCGTGAAGCGGTACTCCTTCTCGACCCGCACCATCGGCAGTCGTCGACGCTCGGCGTTGAGCCGGTCACGAGCCCGCGTGAGCTCCTTCTCCTGGGCCAGCAGCGCCTTCCGCGCGACGAGCCACTCGTCTGCGGAGACGACCGCGGGCAGGTTTCCCATCGGTGTCGTCATGCATCGAACCGTACGCCGCCGGTCACGATCGGACCAGAGGGGAAGTGGACGCGACGGCGGTAGTCGCTGCCGAGATCGCGGCGTTCTCGGGGCGGCTCGACTCACGGCGATCGGGGCACGCCTGTGACCGCCAGGTGAACGCGAGGGCGCCGGGTCTGAAGGCTGGGTGAACAAGCGGGAAGTCGCTGGAGACCGGAATACTGCACGCCTAGGTTCAGGAATGGGCCGGCGACCGTCCGGCTGCACGCCATGCTCGACACTGGGGATGCACATGAGAATCAGCAAGATGACGGGGTGGGCGGCCGCAGGCCTGGCCACCGCCCTGATCGCGGCACCGCTGCCCGCGCTCGCACAAGACACCGACGCCACTGACGCCACGACCGGCTCGCTGACGGTCACGCGGTTCGACGACCGCTATGCCGACGGCCTGTACGACACGAGCAAGACGGCGTCGAGCGGCGACGTCGACCGCCTCAACACGTCGCACGCGGCGCAGCTGATCGATGTCGACGGCACCCGGCACTACCTGAGCGCGGATGCCGACGGCCTGTACCGCTTCACCGACATCCCGGTCGGTCCGGCGAAGCTCTACCTCGGCTACCCGAACAACCCTCCGGGCGAGGTGCTGTTCGACGCCACCGGAGCGACGGACGCGACCGAGATCACCCGCCTCGCGACGGCCGAGTACTTCGGTCCGCAGGGCGTGCTCGACATCGAGATCGACGCGGACGGCGAGGAGCGCCTGATCGGCATGTCGGCCCTGCGGCTCGTCGCGAACGTCGTGAACGCCGAAGGAACTCCCGCCTCCGGTCTCGCGACCGTCGAGCTCGGCTCGGGCGACGACTGGTACCCGGCGACGGAGTACGACTTCCAGCCCGGCACCTACGAGGCATTCCAGCCCTCGGGGTACATCCGTCACCTCCCCGGCGAGCTCGGGGTGCGGGTCACGCCTCCTGCCGGCTTCCGGGTCGCCGACGTCACCGCGGGAGACAACAGCGCCTTCACCGTGACCGAGCGCGGCGGCGCCTACTGGTTCTCTTCGACCCAGGTGTGGAACTACTTCTGGAACCCCGCCTTCACGGTCGCCCTCGAGCCGATCCCGGACGTGCACAAGCCCACCGCGACCCTCGTCTCCCCCACGACCGCCGGTCCGTTCTCGGCGCTGAACGTGCGGGTCGATGCGACCGATGACACGGGCCTGAAGCGCATCGTCGCCAACGTCTATCAGGGCGGCACGCTCATCAAGAGCACGCAGACCGCGGTCACCGGCACGAGTGCATCGCACACGGCGACGGTCGCCCTGGCCGACGGCGAGTACACCGTCAAGTACAACTCGCAGGATGTCACGGGCAAGATCTCGCAGACGAAGTCGTTCACCTTCACGATCGACGCGACCGCGCCGAAGGCGACCGTGAAGACGGGCGAGAAGTTCACGATCGGCGCGAACGGCGTCTACGACCTCGTGAGCTTCAAGCTGTCGGATGCCGGAAAGATCGACAAGGTCACCATCAACGGCAAGGTCAAGGACCTCACGAACAACGCCTGGTCCGACGTCAACTTCATCAAGCCGGGCACGTTCGGCGCGGTGGTCGGGGTGAACACGCTGGTCGTGTACGACGTGGCGGGCAACACGCAGACCACCACGTTCACGCTGAACTGATCTGCAGCACTGCACGATCGGAGCCGCGATCTCGCCACGGAGGGGTCGCGGCTTCGCTGCGCCGAGAACGGCGCGGGTGTACGTTGCGAAGATGCATACCATCCGCGTGGGTCTCGTGGCCGATCCGGCTTCGCCCACCCTCGTCGCGCGTCGCATAACCGACCTCTCGCCGCCGCCCAGAGCGGAAGCGGATGACTGGTCCATCGATCTCGTCAGCGAGCCCTTCACCCTGGGGTCTGAGGCCGTCGACACCGCGTTGGAACGGCTCCGAGCACATGCCGATAAGAACGACTGGGCACTCGTCGTCGGTGTGACCGAGCTCCCGCTTCGCGACGACGACGGCCGCTACCTCCTGGCCGCGATCGACCCCCAACGACAATCCGCAGTCCTCTCGCTGCCCGCACTCGGCGGTTTCCGTGTGCAGGACCGCGCCCGCCGCGCAGTGCGAGGATTGGTCAACGACATGGCCGAGCCCACCACGCCGGAAGAGCAGCTCCTGCCCCTCCCCGGGCCGAGCGCCCGCTGGCGCGTGCTCCTCGGCATGGTGCTCGCCAACCGTCCGTGGCGACTCGCGGCAGGACTCAAGTCCGCACTCGTCGCAGCCCTGGCCACGGGGGCTGCGGCGACGATACAGTCGACGATCTGGTCGCTCGCCGACTCCCTTTCGGGATGGCGGCTCGCCGCCGCGACCTTCGCGTCCATCGCGATCGTCATCGCCTGGATCGTGATCGACGGCAAACTCTGGGACCGCCCCGACGACGATTCGCCCGAGGCGCGCGACCGGTCCAGGCTCTACAACACCTCGACCCTGTTGACTCTGATCTTCGGAGTAGTCATCTGCTATCTGGCCCTGTACATCGTCAATCTCGCATGGGCCCTGTTCGTGCTCGATCCGGAGGTGATCAGCGAAACGCTCGGCAGAACGATCACCCACGGCGATCTGTTCGTACTCACCTGGTTCGTCGCATCGGTGGCCACGCTCGGCGGGGCGCTCGGAACGGGCCTGGAGTCGGACGAAGCCATCCGCGCCGCCACGTACTCGAAGCGCGAAGAGGAGCGCCGCGCCCGTCTGGCGGGCGAGGGCGGCTGAGCAGCCACCCCGCACATGATCTGAACGCGGGAACCCCGTCGAGGGGAAGTGGACGCGACGGCGGGAGTCGAACCCGCCACGCCATCAGGTATGAGCTGAGGCCCGGGACCGCCCGGATCGCCGCGATGAGGACGACGTTACCCGGCCGTGACCTTCGCCGCCAGGACCGTTGCCTGGGATAACACCATGAGTCGAAGAATGACGTCAGCGGCTCGCGTCGATCAGTATGTGCCGTGCACGTAGAGGTTCGACTCCGCCCGCCGGCGATTGACGAGGCCGGGCAGTCCCTTGTTCGTCCAGCGCGAGAGCTGCGCGGGGACGTCGGCATGACGCCCCTCGTTCACGACCCGCAGCAGCGTCGATCCCTGGAAGGCGCCGGTGCCCACGTTGAACGTGAAGCTGACCAGCGCATCGAACTTGTGCTGGGTGAGCGGAACGTGCACGCCTGCGTTCACCGCGCGCACCGCGATCTGACTGTCCGCGCGGAGGAGCGCGATGCCCTCTGCCCGAGTGATGCCGTCCTTGAACCCCGGTGGCTCCGCTCCCGAGCATCCGCCGCGGTGCACGAGGTGTCCGAAGCCGATCGTGCAGTGCCCGAGGGCGTCGTTGTAGAGCCGCGCACGGAAGCCCTCCCATCCCGCGATGAAGTCCAGCCCTTTCGAGCTGATGTTCCCGTTCGCCACGATCGTTCCTCTCCGGCGTCAGATGGCGAAGTGGACGTGATTCCTGTGCCCGGCCCAGGCCGCACCCCAGAAGGACGGCGGCACGCGCCTGCCGCTGTCGACGGATCCGCCCGGATTGTGGATGAGCTCGGCCAGCTCACCCAGGTGCGTGTCGATCGCCCAGGTCACGAACCGCTGCATGTTCGCCTCCGAGCCGACGAGGTCCGCAGCGCGACCTCGATAGTGGTACGAGTTTCGCGAGTGGGCGCCCGGAGTCACCGGCCCCCACCGCGCCGGTGCACCCGGCGCATTGCACTCGTTGACGTTCAACCCGAAATGCGTTTCAGCGAACGAACACGAGCGGATGAAGAGCGAAGCCTGCGAGAAGTCTTCAGCCATGCGATGGTCCCCTTTTCCCCAGCCCCCGATCCGGATTCTCCTCCCCTGGATCACACGGAACAAGGGGCACATTCCGAGCCCATCTGCGCTCTGGTGAGGATGGCGGCACAGGTGTACTGTCACGAGCAGATGCGGCCGATCGGGGCGGGGCGGCCACATCGGGCCGCACCCGGCGATATCGCTCTCAAAGGAGAGAGACATGGACCTGCACCCTGTTCTGACCCGATCCCTGGAAGCGCAGGCTTTCCGCCGCGTTCCGCTGGATCAGCTCGTCGCCGCGCCGTTCGTCTTGCCCGGCGCCGGCCCCGAGGTCGACGCCGCTCTGACCCGCGCGCAGGACGACCCGAACTGGGTGGAGGTCGTGCGTCAGCTCGCCCAGCTGAAGCTCCGGGGATTCTGGGACCTCCATCTTCGCCTCGACAAGCACGACCTCGAGATCGTCCCCGTCTACGCCTGGCAGGGCGAGCTGGACATCGCGACCGTCGACAGCTACATGGACTTCATCTTCACCGTCGTGAGCCAGATCGCGGGCAACCTGGGAAAGCTGAAGCTGGACGACACCGCGGTCAAAGCACTCACGCTGGTCTTGAACACCGCCGGGGTCAAGGACACCGCGAAGCAGGTGGCCACGCTGCTGATCGAGGCGAATGCCGCGACGATGCCGAATACCAACGTCCTGTTCGTCGATGTCGACGGGATCAGCGAAGATCTTCGGCAGCGCTTCGAGTGGAATGTGCAGCGGGTGAGCACGAATCCTTTCAACTTCAACCGGCCGTGGGTGTACGCATACGGTGTCGACGGACGCACCTTCCAGGTCGCAGGAGTCGGCGACATCAACACCCTGAACAAGGGGCAGCTCGCGCAGAGTCTCGCCTTCCTGGCACTCCAATGACCACCGCCGCACTCACCCCCACGGGCCGAAAGACGCACCGGTACCTCCGGCTCTCCCTGGTCTTCGTCGTGTTCACCTTGCTGGCGAGCGTGGCGGTCCAGTCGTTCGTGGTGTCGTGGGAGCCGTTCACCGTGGGCTGGCAGGTGCTCCCCTCGATCAGCCACTACTTCTACACGCCGGTGCGCAGCATCTTCACCGGGGCTCTGATCGCCGCCTCGCTCGCGCTCTTGGCCCTCTCCGGGCGCGGGCCAGCCCCGACGCTCCTCGACATCGCCGCGCTGTTCGCCCCTCTCATCGCGATCATCCCCACCGGCATCAACGCGGAGCGCCCGATCGGCGACCTGACCTGCCCGGGGACCGACGACTGCGTCCCCGGGCAGTACCTGGAGGACGCCCGCCTCGGGGTCGCGGTGTACGTCATCGTCGTGATCGTGGTCGTTCTCACGATGATGTGGATCCGCAAGCACCAGGGGATCACGACCCCGAGCGCCCTCCTCGTTTCGAGCATCGCCGTCGTCACCGCGGCGGTGTTCGCCGTTTTCACCTTCGTCCCCGGGCTGAACGACGCCTTCCCGCTCAACTTCTGGCCGCTCCCGCAGAGCCTCCACTTCCTCGCGACCCTGCTCTTCTTCGGAACATTCGCGGCGGTGCCGATCCTTCACGCTCGGGGAGTTGCAGATCCCACCGAGAAGACTCCCGAGCTGTGGCAGAAGGTCTTCTACCGCTGGGTGGCGGGGTTGATGATCGCCGACCTGGTGATGCTCGTCGCCGCCTTCGTCCTCCGCAACTCGCTCGGCGGCTTCCCGCTGGTGCTCATCGGCGAAGCCCTCGCACTCGCGCTCTTCGCGGCGTTCTGGTGGGTGCAGACCTTCCAGCGCTGGAACGACGAGAACCCGGCAGGCGTCACCACCGTCGACTAGGGGCCTGCCGCCGACACCCGGCTAGCATTGACGGGCACGGCAGGCTCGGCGGCTCCCCCGCCACGGCGACGACGGTGGCCGTGCGCCGCGGAGCACCAGATGAACTCATATCGGCAGGATGACTGGGACGCGAGTCCCACGCATCCGTCGACGGTCAGCGCACCGTACCTGATGGGCACCGGCGTCGTGACCGGCGACGACGCCGGAACACGGCCGCTCTCCCCTCCGCACTCGCATCCGGATGCCATGCTCGCCTGGTGCTATCGAGGCACCGTGTGGCTGCATCTGCAGGACGCCCGCTGGCGCCTCGCTCCGGGGCAGGGAGTGTGGATTCCGCCGCATACACCGCACACCGCGCACCATGAACGTGATTCGATCGGCTGCTACACGTACATCCCGGATGCTTCACTGATCGCTCCGATCGACGGGATCGCCCGGGTGCTGGTGCCTCGTGCGGTGCAGGAGATGCTGCTCCATCTCGGCATCAACGACATGCCGACGGATCTGCGCGTGCGCATCCAATCGGTGCTCATCGAGATGCTGCAGCAGCCGAGCGCGGAGTCGGCGGACGGCTGGGGCGAGGTGCCGATGCCGACCGACGAGCGCGTGCGGCCTCTTGTGCAGGCCGTCCTCGCCGACCCGGGCGATCCGCGCGGCGCCGTGGATCTGTTCATCGAACACGGGCTCCACGAGAGGACCGTGCTGCGCATCTTCCAGAACGACATCGGCATGAGCTTCGGACGCTGGCGCACCGGCGTGCGGATGACGCTCGCCGCCCGGCTGATCGTCGACGGCACCCCGATCGGCGCGGCCGCGCATCGGTGCGGATACGCCACGACGAGCGCGTTCTCCGCCGCCTTCAAGGAGCGCTTCGGCCTCACCCCTCGGCAGCATGTGTCGCGCGTGCAGGCGGATTCCGCCCACCAGCTGTACTGGCGCTGAGCCGGGCCCGGACACCGGTTCGTCGTTTTCCCGACACAACTCGTCGCTCTGTCGACACTGACGTCGAGATATCCGTCCTAGCATCGAAGTGTTAGGGCATGCTTACCTAACTTCTCGCCGCGGTGGTGCGGCTCACCCTCCCCCTTTCTCTGAAGGAGAATCATGACGCACGCTTCTGCGCGCCCGAAGATCCGCCGAGGCTCCGCCCTCGTCGCTGCGGCCGTCGCCGCAGCCCTCGCCCTGGCCGGCTGCACGGCATCCGCCGACAGCGCGGAATCCGCGCCGACTGCCGCCGACGGCGTGGTCATCGAGCACGGACACGGCGAGACCGTGATCTCGAAGAAGCCCCAGCGCATCGTCACCCTGGGATGGATGACACCCGACATCGTCGCCGCCCTCGGCACGAACCCGGTCGGCATGGAGGAGGTCTGGGGCGCGGACGAGAGCGGCTACCAGCCCTGGTTCGAGGAGTTCGTGACCGACGAGTACGGCGAGACCCCCGAGATCATCCCCTTCCTCGAGGACGGCCCGAACTACGAGGCGATCAAGGCGCTCAAGCCCGACCTGATCCTCAGCCTCTACTCGGGCGTGACGGATGTCGAATACGAGCGACTGACCGAGATCGCACCGACCGTGCCGTACGTCGAAGGCCCCTGGAATCCCGGCACCTGGGAGGGGATGACGCGCACCGTCGGCGCCGCGATGTGGGAGGAAGCCAAGGCGGAGGAGCTGATCGGCGAGACCGAGGAGCTGATCACCTCGCTCGCCGACGAGCACCCCGAGTTCGACGACAAGACGTTCGTCTGGGGACTCACGCTGAACGAGGGCGGGACCGACCTGGGCGTGTACCTCGAGTACGACCCGCGCGTGCGCATCACCGAGGCACTGGGGTTCACCTCGACCTCGGCGATGGACAGCTTCCTCGCGAGCGCCGAGGGCGACAACTGGTACACCGGGGTCAGCCTGGAGAAGCTCTACGACGTGCAGGCCGATCTGTTCGCCGCATGGGGCGGCAGCGCCGACGAGGGCAAGTACACGGTCGAGAACAAGGTCGTCTCCCGCTGGGAGCCGATCGCGGCCGGCTCCTACGTGATCTACGCCGACGACGCCGAGGCCTCCGCCATCAGCGCACCGACCGTGCTGTCGCTGAAGTACATCCTCCCGAAGTACGTCGACGACCTCGCCGGCGCGCTGCAGGGCGAGCCCACGATCGCAGGGAAGTGACCTCTCTCCCCCGCCCGGCAGCGACCCAGGACGCCACCGGAACCTCGAACACGGGTGCGGGGAGTCGCGCAGACGACTCCCCGCACCGCACCGCGGCACTCGCGGCGGGGCTCGTCCTCGCCGCGGTGGTGCTGGCGGCAGCATCCATCGCCTCCCTCGCCGTCGGCAACCGCGCGATCGATCCGGTCACGGTGCTGAACGCACTGCTGTCGTACGACGACGCCGACCCGCTGCACCTCATGGTGCGGGAGCTGCGGGTGCCCCGGACCCTTCTCGGCATCGTGGTGGGCGCCGCCCTCGCCGTGTGCGGGGGACTCATCCAGGCCTTCACCCGAAATCCGCTCGCCGACCCCGGCATCCTCGGCGTGAACGCGGGCGCCTCCTTCGCCGTGACGTTCGCGGTGGGAGTGCTCGGACTCACGACTCCCGGGGCCTACGTCCCGTTCGCCCTGCTCGGCGCCTTCGTGCTGACGCTGCTGGTCTACACCCTGGGCTCCTTCGGCCGGTCCGGTGCCACCCCGATGAAGCTCACGCTCGCCGGCGTCGCGCTCGGTGCCGCATTCACCGGCTTCACCACCGCGATCGTGCTGCGCGACCTCGGGACGCTCCAGGTCATGCGCTTCTGGGGCGTCGGCTCGATCGGCGGACGCACCATCGACCAGCTCGCCTGGGCGGGACCGCTGATCGCCCTCGGGCTCCTCATCGGCCTGTTGTGCGCGCGCTCACTGAACGCGCTGGCGCTGGGCGACGACCTGGCGCAGGCCCTTGGGGCGCGCGTCCGCGTGACGCGAGTGCTGGTGATCATCGCCGTCACTCTGCTCGCCGGAACGAGCGTCGCGGCCGCCGGCCCCATCGCCTTCGTCGGCCTCATGATCCCGCACGTCGTCCGCTGGTTCACCGGCCCCGATCAGCGCTGGGTGCTCTCCTATTCGATGATCGTCGGACCGGCGTTCCTGCTGCTCGCGGATGTCCTCGGACGCATCGTGCTCCCCAGCGGTGAGCTGCGCGTCGGGATCGTCACCGCCCTGCTGGGTGCGCCGATCCTGATCATGCTCGTCCGACGCAAGCGGGTGAGTGGACTGTGACCGTCGATCAGCGGTCTGCCACCGGGCAGGATTCCGACGTCGCCGCCGCGGAATTCGCACCGGTCGACTTCGGCCGCCGCCAGCTCCGCATCGAGACCGCACGGATCGCGGGCCTGATCCCGCTGCGCGCGGTCGTCGTGTGCGCGGCTCTCGCCGTTGTGATCGTCGGCACCGGGCTCGCCTCGATGACGATCGGCGCCTACGAGGTGGACTTCGGCGCCGTGCTCCGCGCCGTGGTGGATCCGTCGTCGGATCCCGACATCCGCCAGGTCGTGTTGGAGTGGCGCCTGCCGCGCGTGCTGTTCGCGGTGTTGTGCGGCGCGGCGCTCGCCCTGGCCGGCGGCATCTTCCAGTCGCTCACGCGCAACCCGCTCGGCTCCCCCGACATCATCGGGTTCGGCGTCGGCGCGCAGTTCGGCGTGACCCTGACGATGGTCGTGCTCGAGCTGAACACCTACATGTTCAAGGCGGCCGGCGCGCTGATCGGGGGACTCTTCACGGCGCTGCTCGTCTACGTGCTCGCCAGCAAGAACACCCTGTCGTCGTTCCGCCTGATCATCGTCGGCATCGGCGTGTCCGCCGGTCTCGGCTCGCTCACCTCGTGGATCCTGATCTCGGTCAGCGTCGAGAAAGCGATGATGGCGGCGACGTGGGGGGCCGGCTCGCTCGCCTCCCTCGGCTTCGACCAACTCATCCCCGCCGCGATCGTGTTCGGGATCGTCACGCTGCTCTCCCTCCCCCTCAACCGCACCCTCCCCGTGCTGGAGATGGGCGACGACGCCGCGACGTCGCTGGGCATCAGCCCGGGCCGCACCCGCCTCGCCGCGATGGTGTTCGGCGTCGCCCTGATCGCGCTCGTCACCGCCGCCGCCGGCCCCATCTCGTTCATCGCTCTCGCCGCACCGCAGATCTCGCAGCGGCTCACCCGCTCGAACACCCCGATGGGCACGGTGCCCGTGATGCTGACCGGCGCCGCACTCGTCGTGGTGTCGGATGCTGTCGGGCAGCTCGTCGCCGTGCCCGTCGGCGTCGTGACGGTCTCGGTCGGCGGAATCTATCTGGCCTGGCTGCTCGCCGCGCAGTACGCGCGCCGCGCGTGAAAGGAACACCCATGACCGCTTCACTGCTGGCCCGCGACATCACGCTGGGATACGGGGACACCCCGGTCGTCTCCGCGCTCTCGCTCGAGGTTCCGGATGACTCGTTCACGATCATCATCGGCCCGAACGCGTGCGGCAAGTCGACGCTGCTGCGCGGGTTCGCACGCCTGTTGCGTCCGACCACCGGCACCGTGCTCCTCGACGGCGCGGAGCTGCGCGCGCTCAAGCCGAAGGAGGCGGCCAGGAAGCTCGGGCTCCTCCCCCAGTCGTCGATCGCCCCGGACGGCATCACCGTCGCCGACCTCGTGGGCCGCGGCCGGTTCCCGCACCAGAGCGCCCTGCGCACCTGGAGCAGCACCGACGAGCGTGCCGTGTCGGACGCCATGGCCGCCACCGGGGTGACCGACCTGTCGCGGCGCCTCGTGGATGAGCTGTCCGGTGGGCAGCGCCAACGCGTCTGGGTCGCGATGGCCCTCGCCCAGCAGACGAAGCACCTGCTGCTCGACGAGCCGACGACGTTCCTCGACATCGCGCACCAGATCGATCTGATGGAGTTGTTCGCCGACCTCCACCGCAACGGGACGACTCTGGTGGCGGTGCTGCACGACCTGAATCACGCGGCCCGCTATGCGACGCACCTCGTGGCGATGCGCGAGGGAGCGATCGTCGCGCAGGGCGACCCGCGCGAGATCATCACCGCCGAGCTCGTCGAGGCCGTGTACGACCTGCCCTGCCGGGTGATCGTCGACCCGGTCGCCGGCACCCCGCTCGTGCTTCCGCTCGGCCGACGGCGCACCCCGTGACGAACACTCCGCGCCGGCTCTTCCGGATCGCCCTCACAGCCCAGGGGCGCGGGCTCTCGCTGACCGCGGCCACCGCGCTGCTCGTGCTGCACTCACTGGCGGAGGCGACGATCCCGGTCATCATCGGCGCCACGATCGACCGCGCCGTCCTCCCCGCCGACCCGCTCGCGCTCGCGCTCTGGATCGGAGTGCTGGTCGCCACGTTCCTGGTGCTGAGCTCGAGCTACCAGGGTGCCTCCCGGCTGATGGTCGGTGTCTACGGCCACGGCGAGCAGGCGCTGCGTCACCTCGCGCTCTCCCGCATGCTGCGCCCACGACTCTCCCGCCGCGCGCTGAGTCCCGGCGAGGCGCTGACCTTCGTCACCTCCGACACGTACCGGGTGGCCGGCGTCGCATGGTCGGTCGCCCAGCAGTGCGCCACGATCGCGGCGATCATCGGGGCGGCACTGGCCATGCTCGTGATCTCCCCCGTCGCGACCCTCGTGGTCTTCGCGTCGACCGCCGTGATGATGCTCGTGATGCGAGTCGTCTCGCGTCCGCTCGAGCGTCGAGGACACGCCGAGCAGCGCGCAGCGACCGAGGCCGGGGCCGTCGCCGCCGACTTCATGACCGGGTTCCGGGTGCTCGTCGGCATCGGCGCACGCGAAGAGGCGGTACGGCGCTACGCCGCGGCCAGCGACGTCTCCCGGGTGGCCGCGACCACCGCCGGACGATCCCTCGCCGCCTCCGAGGCCGTGAGCGCGACCCTCGCCGCCGTGGCGACGACCGCCTTGGCCGGCCTGTCGGCATGGTTCGCCGCCGAGGGGCGGATCAGCATCGGCGAACTGGTGACGGTGCTGGGACTCGCCCAATTCATCAGCGGTTCCCTCGCCTTCGCCGGCACGTTCCCCTCGAACTGGATCCACAAGCTCGCCTCCGCCCAGAGGCTGGCCGCGGTGATCGACGCGGAAGACCTCCTCGAACCGCCCGCCGCGCCCATGGATCGCCCGGATCGTCCGGCCGTGCCCGAAGATGTGGTGCTGCGGTTCCGCGTTGACCCCGATGCGCCGAAGGTGGACGTGCGCGTCGGCGAACTCGTCGGCATCCGTCCATCCGACAGCGACGCCGCACGCGCCCTCTCCCGGCTGCTCGGCATGCGCACCGTTCCGCCGCGGGGCGGACTGGCGATCTCGGTCGGCGGCACGCTCCTCGATGCGGGCGAGCTGGACCCGGAGGACTACCGCCGACGCGTCGTCGCCCCGCCGCACGGCCAGACGATCGTGAACGGAACGCTGCGCGAGGCGGTGCGCGGCCACCGCACGACCGATCTGCCTCGAGCCGACCTCATCGATGCGGCGGCCCTACACGACACGGTGGACCAGGTCGGCGGGTGGGATGCCCCGGTCGGCGAGGCCGGTCGTCGGCTCTCCGGCGGGCAGCGGCAGCGCATCGGGCTCGCGCGCGCACTGCACGCCGACGCCGAGGTGCTCGTGCTCGACGAGCCGACCTCGGCGGTCGACGCCGTCACCGAGGCGCACATCGCCGGAGCGCTCGCGCGGCACGGAACGACGACCATCGTGATCACCACGTCTCCCCTGCTGCTCGACGCCTGCGATCGGGTCGTGGACCTGCCCTCCCGAGGATCGGATGAACGACGTGACTGACGGCGCGCAGACGACTCTTCTGCCGATCGCCACCGCTGCCCGCGTGCGCGCGGTCGTCGGGATGCTGCTGCGCCGGCATCCCGGCCGGATGACGGCGGTCGCGGCGCTCTTCCTCACGGCATCCGCTCTCGGGATCGTGATGCCGACCTGTCTGGGGCGGATCGTCGACGCCGTCTCCACCGACGCCGGAGGGCCGACCATCGCCGCCTGGGTAACCGGTGCAGGGGCCGGGGCCATCGGCGCCGCACTGGTCATGCTGTGGGCGAATCGTGTGCTCATCTCCCTGGTGCAGGACGTGTTGGCGAGCCTTCGGGAAGACGTGTTCGCCTCCGCGATGCGACTGCCGGTCAGCGCGGTCGACGACGGCGAGAGCGCCGACCTGCTCTCCCGCGTCACCGGAGACGTCGACGCGGTGGCCGAGGCCGGCGGCGACGTCGCACCCACCCTGCTGTCGGCGGGCTTCGCGATCGGAGTCTCGCTGATCGCCCTGACCGCACTCGATCCCTGGCTCGCACTCGCCGGCATCGCATCCGCGCCGCTCTACCTGCTCGGCACCCGCGCCTTCCTCCGCCGATCCCGGGTGGTGTTCCGCGAGGTGCGCGTGCGTGAAGCCGCCCGCAGCCAGGCCGTGCTCGAGGCTGTGGAGGGTCTCGAGACGCTGACCGCGTTCAACGAGCAGGAGCACGCGCTCGAGCGGGTGCAGCAACGCGCCGAGGCGTCGATCCGCATGCAGGTCGAGGGAGTGCGGCTGACCAACCGGCTGTTCCGCTGGATCAACGGCGGCGAGCTGGTCGGCCTGGCCGCCATCCTCGCGGCGGGCTTCCTGCTGCAGGCCGACGGGGCGATCACGGTCGGCATGGTGACCACGGCAGCGCTGGTCTTCCACCGCCTGTTCGACCCCGTCGGCCAGCTCATCTTCGGGCTCGACGACATCCAGCGCGCGGCGATCGGACTCGCCCGGCTCGTGGGCGTCATCGATCTGGCGCCGACCGCGACCGGCGCTGCCGAGAGAGCGGATGCCGGAAGAGCGGATGCCGCACGCCGGGCACCCGCCGGAATAGACCTGCAGGACGTCGACTTCCACTACCCGACCACCGGCCGCGGGATCCGCAACGTCACGCTCCGCGTGGAGCCCGGGACGACCGCGGCGCTCGTGGGCACGTCGGGTTCGGGCAAGAGCACCCTGGCCCGGGTGATCGCGGGGCATCACGCTCCGACCGCCGGTCGGATCCAGCTGCCTCCGGACGCGTCGGCCCCGTACTACCTCTCGCAGGAGCTGCACCACTTCCGCGGGAGCGTCGCCGACAACCTGCGGCTGGTCGCCCCCGAGGCGAGCGACGTCGAGTTGGTCGCCGCGCTGCGTGCCGTCGGCGCCGACTGGGCCGTCGAGGCGGTGACGGTGGAGGACGAGGCCGGAGCCGGCGCCGGAGCCGCACGGCATCCATCCTCCGATTCCGCGCCGCTCGATGAAGGCCGCATCCAACAGCTCGCGGTCGCGCGGGCGTTCCTCGCCGATCCGGCGGTCGTGATCCTCGACGAGGCGACGGCTGACGTGGGGCTGCACCATCGCGACGCCGTGGAAGCGGCCATCACGGTGCTGCGGCGAGATCGCACAGCCGTGCTCATCGCCCACCGGCTGCAGCAGGCCGCCACGGCCGAGCAGATCATCGTGTTCGCCGACGGAGAGGCGGCCGAGCACGGCACGCACGACGAACTCCTCGCCAGCGACGGGTTGTACCGCCGTTTCTGGCTCGCCCAGCCCGATCTCGCCCAGCCCGATATCGCCCCGACAGACAGCGCCTCGTCCGACCACCGACCCCCGACCGAAGAGACGGAGACTCCGTGAACATCCACCGCGGCATCGTCAGCAGCACCACCGCCCTCACGCCGACCCTGATCCGCGTCACGCTCGGCGGTGAGGGAGTCGCCGAGTTCCTCAGCACCGGGATCGGCGACGAGTACGTGCGGGTGTTCTTCCCGCATGGCGACGATCCGACCGATGTGTCGCTCCCCGTGCCCGCGGGTGACTGGTGGGAGACGCCGGAGGGCGCGCCCGCGGCGCCGATGCGCACGTACACGATCAGCGGCGTACGACCGGATGCCGGTGAGCTCGACATCGACTTCGTGGTGCACGAGGCCGGAGTCGCAGGGCCCTGGGCTGCACGCGCCGAGCCCGGGCACGTGCTGGGCCTCAACACCCCGACCGGTCTTTACTCGCCGCCGGAGGGGATCACCTGGCAGGTGCTCGCCGCGGACCTCACCGGCCTGCCCGCCGTCGCACGCCTCGTCGCCGAGGCGCCGGCCGGGGTGCGCACCCGCGTCGTGCTCGAGGTGCCGAGCGAAGCGGACCGGATCGAGTTCACCGCCGGCCCCGACGTCGAGGTCACCTGGATGGTCGGCGGCAACGGCCACGGCCCGAGTGCCCTCGGCCAGCTCGTCCGCGGCATCGTCGACGCCCGCCCTCCCCCTCGACGAGGGGTACGTCTGGGTCGCCGGAGAGACGGTCGCCCTGCGCGACGTGCGAAAGTACCTGCGCCGGGAGCTGGGACTGCCCGCGACCCGCTTCAAGGTCGTCGGCTACTGGACACCCATCGACTCCTGGGATGAGAAGTTCGCCGCCCTCCCCGACTCGGTGCAGAAGGAGTTGGATGCGATCTGGGCCGAGCTCGACGACGTGGAGCCGGAAGACGTGCAGGTGCGGTTCGAGGAGAAGCTCGATCAGCTCGGATTGTGAGAAGGCGGCCGACCCTCGGCGGCGAAACGCTATATACCGCGGAGTCCGCGGGCGTGTCCGATTCGCCCCATTGATGCGACCGTACGCTGGGGCGATGCCAGACTTCAGCGACTATGTGATCTACGTCGACGAGAGCGGCGACCACAGCCTCACGAACATCAATCCGCAGTTCCCCATGTTCGTATTGTCGTTCTGCATGTTCCCGGTCAGCGACTACATCTCGACTGTTGTTCCCAAAGTCCAGGCGTTGAAGTTCGAGTTCTTCGGACACGACATGGTCATCCTCCACGAGCGCGAGATCCGGAAGTCGGCCCCGCCTTTCGACATCCTCTTGAACGAGGGTGT